>CAZWAX010000798.1:0-1515 GCA_964631985.1 uncultured Polyangiaceae bacterium | reverse complement strand
CTTGTCCGCGTACCGGACCTGGATGCGGCCGTCCTGCGGCAAACGACGCTCTGTGATGTCGAGCTTCGCCATCACCTTCAGGCGGGCGACGAGCGGGTTCTGGATCCACTTCGGGAAGCGGAAGGCCTCTTCGAGAATGCCGTCGACGCGGTAGCGCACCAGCACCGAGTCGGTTTCCGGCTCGACGTGGATGTCGCTCGCGCGGCTCTTGATGCCCTCGATCAGCATCTTGTCGGCGAGTTTGATGACCGGCGGCAGCTCGGCGTCGGCGGCGATCGTGCGGAGGTCGCCGCCGTCGTCACTGAGCTCGTTCACGACCAGCGACTCGCCGGACGGGACGAGCTGGAGGAACTGCTCGAGCGACTCCTGCAGGCGATAGGTGTGCGCGAGCGCGTCCTTCACCTCGACGTGGGTCGCGACCACGGCCTGGACGCGCTTGCCGGTCGCGAACTCGACCGCCTTCAGGCCGTCGAGGTCGAGCGGGTTGGCCGTGACGACCTCGATGGTGCGCCCGTCGATCGAGATCGGCACCACCTCGTAGCGGGTCGCGATCGTCTCCTTGAGCTCGCGGGTGACGTTGGCGTCGAGGGGATACGTCGTCAGGTCGACGATTCTGAGACGCAGCGTTTCGGCGAGGAGCAGCGCCAGGTCCTTCTGGTTGATGATGCCCTCGCGCTCGAGCGCATCGTGGACGGTCGTCCCCGCGTCCTCCAGCATCGCCTCGACGCGGGCGACGTCCTCGGTGGCGATCCGACCCTGGCGTGCGAGAAAGCGCAGCAGGGCGCGGTCGCCGGCACCGCGATCCGGCGCGCTCATGGCGTCCCTCCCCGCATCGTCTTCCTCGTCACGACTGCTGGATCCCCCGTCACACGCAGGACCTCCCCGTGTGACATCTTCGGCCACTTCGCACGCGGTCTTGAGGCCGGCCCCCGGTCAGATTCTTGACCCACGACCGCCGAACCTTGACCCTCGGCAAGTCGCGGCCTAACATGCCTTGGTCGTTCGAGCGGCGCGTTGCGCTCGACGACACCGCCGACGTTCGATGCCGCTCCCGCGCATCTACTTCGAAAAGCTCCTCGAGAACTCCCCCGACATCGTCGTGGCCGTGGACCGTGCCGGTGCCATCGTTTTTTACAACGACGGGGCCCGCCAGACCCTCGGCTACACCTTGGACGAGGTGCTCGGGAAGCCGGTCACCCTCCTGTACAAGAGCCTGGACCACGCCCGCGAAGTGCTGCGCGCCATGCGGGGTGCCAATGCCGGGCCGACCGGGACGGTCAAGAACTGCGAGACCGTCTTCGTCGCCAAGGACGGCACCGAGATCCCGGTCGCGATCTCGGGCTCCATCACCCACGACGAGGCGGGGACGGAGGTCGGCTCGATCGGGGTCGCCAAAGACCTCCGCCAGAACCCCAAACGCCACCGCCCGCTCCCCCCCGGCGAGCCCGCCGTCAGCCTCGCACCCGAGAACCACAAACCCCTCCAGGGCCCCACCAACCCCCTGGAGCTGCTCGC
>CAZWAX010000797.1:0-1518 GCA_964631985.1 uncultured Polyangiaceae bacterium | reverse complement strand
ATGGTCGAAGTTGACAGTGCGCCCCCCGAGGTGGATACAGCGGAAGACCTCGAACGGGTGCGGCACTTGGTGGAGGACCAGCGGTGAGCGCGAAGAAGGCCAAAACCAAGTTCATCTTCGTCACCGGCGGCGTCGTGTCGTCGCTCGGCAAGGGGCTCGCGTCGGCGTCGCTCGGCGCTTTGCTGGAAAGTCGCGGCCTCAAGGTCACGATGCTGAAGATGGATCCGTACATCAACGTCGATCCCGGCACGATGAACCCGTTTCAGCACGGTGAGGTCTTCGTCACCGACGACGGCGCGGAGACCGACCTCGATCTCGGGCACTACGAGCGTTACGTCTCGACGCCCATGGCGCAGAAGAACAACATCACCACCGGTCGCGTCTATCAGTCGGTGATCGAGAAAGAGCGACGCGGCGACTATCTCGGCGGGACGGTGCAGGTGATCCCGCACATCACCGACGAGATCAAAGCCCGCATCGCCGCGGCAGCCGAAGGATTCGACGTGCTGATCGGCGAGGTCGGCGGCACCGTTGGCGACATCGAGAGCCTGCCGTTCCTCGAGGCCGTGCGTCAGTTCCGCGCCGATCACGGACGCGAGAACGTGATCTACGTGCACCTGACGCTCGTGCCGTACATCTCGACGGCGCACGAGCTCAAGACCAAGCCCACGCAGCACAGCGTGAAGGAGCTCACGGGGCTCGGGATCCAGCCCGACATCCTGCTCTGCCGCACCGACCGGATGCTCGATCAGAAACTGAAAGCCAAGATCGCGCTCTTCTGCAACGTGGAGGAGAACGCCGTCATCACGGCGCGCGACGTCGAGTGCATCTACGAGCTGCCGCTGGTCTTCCACGACGAGGGCCTGGACGAGCGCATCGCCGAGCGTCTCAACATGTGGACCGGCACGCCGAAGCTCTCGCGCTGGAAGAAGATCGTCGGCGTCGCCAAGAACCCGAAAGAGCGGGTGCGGATCGCGGTCGTCGGCAAGTACGTCGACGTCGTCGATTCCTACAAGAGTCTGAACGAGGCTCTGACGCACGGCGGCCTCGCCAACGAGTGCGCCGTCGACCTCGACTACGTCGACTCGGAGGTGCTCGAGAAGAAGGGCCTCGGCGCACTGAAGGACGCCGACGGCATCCTCGTACCGGCGGGGTTCGGCCAGCGTGGCACCGAAGGCAAGATCGCGGCCGTGCGCTACGCCCGCGAGCAGCACGTGCCGTTCTTCGGGATCTGCTTCGGCATGCAGATGGCCGTGATCGAGTTCTCCCGCCACGTCTGCGGTCTCGAGCGCGCCAACTCGGCGGAGGTCGACCCGGACACCGCGCATCCGGTGATCGACCTGATGACGACGCAGAAGGGTCTCGACAAGAAGGGCGGCACCATGCGCCTCGGGGCCTATGGGTGCGTGCTCGGCGACGGCTCACTCGCGGCGAAGGTCTACGGCAAGAAGAAGATCTCCGAGCGTCACCGTCACCGGTACGAGTTCAACAACGCCTACCGTGAGACCATCGAGTCGC
>CAZWAX010000796.1:0-1543 GCA_964631985.1 uncultured Polyangiaceae bacterium | reverse complement strand
GACTTGCCAGCGCGCCGCGCTCGCGGAGCGGCCGCGTCTCGGGCGGTGCCGTCAGGAGCGGCGGGCGCGCCCACGGGGCCGCCGCGCCGGGTGCGTCGTCGATCGCCGCGAGCAAGCGGACGAGGTGCTCGCCGCCGTGCGGGTCCATCAGGGGATGCGCCCAGGTGAGGACGAGGCTCGTGGCGCCGCCAGACTCCGCGATCGTCATGCGGAGCGGCGATGTGCGGCGCGGATCGACCGACGTCGAGAGCTCGGCGTCGACGAAGGCCGGTACGCCGTCCGGCGCGAGCACCGTCGTCGCGACTGACGGTGGCGTCGGTCCCGTGGCGGGGACGCGCCAGCGCAGCTTCCCCCACGGGAACGGCCGCCCGAGGCGGCCGCCGAGCCACGGACAGCACGCGAGGAATCGTCCGAGTGCGGCCCGGACGCGCTCGGCGTCGATCGACCTCCCGAGCTCGATCACGAGCACCGCGTTGCTGCTCCCCGTCCGTCCCCCTGCGAGCGTCTCCATCGCGAGCAGGATGACGTCGGGGCCGAGCAGATCGACCGACCGCGGCGGAGCGGCGCTCACGTGGCGCGGCTGCAGACGTAGGTCGCGAGCGTGCGGGCCGAGCGCACGATCTCGTCGGTGAGGTCCTCGTCCGGGACCCAGACCCCGAGCTCGCGCTCGAGAAACACGAGCACCTTGAGGAGCGCCATCGAATCGACGCCGGCGTCGGCGAGCACGTCGTCGGCGGCGATCGGATGCGCCGGCGCCATGATCTCGGTGTTGAGGAAGCGGACGACCGCCGCGGCGGCCTCCTCGACCGATGGGCGCGTCGTCGTCACTGGATCGCGAGCGTGTCCGGCGCTACGCCGCGGAGACCGTGCCGACCCAGGAAGCGGAGGAGCCCCAGACTGTACCGCGAGGTGATCGAGGTGCCCGACGCGAGCCCGGCGATGTTGGCCTCGATGTGGCCCTGGATCGCCTGCGCGAAGCGACCCCCGCGCTCGCCCATCATGTCGCTGCCGGCGCGGAAGAGCGTGAGCATGCGGCCGTCGTAGAGATAGCCGATGAGCTCCATCCACGCGCGGAGGAGCGCCGTCAGCTCGCGCGTATACGGCACGAGCGCCGCCGCGATCGCCGCGGGCTCGCTTCCCTGTCGGGTCTCGCGCCAGGGCGTGAGACCTGCCGCCAGCATCTCGGCCGAGCGGAGCGCGACCATCACGCCCGGTGACAGCATCGGATCGACGAAGCCGAAGGCGTCGCCGATGGCCGCCCAGCCGGGCCCGATGCCGCGGGTCGAGATCAACTGGTAGTTGGAGTACGTCGCGACCCCGGTCACCCGGCGCGCCTGCGCGACCGTCGCGGCGAGGACGTCGTGCGAGGCGATCGCCGCCGCCAGGCGGGCGTCCGGCGTGGCACCGAGGCGTGCCGCGGTGGAACGGTTCAGGACGACGCCCAGCGACAACCGCTCGTTCAACGGGATGCGCCAGCTCCAGCCGCCGTCGAGCCGATCGATCAGCACCTGCCCCGGCTCGTCGCTCCAGGTGTAGCCCTCGT
>CAZWAX010000795.1:0-1545 GCA_964631985.1 uncultured Polyangiaceae bacterium | reverse complement strand
CTGCAGTGCGATCGACGCCCGCACGGCCGCGCGCGCGTGCTGCGGCAGCGGCTGCAACGGCGCGCCGTACACCACCACGACACCGTCGCCGAGGAACTGCGTGATCACGCCGCCCTCACGCTCGCAGACCCGCTCGACCAGCGCGTAGTACTCGGTCAGCATCTCGACGACACGCGCCGGCGTGCTCCGCCGCGACATCGCGGTGAAGCCGCGGAGGTCGACGAACATCGCCGTCGCGGCGATGGCCTCGCCGCCGAGCGCGACGCCACGCTCGAGCGCGTCACGCGCGACCGCGGGGCTCACGTAGCGGCCGAAGATCTCGCGCGTGCGCTCGGCGGTCCGGAGATCGTCGACCATGGCATTGAAGTGGGCCGAGAGCTCGCCGAGCTCGTCGGCGCTCCGCACCGGCGCGCGCACCGAGAGGTCGCCGCTCGCGACCCGCGCCATGGCGGCACGGAGCGCCTGCACCGGGCGGTTGATGAAACGCGCGACGAGCCACGCCATCAGCAGCGAGACGACGCCGGTCACGACCGCGATGAATCCCTGGGCGCGGACGAGGTGGCTCCAGAACGCGCCGACTTCGGGGTGCGAACGCACGCCGTAGCGGCGCTCCATCCCGAAGTCGACGAGCATCATCAGCGTCAGCGGCAGGATCGAGATGACCGCGAAGGTGCCGCCGAGCCGGGCCAGGATCGGGACCCGCAACACCCCGGTGGGCTCGATCCGGCCGTCGGGGAAGAAGATCGGGACCTGGCGGCGGAGGTAGAACTCGCTCGCGAGGAACGTGAGCGCCGCGGTGAGGGGTCCGGCGACGAGGATCAGCGCCGCGACGATGCGGCCGAGCTCGCCGGGTGCCAGCCCGCCGACGGCGCGGAGATAGAAGAGATAGAAGACGCTGGCGATGGTCCAGCCCGCTTGGGTGAGGACGGTATTGGCGAGCGGAGCGTTCAGCACGCGGCGCCGGATCCGCACCGGCACCGCGGCCGGGTCGGCTCCTTCGCGGAGGCGCTGACGCCAGCGCGCCAGCGGCCCGAACCAGCGCGCGCTGAGATACGCGTTCGCGGTCAGGATCACCGTCACGACGACCAGGAAGACGACGAGGCGCTGCCCTTCGTACTGGCCGTCGTCGACCACCTGCTCGAGCGGATCGACGAAGTTGAAGTACAGGTACGCAAGCACCGCACCCGCGATGTTGGCAGGCAGGACCGGCAGCGCCGCGGCCCGGAGGAAGAAGCCCTCACGCGGCAGCGGCGAGCGTTCGGCGGAGGGCTCGGGCATCGGGGCGATCTACCATGGGTGCCGAGGTCATGCCTCCGACCGGCCGATCGTTCCCGCGCGATCCGTGTGCTAACCGGAGTCGATGGAGCCCGACGAGCCAGGAGCGGCGCCGTCCTCGGCGGCCCCCGGGCCGCCGCGTCGCCGCCGGCGTCGCGGTCGCCGGGGTCGTGGACCGTCCGACCCGACGGCATCCCCGGAATCGACCGCGCCTGCGGTTGCGCCGAGCGAGCAGCTTCCGCCCGGGAGCGCACCGCCACGTCCGCGCTC
>CAZWAX010000794.1:0-1558 GCA_964631985.1 uncultured Polyangiaceae bacterium | reverse complement strand
CCGCCCTTATTCAATTTCACTTCTTCGACGCTGGCTTGGTCCATGACCTTGCCGTTCCCGAGCAGGCAAAAGCGGTCGCAAACGTTCATGGCGGTGGGCATGTCGTGGGTCACGAAAACCGACGTCACGCCTTTTTTCTTCAAGCCCAAAACAAGATCTTGGATTTTCAAGGTTTTGTAGGGATCGAGACCGGCGGTCGGCCCGTCGTACCAAACCCACTTCGGGCCGACCCTCCACCCCCCACGGCGCGGCGGCCAAGAACAAAGGCATGGCTCTGTTCCCGCGCCGGATCGGCGGCAAGTACGTCATGCTGTCGCGGCGCGATCGCGAGAACCTTCACCTGGCCACCTCGACGGACGTCGGTCACTGGAACGACGTGGCCGACTTGCACCAACCGAGTCAGCCGTGGGAGCTCATGCAGATCGGCAACTGCGGCTCGCCCGTCGAAACGGCTGCCGGGTGGGTGGTGATCACCCACGGGGTGGGTCCCATGCGGCGGTACGCTCTCGGCGCGCTGCTGCTCGACCTCGACGATCCCCGGCGCGTGATCGGTCGACTGCGCGAGCCGCTGCTCGCGCCCGAAGGCGCCGAGCGCGAAGGCTACGTGCCGAACGTCGTGTACTCGTGCGGCGCGATGATCAACGGTACCGACCTGGTGCTTCCGTACGGGCTCGCCGATGCCGCGATCAGCATCGCCATCATCGCGCTCGACGATCTGCTCCGCGAGCTCCGCCGCAACGCGACGGTCTGAGCGCCGAGCGCGAGCCCGGCGTCAGCGCACGAGCGCGAAGATCGGCCGCGCGCCGCGGAGGCCCTTGAGCTCGTGGGTGCCGCGGAAATCGAGCGCGAGTCCCGAGCCGTCGAGCAAGTCGTGGGTCGTGCCGGACACCAGCACCTCGCCCGGTCCCGCCAGCGCTGCGACGCGGGCGGCGGCGTGCACCGCGAGTCCGCGCGCCTGGCCGCCGACGATCGCCACCTCGCCGGTGTGGACGCCGGTGCGCACGTGGATCCCGAGATCGGCGACCGCCGGATCCATCGCGGCCGCCGCCAGCACCGCTTTCGCGGCGCCGTCGAAGAGGGCGAGGAAGCCGTCGCCGAGGGTCGTGATCTCGTGGCCGCGGAAGCGATCGATGACCGTCCGGATGCGCTCGTTGTGCTCGCGCACGACCCGCGTCCACTCCGCATCGCCGATCCGCGCCAGCATCGCGGTCGAGTCGCAGATGTCGGAGAATACGATCGTCGCCAGTACGCGCTCGCCGAGATCGTCGCGCGATTTGCCGAACGCATGGCCGCTCGTGAACTCGACCGACTCCCACGGCACGTCGCCCACGACCCACGCCAGGTGCCCGGCCGGGATCTCGTAGGCATCGCCCGGCTCGATGTTGAGGGTGGTGCCGTCGACCATGCGGACCGCGAGCCGGCCGGAAATCGTATAGCCGACGTGGCGATGCTGACAGGTGTCCGTGCCGGCGATCGGCCCCACGTCGGTCTCCCAGCGCCATCCGGGCTGGAAGACGAAGCGGCTGACGGCGATCTCGTCGAGCGTCACGATCTCGAC
>CAZWAX010000793.1:0-1565 GCA_964631985.1 uncultured Polyangiaceae bacterium | reverse complement strand
CGCTGACGATCTCTACCGCGTCGAACAAATCGCCGAGGCCCGACTCGGCCAGCTCGAGGCGACGCTCTTCGCCGAGCTGGTCGCGGAAGCCGCGACCCACCAACGGGTGCTTGCGGAGAACGCGCGCGCGCTCGCGGTCCTCGACACCGTGGCCGCGCTCGCCGACCTGGCCCACGATCGCGGCTACGTCCGCCCCGTGCTCGACCGCGGGGACACCATCGCGATTCGTGACGGCCGTCATCCCGTCATCGAGACCACCCTCGGCGGCGCCGCGTTCGTCCCGAACGACTGCACGCTCGACGGCAGCCAACAGCTCCTCCTCATCACCGGGCCCAACATGGCCGGCAAGTCGACCTATCTCCGACAGGTCGCCTTGATCTGCTGCCTGGCGCAGATGGGGAGCTTCGTGCCCGCGTCGGAGGCCCGGATCGGCGTCCTGGACCGCGTCTTCACGCGCGTCGGCGCGTCCGACAACCTCGCCGCCGGCGACTCGACCTTCATGGTGGAGATGCGCGAGACCGCGAACATCCTCCGCGAGCTCGGTCCGCGAAGCCTGGTGATCCTCGACGAGATCGGCCGCGGCACGAGCACCTACGACGGGATCGCCATCGCCTGGGCCGTCGCCGAGCATCTGCACGATCGCGAGCCCCAGGCCAAGACCCTCTTCGCCACCCACTACTACGAGCTTACGGCCCTCGCCCGGCAGCGACCCCGCGTCCGCAACTACTCGGTCGCCGTCCGCGAGTGGAACGATCAGGTGATCTTCCTCCGCCGAATCGTTGCAGGACCCGCCAACCGGAGCTATGGCGTAGAGGTGGCGCGGCTGGCGGGGTTGCCGGTCGAGGTGGTGGAGAGGGCGCGAAGCCTCTTGGCGACGCTCGAACGCGGCGAGCTACTTTCCGAGGGTGGGCGCGCGGCACCGGCTGGACCGGGCGCTGCCGGGACGCAGCTCGGCCTGTTCGCCCCGCGACCGTCGGCGGTCGAGGCCCGACTCCGGTCGATCGACGTGACGCGCATGACCCCCCTCGAGGCGCTGAACGAGCTGAACGGGTTGGTGGAGGCGGTGCGGGGCGGAGACGAAGATGGCACGGATGAGCACAGCTGAGGCGCGGCGCACGAGCAGCGCCACTTGGCGGCGGCGCGCCGCGATCGTGACGCTCGGGCTCGCGGCGTTCTTCGGGACCAGCAGTTCCGGCATCGCGGCAGCGGACAAACCCGGCCGGATCGAACGCGTCCGCTACGAGGCGGACGACCGCTCGACCCGGGTCGTGATCCTCCTGTCACGGCCGATCCCGTTCTACGTGCGCATGATGAACGGCGAGGCCGCGCGCAAGAGCGAACGACGGATGGTTCTGGACTTCTCCAATGCCACCATCGGACCCGGCGCAACGGCGCCGATCGGGGTGGAGAACGGTCTCCTCCAACAGATCCGGACGGGACAGTTCAACGCCCGGACGGCCCGCGTGGTCCTCGATCTCGCGAACATCGGCAAGCACAACGTCGAGGCGTGGGAGGATCCGCCGCGCGTGGTGATCGACATCACGGGCACACCGACGACGACGGCA
>CAZWAX010000792.1:0-1565 GCA_964631985.1 uncultured Polyangiaceae bacterium | reverse complement strand
AGCCCGACGATCACGCCGTCGCCGGTCTTCTGCCCGGCCGCCGCGCCCGGCGTCGCGACCACGACCGTCACCATCGCCCTCGCGAGCGGCGGCACGCCGATCGGAAGCGCCGGCCTGTTGCTCGACTACGGGCCCGACCTCGTGCGCTTGCCGGGCGCCGAGGACGACGCGGCCGTGCGGGCGCGGGTCGCCGATCTCACGGGCGGCGCGCTCGTTGCCAAGGGCGTGCCCAACAACCAGGACAGCGACGGCGATCTCGAGCCGGACCGGTTGCGGTTCACGCTGGTGGCGATCGTGGGGGTCATGGGCGACATCCTCCGGGTGACGTTCGATCGCTGCAGCGGCAGCGCCCCGAGCGCGCCCACCGACTACCTGTGCACGGTCGTCGACGCGAAGGCGGTCGACGGCGTGACCAAAGTGCCGACGACCTGTTCGCTGGTCGTCGCATCGCCATGAGGATCATCATGAGAACATCGCGGCTCATCTTCAGCCTGCTGTGGTTGGCGACGGCGCCAGGCGTCGCTGCCGCTGCCTGCGCCGACGCCGACGACAGCGGCGCGGTCACGGTGACCGACGGGGTCCAGACCCTGCGCGCGGCCGCCGGTCTGTCGAGCACCTGCACGCCGGCGCGGTGCGACCTCGACGGGGGCGGGACGGTCTCGGTGACCGACGGCGTGAACGTGTTGCGCGCCGCGGCCGGGCTCGCGGTGACCCTCGCGTGTCCCGGCGGGGCGCCGGCATGCACGACGGCGACCGCCACCGTGACGCTCGCGGTGCCGGAGCCGATCGGGGCGGCGACGCTGACCCTCGCGTATCCCGCGAGCGCCGTGACGCTTCCCGGCAGCGGCGACGCCGCGGCCGAACGGGTGACGATCCTCACCAGCACGTCGCTCTTGAACGCCGGCTCCCCGAACGACCGCGACGACGAGGTCACCTTCGTGCTGGCCACGTTCGAAGGCCTCGACGACGGCGCCCTCCTGAGCGTGCGCTTCGATTGCCTCGGCGCGGCTCCGACGGGGTCGTCATTCGCGTGCTCGCTCGCCGACGTGACCGCGCCCGACGGCGTGACGCCGATCGCGGGGGCGACCTGCACCGTGACGCTCGTGACGGAGTAAGCGGACCTCGAGGCACGCGTGGAGCACGTCGACACCTGGCCAGCGATACCGAACGGCGAGCGCCGGAGCGCCCGTCTGCTCGCGGCGCTCGTGGTGTCGGTGCTCTGCCATGCGACGGTGCTGCTGGGCGTCCGGGGTTGGCGGCTCGAGGCGCGCCCGGTGCCACCCCTGGTCGTGACGATGCTCGAGCGCGGCGGGGGGGATGCGCAGGCGGGAGCGGGTGAGGGGGCCGCAGTCGGCCCGGAACAGGCGGCCGTGGCCGGTCCGCCGGCACCGATGATCGCGCCGCCGCCGTCACGCCCGGCGCCCGTGCGTCGCGCCGCGCGGGCCCCGTCGCCGCGGGCGGTCGCGGCCGCCAAGCCGAGCCACGACGCGGTCGCGCCCGCCGACACGGCCGCGCCGACGAGCGCAACGACCGTGGCCGCGACCGGGGGTGACGGCGGGACCGGC
>CAZWAX010000791.1:0-1571 GCA_964631985.1 uncultured Polyangiaceae bacterium | reverse complement strand
GTCGGGACCCCGTCGATCACGAGCTCGGCGAGCGCCGCGCGGAGACGGGCGAGCGACTGCCGGCGCGTCGCCCCGTGCGCGAGCACCTTGGCGAGGAGCGGCGTCTCCGCGACCGCGATCACGTCGCCCACTTCCAGCGCCGACTCGACCCGGATGCCGAGTCCCCCGGGTGCATGGAACGCGCGGACGGCGTGCCGCGCCGCCGGCGCGCCCTGCGACCATTCCGCATGGACCCGGCACTCGATCGCGTGGCCGCGCACCTCGACGTCCTTGGACGCGATCGACAGCGACTCGCCCGCCGCGATGCGGATGCCTTCCTGCACCAGGTCGACGCCGGTCAGGATCTCCGGGACGGCGTGCTCCACCTGGACCCGGGTGTTCATCTCGATGAAGTAGAACGTCCCGTCGGCGTCGACCAGGAACTCGACGCTTCCGACGTTGGTGTAGCCGACCGCCGTCGCGGTGAGCGTCGCCGCCTCGGCGAGCTTGGCCCGGAGGCCTCGCGGGAGGCCGATCGCCGGGCCTTCGGCGAGGAGCTTCTGCCGGTCGCGTTGCAGCGAGCAGTCGCGTTCCCCGAGCAGCACGATGCGGCGCTCGCGATCCGCGACGAGCTGCACCTCGATGTGGCGCGCCCGTTCGAGATAGCGCTCGACGTAGACGAGGTTGTTGCCGAAGGCCCGCTCGCCCTCGCTCCGCGCGACGGCGAAGGCCGCGGCCAGCGCCTCGGGATCGCGGGCAACGCCGAGCCCGCGGCCACCGCCGCCCGCCGCCGCCTTCACGAGCAGCGGGTAACCGATCTCGTCGGCGACCGCACGGGCGTCGGCCAGGTCGGCGAGCGGCTCGGCGCTTCCCGGCAGCACCCGTACCCCGGCCTTCTCGACGATGCGGCGCGCCCGTGGTTTGTCTCCCATGAGACGGAGATGCCGAACGCGCGGTCCGACGAAGGCGAGCCCCGAACGCTCGCAGGCCTCGGCGAAATCGCCGCTCTCGGCGAGCAGGCCGTAGCCGGGATGCACGGCGTCGGCGCCACGCGAGAGCGCCGCCGAGAGCATCGCCGGAACGTTCAGGTAGCTGTCCTCGGGACCCTCCGGGCCGACGCACACGCGCTCGTCGGCGAGGCGGGCGTGCAGGGACTCGCGGTCGGCGGTCGAGCACACGGCGACCGTCGCGACCCCGAGCTCACGACAGGCGCGCATCACACGGAGTGCCACCTCACCACGATTGGCGATCAGAATTTTCCGGAACATTCGCTCACAAGGGGGATCGCGCGCGGAGGTTCGCGTCGTGCGACATGCTCTAGATCGGCTCGATCAGGAAGAGCGGCTCCCCGTACTCGACCGGGTGGCCGTTCTCGACGACGATCGTGACCACGCGCCCGCGGAACTCGGCCTCGATCTCGTTCATCATCTTCATGGCCTCGATCAGACACAGCACCTGTCCGCGCTCGACGACGTCGCCCACCTCGACGAACGCCGGCGCCTCCGGCGCGCCGGCACGGTGGAAGGTGCCCACCATCGGCGACGTGATGGCGCGCGCGCTGCCGTCGGCCTCGCGGCGTGCCGCGCGCGTCA
>CAZWAX010000790.1:0-1574 GCA_964631985.1 uncultured Polyangiaceae bacterium | reverse complement strand
TGCAGGGGGACTTGAAGCCCGAGCAGCATTTCACCCAGCCGCCGCCGCGCTTCTCGCAAGCGACCCTCATCAAAGAGCTCGAAGAGAACGGCATCGGTCGCCCGTCGACCTACGCCTCGATCATGCAGACCATCCTCGGCAAGGAGTACGTCCAGGAAGATCCGCAGAAGCGGCTCTTCCCGACCGAGCTCGGCATGCTGGTCACCGACCTCCTGGTCGGCTCGTTTCCCGACATCCTCAACGTCGACTTTACCGCCGGCATGGAGGAGGACCTCGATCACATCGAGGAGGGGACCCAGAACTGGGTGGAAGTGATGCGGCGCTTCTACGAGCCGTTCGCCAAGGACCTCGACAGGGCCGGCGTCGAGATGCGGAACGTCAAGGCCGAGGAGCGGCCGACCGACATCAAGTGCGATCAGTGCGGCGAGACCATGGTCATCAAGTGGGGCCGGCGCGGCGAGTTCCTCGCCTGTCGCAGTTATCCGGAGTGCAAGGGCACCAAGAACTTCACCCGCGACGAGAACGGCGACATCGTGATCGCCAAGGCCGAGACCACCGACGAGGTGTGCGACAAGTGCGGGAAGCCGATGCTGGTGCGCTTCGGGCGCTTCGGCAAGTTTCTCGGCTGCTCGGGCTATCCCGAGTGCAAGACCATCATGCCGATGATCAAGCCCGCGAAGCTCGGAATCGCGTGTCCGGATTGCGGCGCGGCGTCGAGCGGCGAGATCCTCGAGAAGCGCTCGCGGCGCGGCAAGATCTTCTACAGCTGCAACCGCTACCCCGACTGCAAGTTCGCGAGCTGGGACCGGCCGGTGGCGATGCCCTGTCCGCTCTGTCACGCACCGTTCGTGGTCGAGAAGACGACCAAGCGGGCAGGGACGGTGCGGCGTTGCATCAAGGAAGGCTGCGACTTCCAGGAAACCGCCGACGTCGCCGCGGACGTCGCGGTTTGATTGATTTCGCCCCCGTGCGGTCGGCACGCTGCGCGTGCCGATCCTCCGATGGGACTCGGAGCGCGAGTTCGACTCGCGCTCCTCGCGCACATCTCGCGTCCCCATGACGTAGGCCTGCTGGCGCTCCTCAGCCCGTCGCAGTAGACAGGGCGGTCCATGGCGGAGCGGGTCACCATCGTCGGCGGCGGTCTCGCCGGTTCGGAAGCGGCATGGCAGCTGGCGCGGCGCGGGGTTCCGGTCGATCTGTACGAGATGCGGCCGGTGCGCGGGACCGAGGCGCATCAGACCGAGCATCTCGCCGAGCTGGTGTGCTCCAATTCCTTTCGGAACGCCTCGCTCGAGACGGCCGTCGGCTGCTTGAAGGACGAGATGCGCCGGCTCGGGTCGCTCATCCTCACGGTCGCGGATCGGACCACCGTGCCCGCCGGCGCCTGTCTCGCCGTCGATCGGACGCGCTTCGCCGAGGGAGTGACGCAGGCGATCGCCGAGCATCCCGCCATCCGGCTCCATCGCCGCGAGCTCGATGCCATTCCCGAGGGCGTGACGATCGTCGCGGCCGGACCGCTCCCGTCGCCGGCCCTCTCGGGCGCGCTCGAGCGCCTGTTCGGGGAGGCGCATCCC
>CAZWAX010000789.1:0-1577 GCA_964631985.1 uncultured Polyangiaceae bacterium | reverse complement strand
CCCTCACTTGGGGCGGAAAGGACGAGCCGCACGGGTTCAAGTGGGACAAGGGTGACCCCGACTCCGTCCGCCACCAGTGCCCGCATTGCGATCACGCGCTGACGCAGGCTGAATACCTGAACATCTGGGGCGACAACAAGGGCGCGATCTGGGCGAACGAAACGGGCACCGTATTCGTCACTGCCGAAGGTCGCTTCTTCGACGAGCTCGGCGACCCGGTCGAAACCCCGCGTCACGTCGCCTTCCACATCTGGACCGCCTACAGCCCGGCCGCCAGCTGGTCCGACATCGTCCGTGAGTTCCTCTTCGCCCACGAGAAGTACCTGGAGGGTGATGACACGAAGCTGAAGGCCTTCATGAACACCACCCGCGGCGAGACATGGGCGGGTGATGCGGAGCAGACCGACGAAGACGAACTGAAGCAGCGCGCCGAGCCCTTCCCCCTCATCGGCGAGGGCGCCGCCCCACCGGCACCTTCCTCCACCCGCGCCACGACCTCGCCGACCGTCACGGTCGCGCCCGCATCCTTCACGATGCGGAGCACGCCCGCCCGCTCGGACGCGATCTCCATGCTGGCCTTGTCGGTCTCGAGCTCGAGCAGGATCTCGTCGCGCTCGACCCGCTCACCATCCTGCTTGGCCCAGCGCACGATCACCCCTTCGGTCACCGACTCGCCCAGCGTCGGAATCTTCACCTCGAACGCCATACCGTCCTATCCTCCCGCCCGCGCCGGCGTTCCGACTGGCGCGCTCAACGCGCGAACGCTCGATTGATCAGATCGGCTTCCTCTTGCTGGTGGATCTTGTACGAGCCGGTCGCCGGGCTCGCTGCCGCGCGGCGACCGACGTACGACAACGTGAGGGTATCGGGCAGGACGGGCCGCATCTGATTCCAGATGAAGTGCCACGCCCCCATGTTGGAGGGCTCCTCCTGGACCCAGAAGACCTGCCGCACCGCCGGATACCCCGCGAGGATCGCCGCGAGCTCCTGCCGCGGAAAAGGATGGAGCTGCTCCACCCGCACGAGCGCGGTCGTGTCGATTTCGCGCTCGGCACGACCGGCGAGCAGCGAATAGTAGACCTTGCCGCTGCAGAGAATGACGCGCGTGACCTTCTGCCGGTCGATCGTGACGCCGACGTCGACCGTCCCGGGGGTCGGCTCGTCGAGCACGGGCTGGAACGTCCCGTCGGTGAAGTCCTTCAGCGGGGACACCGCCCACTTGTACCGCAACAACATCTTCGGGCTCATGATGATGAGCGGCTTCCGGAAGGTGCGGTGCATCTGGCGCCGCAGCACGTGGAAATACTGGGCCGGCGTCGTCAAGTTGCACACCTGCATGTTGTTGTCGCCGCAGAGCTGGAGGTAGCGCTCGAGGCGTGCGCTGGAATGCTCCGGCCCTTGCCCCTCCATCCCGTGCGGCAACAGCATCACGAGACCGCTCATGCGCTGCCACTTCGACTCCGAGCTGGCGATGAACTGGTCGACGACGACCTGGGCCCCGTTGGCAAAATCGCCGAACTGGGCCTCCCAGATCACCAGCTTGTGCGGGTCGGCGACGCTGAACCCGAACTCGAAGC
>CAZWAX010000788.1:0-1593 GCA_964631985.1 uncultured Polyangiaceae bacterium | reverse complement strand
CGGTTCCCGAGCGGGCCAGGGCACGAGCACGTTGCGCCCGCGCACGTCGCGGGCACGCAACCGGGCGAGTGCCGTCTCGGCCTCCGCCAGGGGATAGGCGGTGTCGACCGCGACCGAGAGCCGGCCGTCGGCGGCGAGCGCGAGCGCGAGCGCGAGGTCGTGGCGCGAGGCCGCCACCGAGGAGACGATCCTCGCCTCGGAGAGGATGAGGTCGATCGGGTGGATCTGCAGGTCCTCGGCGGTGTATCCGATGAGCACGCAGGTGCCGCGGCGCCCGAGCGAGCGGATACCCGCCGCCATGGTCGCCGTCGTGCCGACGAGCTCGAAGTAGTGGTCGGCGCCGTCGCCGCGGGTGAGCTCGCGAACCCGGTCGGGCAGCGTCTCGTAGCCCTCGCCCCCCGGGAGGACGATCACGTCGCGTGCTCCGTTCTCGAGGGCCAGCGGCGCCTTGTCCTCGGCGTCGGCGACGGCGATCGCGCGCACGCCGGCGGCGGCCAGGACCTGCAGCACCATGAGGCCGACGCCGCCGACGCCGTTCACGACGGCGATCTGGCCGAGCTGGATCCCGGCGATCCGGGTGGCGTGCACCGCGGTCATCCCGCTGCAGGCGAGCACCGCGGCCGTCTCGAAGGAGACGTCGTCGGCAAGCGGGAGCAGGTTCTCGGCGGGCGCGCGGCAGAGCTCGGCGTAGCCGCCGTCGGCCGTCCATCCGAGCTGCGCCTGCGGCCGTGGGCAGATCGACTCGTGGCCGGTACGGCACCAACGGCAGGTGCCACAGCCGACGAAGTTGTAGACCGCCACGCGGGCTCCGGGCGCCACGCCGGCGCCCTCCGGGGCGGAGACGACGACGCCCGCGATCTCGTGCCCGAGCACGAACCGCTCGTGCGGCGGCGAAACCATGCCGTCCAGGAAGTGCAGCTCGCTGCCGCACACGCCGGCCGCCTTGACCTCGACGACCGCCCACCCGTCCGCCGCGGGGTCGGGGAGCTCGGTCACCTCGAGTCCGCCGCCGTCCGCCATCACCACGGCCTTCATCGCGTGCTCCTCGTCCCCAGGCTCCGCCGGATGTCATCGATGGTTCGTATCTCCGGAGACGCTAGGGAGCGCCCCAGGGCACCGCGATCGTCCGGGTGGGGGATGTTCTCCCGCGCGTCACCATTGCCGAGCCCCCGGGACCTCTGGGCCCTTCTCGCGCGTCAGAGAGAGTGTGGTCATGCCTCAGAGCAACGAGCGGGACCTGGTGGTCGCGGCGAAGGGCGGCTCCCGCTCGGCCAAGGCGGAGCTCGTGCGCCGACACTGGCGGGCGGCGTGGCACCGGGCGTTCGCGATCACGGGGCGACACGCCGCCGCCGACGACGTCGCCCAGGACGCGGTCGCTGCCGCCCTCGACAGGATCGCCGATCTGGAGGACCCATCCGCGTTCGCGGCCTGGCTCGGGCGGATCGCCACCCGCAAGGCGCTCGACGTCCTGCGGGCGGAGCGGCGCCTGGTCGAGCTCGACGCGGTTCCGGAGCAGGCCGTGGAGTGGACCGGGGCGCTCGGCGAGGCCGAGGACGTGCGCCGCGCCGTGGCCGTGCTGCCGCCCGAGCGCCG
>CAZWAX010000787.1:0-1595 GCA_964631985.1 uncultured Polyangiaceae bacterium | reverse complement strand
CCCTGCGCATGGTGCCCTTGAGCGGTGCGTGGCCCAGGCTCTGCTGAGCCAGCGACCCGACACCCCACGCCCCCGCGCTCCGACCACCGTGCGGACGATGCTTAGGCGAGGACGAAGCCTTCGTAGTCGGAGGCCGCAACCTGATTGCACTTCTCTACGTAGGCCGGGAAGCCGAGGTAGGGCATGAAGACCCGCGGCTTGCCGGGAATGTTGGAGCCCAGGTACCACGAGTTGCAGGACGGATAGAGCGTGGCGGCGGCGACGTCGTTCACGTGCGCGACCCAGGCGTCCTCGGCGTCGGGCGCGGCCTCGATGCGCGTGAGGCCGCGGCTCCGCATCCAGCCGAGACAGGCGGCGATCCAGTTGGCGTGCTGCTCGATCGACGGCACCATGTTGGAGAGCACCGACGGGCTCCCGGGGCCGGTGATGATGAAGAGGTTCGGGAACCCGACCGACGCGAGCCCGAGATAGGTGCGCGGCCCTTCGGCCCACTTGTCGCGGAGCGCGTGGCCGCCGCGGCCACGGATGTCGACGCGCAGGATCGGGCCCGTCATGGCGTCGAAGCCGGTCGCGAAGACGATGGTGTCGACCGCGTACTCGGCCGTCGCCGTCCGGATGCCCTGCGCGGTGATGGCCTCGATGGGCGACGCGACGATGTCCACCAACGTGACGTTCGGACGGTTGAAGGTGGCAAAGTAATCGGTGTCGCTGCAGAGTCGCTTGCACCCGACCACGCCCTGCGGCGTCAGCCGCTCGGCGACGGCCGGATCGCGCACGATGCCGCGGATCTTCTCGCGGATGAAGTCGGCGGCGGTGGCGTTGGCGGCGCGGTCGAACAGCATGTCGGCGAAGCTGCCGAGGAACGGCAGGCCACCTTCCGCCCAGCGCGCCTCGTACTCGGCGCGGCGCTCGGACTCGCTCACCTGCAGCGCCGACACCTCGGTCGACCGGGTGTCGAACCCGAACGGCATCTGACCGCCGCGGGTGCGCAGCGCCGCGTAGTCGCGCTTCACGGCCTCCTGCTCTGCGGCGGTCAGCGGCCGGTTCTGCGCCGGCACGGAGAAGTTCGGCGTGCGCTGGAACACGTACAGATGGGCCGCCTGCTCGGCGATCAAGGGGATCGCCTGGATCGCCGACGAGCCGGTCCCGATCACGGCGACGCGCTGGCCGGTGAAATCGACGGGCTCGTGCGGCCAGTTGCCGGTGTGCAGCATCGGGCCGGCGAAGCTCTCGCGGCCGGGGATCGCCGGCGTGTTGGTCGAGGACAGACAGCCCGTCGCCATGATGAAGAAGCGGGCGGATACCGCGACGCCGGCGTCGGTGCGCACCTGCCAACGGTCGGCCCCCTCGTCGAAGACCGCCGATGCGACGCGGGTCTTGAAGGCAATGTCGCGCCGGAGGTCGAAGCGATCGGCGACGTGATTCAGATAGCGGAGGATCTCCGGCTGGGACGCGTAGCGCTCGGTCCACTCCCATTCCTGCTGCAGCTCGTCGGAGAACTGGTACGAGTACTGGAGGCTCTCGACGTCGCAGCGCGCACCCGGATAGCGGTTCCAGAACCAGGTGCCGCCGACGCCGCTGCCGGCCTCGAAGAC
>CAZWAX010000786.1:0-1597 GCA_964631985.1 uncultured Polyangiaceae bacterium | reverse complement strand
CAAGCGGCCGGAGTGGAGGAGGCAGGCCCAGTCGCAGTATTCGACCTCCTCGAGGAAGTGGGGGGTGACGAAGACGGTGACGCCGGTAGCCGCCTCCTCGCGAATGCGGTTCCAGAACAGTAGGCGGTTGTGGAGGTCGACGCCCGCGGTCGGCTCGTCCAGGAAGAGCACCCGCGGCCGATGCAGCGTGCTGAGCGCGAGACCGGCCCGCTGCCGCACGCCGGCAGGAAGGTCGCTCGCCTTCTCGTGCTCGACCTCGGCGAGGTCGAAGCGCTCGCGGAGCTCGCCCCAGCGCTGCTCGAGCGGCGCGCCGGTCATGCCGTACAGGCCGGCGTAGAACTCGAGGTTCTCGCGCAGCGAGAGCCCCTGGTAGAGGCTCACTTTCTGGCCCATGTAGCCGATGTGGTCGCGGACCCGGCGCGGCGTCGTGATCACGTCGATGCCGTCGACCTCGATCGCGCCCGCCGTCGGTGTCAGCAGGCCGATGAGCATGCGGATGGTCGTGCTCTTGCCCGACCCGTTGGCGCCGAGGAACGCGAAGATCGACCCGGGCGCGACCTCGAAGTCGAGCGCGTCGACCGCCGTGAAGTCGCCGAAGCGCTTGGTGAGGCCGTGGGCGCGGATGATCGGCGGCGTGCTCATACCGGAACGTTGGTGCTGCGGGCGAGCGCGAGCAGGGTCGCTTCCATGTCGACGGGCACGCGTTCCGCGAAATGCACCCCGGGGAGCGTGGTGAGCGTGCGCCGCACGGCCGCCGCGCCGGGCGTGCGGTGCGCGGGCACCTCGATGCGCGCGAACTCGCCGCTGGCGTGGGTTTCGGCGACCCAGGGGAGCGCCCGCGCCGCGTGCGCGATCGCGTGCGGGTCGTCACCCCACGCGCGGTAGAGCTCGACCGCGACGCTCGCGCGCAGCTCGTCGGGGGTCCCGGTCGCGACGACCCGGCCGTCGTCGAGATAGATCAGGCGATCGCACGCCGTCATCTCGTCGAGGTAGCTCGTGCTCACCACGATCAGCGTGTCGCGTCGGCGGCCGTCGAGCATGGCGAGGATGTCGCCGCGCGCCTCGACGTCGACGCCCGCGGTCGGCTCGTCGAGCACCAGCAGGCGCGGCGCGGGCAGCAGCGCGTTCGCGATGGCGAGCTTCTGCTTCATGCCGCCGGAGAGCGCGCCTGCGGCGCGGTCGACGAAGGGGGCGAGGCCGGTGCGCTCGAGGATCGGCAGAACGCGCCGCCGGAGCTCGTCGTCGGACAGGCGGTGCAGGCGGGCGGTGAAGCGCAGGTTCTCCATCACCGACAGGTCGCGGTGCAGGCTGAACGCCTGGGGCACGTAGCCCGTGTGCTCCTTCAGCTCGGAAACGTCGGCCTTCAGGTCGTAGCCGAGCACGGTCGCGGTCGTCGCCTGGACGTCGAGCAGGCCGACGATGGCACGCAGCAAGGTCGACTTGCCGGCGCCGTCGGGCCCGCTGACGCCGACCCTCTGCGGGCCCCCGAGTCTCCGGTCGACGCCGGCGAGCGCCCGCCCCCTTCCGAACCCCTTACCGACCCCGCCGATTTCCAGCGCCGTGAAGGTTCGCCGTGGGGCAGCGTGCTCCGCGTGGA
>CAZWAX010000785.1:0-1602 GCA_964631985.1 uncultured Polyangiaceae bacterium | reverse complement strand
GGCCTGCGAGTTCGACTATTCGGGCGTCCAGGCGTGCAAGGCGCTCCGGGAGGAGGGCTACCGCGTCGTCCTCGTCAACTCGAACCCGGCGACGATCATGACCGATCCCGAGTTCGCGGACCGCACCTACATCGAGCCCATGACGGCCGAGGTGTTGGAGCAGATCATCGCGATCGAGCGCCCGCAGGCGATCCTGCCGACGATCGGCGGGCAGACCGGCCTGAACCTCGCGATCGAGATCGCCGAGGCCGGCGTGCTCGAGAAGTACGGCGTCGAGCTCATCGGTGCCAAGCTGCCGGCGATCAAGAAGGCCGAGGACCGCAACCTCTTCAAGGCGGCGATGGAAAAGATCGGCCTCGACCTGCCGCGCAGCGGCTATGCCCGGACCCTCGCCGACGCCGAAGCGGTCCGTCGCGAGATCCCGTTGCCGCTCATCATTCGCCCCTCGCGTACGCTCGGCGGTACCGGCGGCGGCGTGGCCACGACGCCCGAGGAGTTCGCGGCCATCGTCGAAGGCGGCCTGGCGGCCTCCCCGACGCACGAGCTGCTGATCGAGGAGTCGATCGCCGGCTGGAAGGAGTTCGAGCTCGAGGTGATGCGCGACGGCAACGACAACGTCGTCATCGTCTGCTCGATCGAGAACTTCGACCCGATGGGGGTGCACACCGGCGACTCGATCACGGTGGCGCCCGCCCAGACGCTGACGGACAAGGAATACCAACTGATGCGGAACGCCGCGATCCGCATCATCCGCGAGATCGGCGTCGACACCGGCGGCTCCAACATCCAGTTCGGTGTCCATCCCGAGACCGGTCGGCTCGTCATCATCGAGATGAACCCGCGCGTCTCGCGGAGCTCGGCGCTGGCCAGCAAGGCGACCGGATTCCCGATCGCCAAGATCGCCGCCAAGCTCGCCGTCGGCTACACGCTCGACGAGATCCGGAACGACATCACGCGCGAGACCCCGGCCTGCTTCGAGCCGACCATCGACTACGTCGTGACTAAGATCCCGCGCTTCACCTTCGAGAAGTTCCCCGCCACCCGCGACGTGCTCGGCCCGCAGATGAAATCGGTGGGCGAGGCGATGGCGATGGGGAGGACCTTCAAGGAGTCGCTGCAGAAGGCGATGCGCTCGCTCGAGATCGGCAGTCACGGCTTCGAGCCGACCGACTTCCAGGACGAGACCGAGCTGCGCCGGCGACTGTGCGAGCCCAACGCGCAGCGCCTGTGGGCGATCGCCGACGCTTTCCGCGCCGGGCTATCGCTCGACGAGGTCGCGCAGGAGACCCGCATCGACCCGTGGTTCCTCCGCAACGTCCAGGAGATCGTCGCCTACGAGGACGAGCTCCGGCGTGGCGGCACCGCCCGGCTCGAGACCGCCAAGGCGATGGGCTTCTCGGACGTCCGCATCGCGACCCTCACCGGTACGGCAGAGGAGGACATCCGGATCGCCCGCGCCGCGCAGGGCCAGCACGCGGTCTACAAGAAGGTCGATACCTGTGGCGCCGAGTTTGCGGCGCTCACGCCCTATCTCTACTCGAGCTTCGACAGCGAGGACGAGAGCGAGGTCTCGGGCCGGAAGAAGATCATCATTCTCGGCGG
>CAZWAX010000784.1:0-1606 GCA_964631985.1 uncultured Polyangiaceae bacterium | reverse complement strand
CGGCCGGGAGCGCGCCGGCGACCCCCAAGCGAAGGCAGCGGGGCTTACGCGCGGCAAGGCTCGCAGAACCCGCCGCCGACCCCCCACGCCCCGCCCGTTTCACGACGACCGCCGTCGCAAGACCGTGCCGGCCAAGCCAGGCTGTGGTTTGACGCAGCCCCGCGCCCCCGATAGCTCCGCCCGACCCGCGTATGCTGGAGACGATCGCCGCCTGGTACCAAGAGCCGCTCTTCTGGCTCTTCCCCGTAGCCACCCAAGTCCTAGCGGCCCTAGTGTTCATGGGATTCGCGGTCCCGCTCACGATCCTCGCGGCCCGCGATCCCGCGTGGGCGCGGCCGTACCGGATCCAGTCGCGGCCGCCGCGGGCGCAGCAGCTGGTCGGGCCGTCGATCAAGAGCTGGGCGATCAACAATGCCTGGTCGCTGCTCGGCGCCGTCGCGTCGTGGCCGCTGTTGCGGCTCTCGGGTGTGCACGCCGGTCCCCTGCCGCCCTGGTGGGTGATCGCGGGCCAGCTCGTGTTCTTCTTCTACCTCGACGACTTCCTCTACTACTGGTCGCACCGCACGCTGCACCGGCCGTGGCTCTACAAGCGCATCCATGGGTGGCATCACCGCATCGTGACGCCGTGGGCGATCACCGGGAACTACATGCACCCGCTCGAGCTGTCGCTGACGGGGACCGTCGCGATGGTGGGGCCGCTCCTGCTCGGCTCGCACGTCGCCGTCGTCTGGATCTGGTTCGTGTGGCGCCAGTGGGAAGCCGCCGAGGGGCACTGCGGCTACGACTTCCCATGGTCGCCGAGCCATCTCATTCCCGGCAACGACGGCGCCCGCCATCACGACGCCCATCACGCCCGCGTGAAGGGCAACTACGCCGGCTTCACGCCGATCCCCGATCGTCTCTTCGGCACCTACGTACGGGGCTACGGCGACGAGATCGCGGCGCGACGCGGCCGGGAGCCGAAGCGCCTCGCGGCGTGAACGCGACGAGGCCCGGTGGCATCGTCGTGCCACCGGGCCTCGTACGTCGTTGCCGTCTGCTGTGGTGCGCTTACCGCGCCGCTTGTGCCATCTGCGTCGCGTACGCCGGCTGCGGGTGCCCACCGCTGCCGCCGCTGCTCACGCCGTGGATGCCACTCGGAATCGCCTGGGTGAAATCGGGGTAGGCGCTGTTGCCGTGCTCGCCGGCGTCGAGACCCTCGAACTCTTCCTCGGGGGAGACGCGCAGACCCATGACGGCCTTGATGATCCCCCAGAAGAGCAGCGAGATCGAGAGCGTGTACACCGCTGCCGCCACGACGCCGAGCAGCTGCGCCATCAGGAGCGTCATGCCGCCGCCGAACAGCAGGCCGTCGCCGGTGGTGTTGGGCATCATCGAGTCCTGTGCGAAGAGCCCGACACAGATCGTGCCGAAGACGCCGCACACGAGATGGACGGAGAGCGCACCGACGGGATCGTCGAGCTTCACCTTGTCGAAGAAGAGCACCGCGAACACCACCAGCACGCCGGCGAGCAGGCCGATGATCACGGAGCTGCCGACGCTCACGTAGGCGCAGGGCGCGGTGATTGCGACCAGGCCGGCGAGACAGCCGTTCAGGATCATGCTG
>CAZWAX010000783.1:0-1606 GCA_964631985.1 uncultured Polyangiaceae bacterium | reverse complement strand
CCATGCGCCAGTTGTTGATGACGTACCGGATGATGTACGCGCGGATCCACCACACGGCGTACGATGGGAAGCGGACGCCGCGGTACGGATCGAAGTTCTTCACGGCCTCCATGAGACCGATGTTGCCCTCCTGGACGAGGTCGAGGAGAGTCCGGAACGACCGCTGGTACTCGCGCGCGATCATGACGACCAGGCGGAGGTTGCCGGTGACGAGCTTGTAGGCCGCCTCGACGTCGTGCTCGGTCTGGTAGCGCACCGCGAGCGCGTGCTCCTCCTCGCGCGTCAGCAGCGAGTACCGGCGGATCTCCTGCAGGTAGCGCTGCAGGGGATCGTAGGTGACGAGGGCCCCGCGCGCCTCCTTCTCGTCCTTCTCGTCGGGCTCGGGCACCGGTGTCTTGACGGGCTCGGCCTTCAGCTCGGCGGGATCGGGCTCCGCGTCGAAGACGATCTCGGCTTCGACCTCGCGCTCGTCGTCGGTGGCCGGAGCGGTCTCGTCACGCGGCGCGTCCTCGTCGGAAGCCGTCGCCCGGCGCGGCGTGCCGCCGGAAGACGCGCGACCGCGCGGTTTGCTCACTCCTCGCCTCGGGGGCGCTTGGGCGCGGTCGCCATGCCGCGCTTCACCTCGTCGACGACGCTCGCGAGGATCTCCTCGAACTGGCGCTGCATGGCGATCATGTCGTCACGCATGTGCAGGATCACCTCGGCGCCGGGGAGATTCACCTCGAGCTCCTCTGTCAGGAGCGTGATGAACCGCACGCGCTCGAGACCGTCCGCCGAGATGACGACGACGTCGTCGAGCGTGCGCTTCAAGTCGATCAGGCCCTCGTGCTCGAGGCGCTCGATGAAATCGGCCGAGCACCCGAGGCGGGCAGCGGCTTCCGGCAGCGGGAGATACTTGGTCGACATGATCAAAGTGTGAGCCCGGCGCGCGGGCTCGCCTGGTAGCGGGCTTCGAGGGCCTGCACGGCTTCCCGGGTGCTCTCGTCCCCGTCGGGGGGGACGTGGACTTGCAGGACGACGTAGAGATCCCCGCGCGTGCCGCCCTTCATCGTCGGCACGCCCTTGCCGCGCAGACGCAGCTTGCTGCCGCTCTGACTCCCCGCCGGCACCTTGAGCTTGACCGTAGCGTCGGGGGTCGGGACGTCGATCGACGCGCCGTGCATGGCTTCGCCGATCGTCACCGGCACCTGCAGATAGAGATCCTGCCCGCGCCGCTCGAGCCGCGGGTGCGGTCGGATCTTGGTGACGATGTAGAGATCGCCCGGGGGCGCACCGCCGCGCCCGGCCCCGCCCTTGCCGGCGAGGCGGATCCGCGAGCCGTCGTCGACGCCGGCGGGAATCTTGACGTTCAGCTTCTCGAGCTTTTCGGTGATGCCGCGGCCCCCGCACGCGGCGCACGGCTGCGACGGGATTCTCCCGGTGCCGTGACAGCGCTCGCAGCGCCGTCCGAACGACATCGGTCCGCTGCCCATCTTGATCTGCCCGCGGCCCCGACATTCCGGACACGTGGTGCCGGGGCCCTGGCCGCCCGTCCCGCGACAGACCGCGCACTCGCTCGGCTTGGTGAGCGCAACCGTGGCGGTCGTGCCACGAACGGCATCGAGGA
>CAZWAX010000782.1:0-1606 GCA_964631985.1 uncultured Polyangiaceae bacterium | reverse complement strand
GAAGAGCGTCGCGACGTCGCGCTCCTCGCGCTGGCGCGCCTGGTAGAGCTTCGAGGACGGCGAATGGCCGGAGCGGCGGTCGGCGCGCGCGGTGATGACCGCGTCGAGGTCGAAGTCCTCGCCGTCCTCGAGCCCGTGGATCACGCGATAGCGCTCGGGGCGGATGCGCTGGAACTGGCGGCGCACCTCCGGCAGCAGCTCGGCATGCGCGGCGAGGGTCTGGTGGAAGAAGTCGCCGGTGTCGCTCTCGAGCGGGATCTCGGCGAGCCGGCACCAGGCGTGGCGGTAGTCGCCGATGCGATGATCCCATTCGTCGTAGAGGAATTCGCCGTCGCCGGTCGGATGGGGAACCGCGACCGTTTTCCCGCTCTGCGCCTGGCGCAGCAGGCCCTGCAGCTCGGCCATGCGCTCGCGCGGCAGCTTGCCGGCGAGGTCGGAGACGTAGAGGCCGAGCGCGGTGAGATCCTCGCCGCTTCCCTGGGCGGCGGTGATCTTCGCGCCGGATTGCAGGAGACGGAGCAGCTCTTCGGGGTCGAGGGGGATGCCGGCGGGGCCGTCGCTTTCCTCGTCGGAGAGCGCGACCTCGGGCACGCGCTCGTGGATGGGTTCCGGTACGTTCAAAGGCTGACCTTCCGGCTCCTCGCCGTTGCCGAGCGTGTCGCCGCCTTCGAGATAGAAGCGCGCGTCCTCGGCGAGCGCCGCCAGATCCTCGTCGTCGGCGGGCCCGTGCATCGCGCTCGCGAGGAGGGCACCGTGCTCGCCGCGCATCATCTCGTCGTAGACGGTGCGGGTGACGGCCGCGCTGTCGGCGACCGTCGCATCCGCGGTCGTGAGACGCGCCGCGACCGCCGGCACCCGGCGCGCCAGCTCGGGCAGCCGCGCTTCGCGGAGCACGTGCACCAGATGGGTCAGCGTCCCGGGCAAGCGCCGACCGCCGTGCTCGAGCTCGGTCACGACCTCGGCGAGATCGGCGCCGAGGCCGCGATAGCGGCGCGCGACGCCGGCGTCGACGCGCACGCCGTCGAAGATCGCGAACAGCTCTCCGGCGACCCCGGGATGATCGAAGCCGGCGAGAAAGCGCTCGAGCGGCGGCTCGAGGGTGTCGCTGCCGAGCTCGCGCCGGCCGGCATGCTGCGCGGCGATCAGGCGATAGAGCCGGAGGTTGCTCTCGGTGTCGGGGAAGGTGTCGAGGCGGACGGGGAAGAGCGCGGCGGACGCCGCCGCGTCAGCGCCGCCTGGGGCAAGCTCCTCGAACGGCGGACGGTAGCCGACGTCGGCGCGGCCACCGACCTGCCACGCTCGTCCGGTCAGCATCTGCAGATAGCGCTTCAGGAGCCCCTGCACCTCGGGAAGCTCGACGGCGGTCGACTCGGCGGCGAGCACGGCGCGGCTCGTCCGCGAGTCGAGCCCGAAGTAGGCGGCGCCGGCGTCGGGGTGCTCGACCGCGTGCTCGAGCCCGGCACCGACCCAGCGCTCGATGCCGTCGACGCCCGTCCGCTCGAGGAGGCGCGGCAGCATCCGATAGAAGGGCACCGCGCCGGTCGGGAAGACCGCCGCGACCCGCCCCGCGAGCGCGATCAGCCGCGCCCGCACGTCGCGCGGCGTG
>CAZWAX010000781.1:0-1613 GCA_964631985.1 uncultured Polyangiaceae bacterium | reverse complement strand
CGGGTCGGGCCTGCGCCGAGGGCGTCATGAGCGGCCACGAGACGGTCGGCCTCGGCGGCCGCTCCACTGCCCCGGTCTGCCCGACCCCGACCTGCAGCGACGGCATCCAGAACGGTGCCGAGACCGACCCGGATTGCGGCGGCGGCACGTGTCCGGGCTGCGCCGACGGCGAGACATGCGACTGATCCGGCGACTGCGCGAGCGGCGTCTGCACCGGTAACGTCTGCCAGGCCCCGACCTGCGGCGACGGCGTCGACAACGGCACCGAGACCGACGTCGATTGCGGCGGGGGAACGTGTCCCGATTGCGTTCCCGGCGATACCTGCGTCATCGGCGGCGACTGCACGACCGGCGTCTGTACGAGCGGCTTCTGCCAGCTGCCGACCTGCGTCGACGGCGTGCAGAACGGCAGCGAGACCGGCCTCGATTGCGGCGGGAGCTGTCCCGACTGCGGGCCGGGCGGCGGGTGTCTGACCGGCGCCGACTGCACGAGCGGCGTCTGCGTCGGCAACGTCTGCCAGGCGCCGACCTGCAGCGACGGCGTGAAGAACGGCACCGAGACCGACGTCGACTGCGGCGGCGTGTCGTGTCCCGACTGCGCGCTCAACAAGCTCTGCCTCATCAACGGCGATTGCCTCACCGGCTCGTGCAACGGCGGGCTCTGCAAGTGCCCCGCGCAGCTCTTCACCTTCACGGTCAACAGCAACAACGGTGGCGTCTTCGATTCCGCCGAGTGGCCGGGCGGGACGGTGGCGCAGAGCGGCCCGTCGGTCTGCAACGTCACGATCAACCGACCCAACGCCAACATCGATCAGGTGTGTACGATCGCCGCGCCGTTCTCGGTGGCGGGCTGGACGGCGTACTCGAACTGCTTCGGCACGGGCGGCGAGGACGGCGACGGTTGTCAGCCGGTTTCGTGCCCGCCGGCCGGGATCGGCTCGTGCTGCGCTGGCCGGCCGTCGTGCTCGGCGGCGCTCAACGGCTCGGGTTCGTCGCGCTACTTCGTGCAGTGCAACCCGTGATGCGGACGGGCGAGGGGAGGCGGACCATGACGACGCGACGGGCCATCGTGCTGGGGATCGCCGGGCTCATGGGAGTGGCGCTCGGCGCGCCCGCCATGGCGGCCGACAACGGGGTCGTGGGCAAGGGCGCGCTTTTGAGCGTCCGGACCGCGACCGGGGTCGCGAAGCTCCGCTCGACGCAATCCGGCACCGGCAGCCAGTTCGGACCGAGCAGCCCGCTCGGCGAGCTGAGCGGCTCGTTCGACGTCTTCTACGTCGACACGCCGAGCAACCGCGGCACGCTGCCCATCCCGGCGCCATGGACGAGCAACTCGGGCGTGATCGCCACCTACAAGAACAAGCTGGCGCCCGCCGGTCCGACCGCCGTGAGCCTCGTGAAGATCATCGCCGGGAAGTCGGCCAAGGTCGCCGCGAAGGGCGTCGGCGGGATCGACCTCGCGACGCCGCCCGGCGCCGGCGGCGTGATCACCGTTCTCACCGTACAGAACGCGAGCGACGGCTCGACGCACCGGATGTGCACGCTCTACTCCGTCGCGAGCGGAGGCCGTGTCGTCTACAAGTCGAAGCCGACCGGCGTCACGCTGTCGCTCA
>CAZWAX010000780.1:0-1615 GCA_964631985.1 uncultured Polyangiaceae bacterium | reverse complement strand
CCGTCGTGTTCGGCTGCCGCGATCCCAAGGCCGGGGCGGCGGGATCGCTCGTCGATCTCACCGACGATCCCCGGCTGAACCACCGGATCGCCGTCGTGGCGGGGGTCGGCGAGGCGCCGAGCCGTCGGCTCCTGCAGTCCTTCTTCGCGGCCCGCCGCTGAAAGTCCGCTTCGGCGCTACCGAATCCCACACGCCGTGTGCTAGACACCTTCCCGGAAGGGGGGTGGGTATGGCCGCACGCGCGATCGGGTCGGGGACCATCAGCTTCGGACTGGTGTCCATTCCGATTCGTCTCTACGTAGCGACGAGCTCCGAGTCGCTCTCGTTCAACATGCTCCACGAGCCGTGTCGGAGCCGCATCAAGCAGCAGCTCTTCTGTCCGACCTGCGAGCGCGTCGTCGAGCGCAGCGAGATCGTGAAGGGCTACCAGTTCGCGAAGGACCAGTACGTGCTCTTCGCGGACGACGAGCTGAAGGCGCTCGAAGCCGCCGCCAACCGGTCGATCGACATCCAGGAGTTCGTGCCGCTCGCCAGGGTCGATCCGATCTACTTCGAGAATGCGCACTACCTCGGTCCCGAGAAGGGCGCCGACAAGGCCTACCGCCTGCTCGTGCAGTCGATGCACGACACCGGCAAGGTCGCGGTCGCCCAGTGGACGAGCCACGGCAAGGAGCACATCGTGCTCATCCGGGCGCTCGACAAGGGACTCGTGATGCACGCCCTCTACTACGCCGACGAGGTGCGAAGCCTCGCCGAGATCGCCGACGGGGCCGAGGGTCCCGCCGCCCGCCCGGCCGAAGTGGAGCTCGCACGGAAGCTCATCGACCAGCTCTCGAGCGACGAGTTCCGCCCGGAGAGCTACACCGACGCGCACCGCGGCCGCGTCCAGGCGCTCGTCGAGCAGAAGATCGCCGGCGAGGAGGTCGCCGAGAGCGCGGACGCCGTCGCGCCGCGCGCGCAGGTGATCGACCTGATGGACGCACTGAAGGAAAGCCTGGCACGCGGACGGCGGCCGAAGAGTCGCGAGGCCGCCGGCTCCGACCGGACCGAGCGCGCGTCGAAAGCAGCCGGCTCGCGGCGTCCGACGGCGGCGGCCCGCGCCGCAGCCGAGGAAGAGCCGGCGCCGAAGCGGGCGCGCAAGAAGTAGGAGTGGCGGCCCTCGCTCTCCAGCGACCGGCGCACTTCGACACCGCGCAGGCCGCGCGCATCGTCGGGGTCACGCCGCGACGGCTCCGCCAGTGCGTCGGGGCCGGGCTCGTGGAGCCGCCGCGCGATCCGCGGGGTCGCCTGCTGTTCGGCTTCGTCGATCTGGTCGTACTGCGCACCATGCGCGGCCTGATGGCGAAGGGCGTCCCGGTCGCGCAGATCACCCGCGTGTTGCAGTCGCTCCGTCGCCAGATCGGCGCGCGCGCGCTGACGGAGCTCACGATCTACGCGGACGGGCGGCGGGTCGTTGCCTGGGACGGGCGGAGCCGTTGGCAACCCGACTCCGGTCAGTTTCTCTTCAACTTCGCCGCGGCTCGCGTCGTCCGCGGGGCGCGTGACGTGGCGTCGCTCTCCACGCGTCGGCGCGACAAGCACGAGGACGTACCGCGCGTCTCGAACGCGAGCGCCG
>CAZWAX010000779.1:0-1625 GCA_964631985.1 uncultured Polyangiaceae bacterium | reverse complement strand
GCCGCCGTGAGCGCCGCCATGACCATGCCGGTGTCGCCGGGGATGCCGACGTCGACGTGGCGGTTGCGTCCGATCTCGCCGCCGTCGAGGTCGACCTGGATCAGCTTGGCCTGCGGGTTCAGGTGGCTCGCCCGGCCGTAGCCGAGGCGGAAGTCGAGCGGCGTCCCGAAGATCAGGATGACGTCCGCGCCGCGCAGCGCCTCTTTGCGGGTCTTGGTGAAGAAGTTCGGATGGTCGGGCGGCAGCGAGCCGCGCGCCTGGCCGTTCACGTAGACCGGGAGCCCGAAGTGCTCGACGAAGGGCGCGTAGGCGTCGCGGCGCTTCGACCAGAAGAGCTGGCTGCCGACGAGCGCGACCGGCTTCTCGGCCTTGCTCAGCAAGGCGATCGCCTGCTCGATGTAGGCCGGATCGGGGTACGCGCCGGCCGCGGTGCGCGCGCCGGTCGGGAAGATCAGCTGGTCCTCGTTGTAGGAGTCGAAGAGAAAATCGACCGGCATCTCGAGGAACACGGGGCCCGGCACGCCGGTGGTCGCGATGCGGAAGGCCATGCTCACGTACTCGGCGAGCCGACGCGCCTCGGGGACCGAATGCGACCATTTGGTGATCGGCCGCATCAGGTCGACGTGATTCATGTCCTGGAGCGAGCCCATGTCCTGCAGGCTCCGCGGCCCCTGCCCGCCGATGATCAACATCGGGATGTTGGCACGCCAGGCGCTCGCCACGCCGGTGACGGCGTCGGTGAGCCCCGGGCCGGCGGTCACGACCGCGACACCCGGCTCGCCGGTGACGCGCGCCCAACCGTCCGCGGCGTGCGACGCCGTCTGTTCGTGCCGCGTGTCGACCACGCGGATGCCGACGTCGAGACACCCGTCGTAGATGGGCATCACGTGCCCGCCACAGAGGGTGAACAGGTGCGACACGCCCTCGTTCTTGAGGGCCTTGGCGACGATGCGTCCGCCGTGGAGTTGGCTCATGCGGTGTGGGTCCCCCGTGCGTGGAAAAAGACGGGCACTTATACCCCCCGCCCTTCGCCGCCCGCAAGGTAAGGGGGCCGTTCAGACGAACATCAGGTCGGCGCCCTGCAGGTCGGGAAACTGCTGCTCGAGATGCGCTTTCAACTTGCGCTTCACCCGATTCTCGATCTGCCGCACGCGCTCGCGGCTGATGCCGTAGCGATCGCCGATCTCCTGCAGGGTCATGGGATCCTCGGCGAGGAGGCGATGGTCGAATATCACGCGGTCCTTGTCTTTGAGGGTCTGCCCGAACTCGCGGATGCGTTGGCCGACCAACGACCGGAACTCGGCGTCGGCGACGGCCTCTTCCGCCGTGTCGGCGCTGCTGCGCAGGACGTCGAGCATCGTCGCGTCCTCGCCGTCGCGGAGCGGCGTGTCCACCGAGAGATCGCTCGCGGCGAGCCGCTGCTGCATCTCGATGATCTCCTTCTCCTTCACGCCGAGACGGTCGGCGAGGAGCTTCGGACCGGCGACGAAGCCCTCGCGCTCGAGGCGATCCTTCTCCTTCTGGAGATTGAAGAAGAGCTTCCGTTGCGCCTGGGTGGTGCCGAGCTTCACCATGCGCCAGTTGTTGATGACGTACCGGATGATGTACGCGCGGATCCACCACAC
>CAZWAX010000778.1:0-1627 GCA_964631985.1 uncultured Polyangiaceae bacterium | reverse complement strand
CGCGGCCCGGAACGCCACCTGCATGAGCTTCGTGTCGCGGGCGGCGGCCGCCGCCGGCGTGCCGGGGCAGCTCGGGCTCCGCAATCTGATCGGCACGGTGCGCGGCACGCGCACGATCGGCAAATCCGACTTGATCCACAACCACTACCGGCCGCGCATCGAGGTCGACCCGCGCACCTATCAGGTCCGCGCCGACGGCGAGCTGCTCACCTGCGAGCCGGCGAGCGAGCTGCCGCTGGCGCAACGCTATTTTCTTTTCTGACCGCCCCCCATGATCGAGCTCATTGCCAAGGCGCCCGGCGACGGCGCAACGGACGAGACGGTGACGCTGCCGTACGCGCTGCGCCAGCGCAGCCGGCAGCGCGTGACGCTCGACGGTGGCGGTGCCGCGGCGATCGTCCTGCCGCCGGGGGCGCACCTGGACGACGGCGATCGGCTCAGGACCGCCGACGGCTTCACGGTCCGGGTCTGCGCCGCCCTCGAGACGGTCTCGACCGCGCGCACCCATGACGCCCTCCGCCTCGCGCGGGCCTGCTACCACCTCGGCAACCGTCACGTCGCGCTTCAGGTCGGCGACGGCTGGGTGCGCTATCTGCCCGACCACGTGCTCGACGACATGGTGCGCGGCCTCGGGCTCACGGTCACGGAAGAGCCCGCACGTTTCGAGCCCGAGCGCGGTGCGTACGCCGGACAGCCGCCCGCGCTTCACTCCCATCCGCACGGCGACGACGCGCACGCGCCGCACGCGCACGACCACCCGCACGGGCATCGGCACTGATGCCGCTCCCGTCGAACCACCTCGTCCTGTTGCGCCTCCTGCAGCTCGCGAGCCCCGCCCTGCCCGTCGGCGCCTACGCCTACTCGCAGGGTCAGGAATGGGCGGTCGCCGCCGGTTGGATCCATGACGAGGCGTCGCTCGCAGCGTGGCTCGACGAGCAGCTCGCGCACACGCTCGCCCGCGTCGATCTGCCGATCCTGGTCCGCCTGCACGCCGCCGCGCTCCGCGCCGACGACGCGGCACTCGTGCGGTGGAGCCGGCAGCTCATCGCGTTCCGCGAGACCCGCGAGCTCGTCGCCGACGACTGCGACCGCGGCCGGGCCCTCGCCCGCTTGCTCCGCGACCTCGAGATCGCCACGGCGACGCCTTGGGTCGGGCGCGCCGACGTGCCGTTCGCCACCATGACGGCGATCGCCGCCGCGGCCTGGCGCCTGCCGCTCGTGCCGACGCTGCACGCCTACGCGTGGGGCTGGCTCGAAAACCAGGTGCTCGCCGGCGTGAAGCTGATTCCGCTCGGTCAGGTCGCCGGGCAACGCCTCCTGCTGACGCTCGCCGCGGGCATCCCGGTGGTCGTCGAATCCGCGCTCGGCCTCGACGACGACGACCTCGGCGGCGCGCTCCCGATCGTCGCGCTCGCGAGTAGTCTCCACGAAACCCAATACACGCGGCTGTTCCGCTCGTGACGACCATGGGCATTCCTCGCGCGAAGACGCGGCCGGTCCTGCGCGTCGGCATCGGCGGACCGGTCGGCTCCGGCAAGACGGCGCTCATGGACGCGCTCTGCAAGCGCCGCCGCCATCGCTTCGAGCTCGCGGCCGTCACCAACGACCTCTACACCCCCGAAGCCCC
>CAZWAX010000777.1:0-1641 GCA_964631985.1 uncultured Polyangiaceae bacterium | reverse complement strand
CCGACCGTGTCGGCGTGATCGTCGGCGTCGGGATGGGGGGCATCGCGAGCATCGAGCAATTCCATACGCTCTATCTGGAGAGCCGTCTCCGGCGTGTGTCGCCGTTCTTCATCGCCAAGGTGATCGCCAACCTCGCGCCCGGCCAGATCTCGATCCGCTTCGGGGCGCGCGGTGTCAACTACACCCCGACCAGCGCCTGCGCCTCGGGCGCCAATGCGATCGGCGAGGCGTTCCGCAACATCCGCGACGGCTACCAGGATGCGGTGATCGCCGGCGGCACCGAGGCGCCCCTCTGCGGTCTCGGCATCGGCGGCTTCATCGCGATGCGGGCGCTCTCGACGCGGAACGACGATCCGGAGCGCGCCAGCCGCCCGTTCGACCGCGGACGCGACGGGTTCGTGATCGCGGAGGGGGCGGGCATCGTGGTCCTCGAATCCCTGGCGCACGCGCGGGCCCGCGGCGCCCACATCCTCGCCGAGGTCGTGGGCTACGGCGCCAACGCCGACGCGTTCCACATCACCGCCCCGGCGCCGGGTGGGGAGGGGGCGGCGCGCTGCATGCGGCAGGCGCTCGCCGACGCCGGGGTCGCCCCGCACGAGGTCGGCTACATCAACGCCCACGGCACCTCGACCGAGTACAACGACGCGAGCGAGAGTGAGGCCATCCACAAGGTCTTCGGCCAGCACGCGCGCGCGCTCGCCGTGAGCTCGACCAAGTCGATGACGGGTCACACCCTCGGGGCCGCCGGGGGGATCGAGGCGGTCTACACCGCCCTGACGCTCGAACGCGGCCGCCTCCCGCCGACCATCAACTACGACGAGCCCGACCCCGCCTGCGACCTCGACTACGTGTCCAACGTCCCCCGCGCGACCGAGGCCACGATCGCCTTGTCGAACTCGTTCGGCTTCGGCGGCGCGAACGCCTGCCTGGTGTTCCGGCGCTGGGGCTAGGGCAAGCGTGAGCGAGGCGAGGCGGTCGAAGACGGGCGCGTCGGCGCGTGACGCGTCGGCGACGCGCGGTCATGCGCCGGCGGCGGCGCGCGGAGTAGCAGGCGGTTCGGCGCCGCGGTCGCCGGGGCTCGAGCTCTACGTGCTCGGGACCGCGTTCCTGGTCGGCGGGATCACGCTGGTCGTCGAGATCCTCGGCACCCGCATCATGAGCCCGTACTACGGCGCCAGCATCTACGTCTGGTCGTCGCTGATCGGGGTGACGCTCGGCGCGCTCACCGTCGGCTATCTCGCCGGCGGCGCCGCGGCGGATCGCTGGTCGCCGCTCCGGGCGTTCGCACTCGAGATCATCGGGGGCGCGCTCTACCTGCTGCTCATCCCCGGCCTGCGTCAGGTCGTGCTCTCGTCCACGACGCCGCTCGGCTTGAAGGCCGGCTCGTTGGTGAGCGCCATCATTCTCTTCGCCCCGCCGCTCGTCCTGCTCAGCATGACGGGCCCGTCGGCGATCCGTCTCGTGACCAGCGATTTCTCGGTGCTCGGCCGCGGCGTCGGCAAGGTGTACGGCGTCTCGACGCTCGGGAGCACCATCGGCGCCATCTTGACCGGCTTCGTGCTGATCCCGAGCTTCGCGGTGCCGACGCTGCTCGTCGCCTGCGCCGTCGTGTTGCTGCTCCTCGGCGCCGCCGGGCTGCTG
>CAZWAX010000776.1:0-1644 GCA_964631985.1 uncultured Polyangiaceae bacterium | reverse complement strand
CGACCCGAACCGGGCGCGACGCGCCGACCAGGAGCGGGGCGCCGATTCGCCGCAAGCGCGGGAGCCCGGCGAGCAACGCGAGGTTGTGCTCGCGGCGCTTCCCGAAGCCGATCCCCGGATCGAGCCAGATCCGATCACGGCGGATGCCGGATGCGCTCGCGGCCTCGATGCGATCGCGCAGGAAGGTCTCGACCTCCGCGACGACGTCGTCGTAGTGCGGGTCTGCCTGCATCGTCGTCGGACTGCCCTGCATGTGCATGAGCACGATGGTCGCGCCGCGGGCGGCGACGAGCGGGAGCATGCCGGCGTCGAAGCGGCCCGCGCTGATGTCGTTCACGACGTCGGCGCCCTCCGCCAGGGCCGCGGCCGCGACGCCGGCCTTGGTGGTGTCGACCGAGATGGGCAGGTCGCACTCGCGCCGGAGCGCCGCCACGATTGGGACGATGCGGGCACACTCCTCCTCGGCCGAGATGGGGACGGCGCCCGGGCGGGACGACTCGCCGCCGACGTCGATCAGATCGGCACCCTCCGCGATCATCGCGCGTGCGCGTGTCAGCGCGGCGTCGAGATCGGTGTAGCGGCCGCCGTCGTAGAACGAGTCCGGCGTCGCGTTCAGGATGGCCATGACCGCGGTTCGCCCCTCTGGCAGCAACGCGCGGCCCCGCCCCGCTCGGGGTGGCCTCGGCTCAGGCCGAGGCGGCACCTACCACGTTCAGACCGTTGCCTCCGCCGCAGGCGCGAATGATGGTGTCGATCTCGGGTCCGTCGAGGCTCTCGCGCTCGAGCAACGCCTCGGCCATCTTGTGCAGGATCTCGAGGTTGTGTTTCAGGAGGCCCTTGGCGCGGTGGTACGCTTCGATGAGGAAGCGGCGCAGCTCGTTGTCGATCTCGATTGCCGTACTTTCCGAGTAGTCGGCAGCCTGCGTGAAGTCGCGGCCGAGGAAGATCTGCTCCTCCTTCTTGCCGAAGGTCATCGGCCCGAGCTTCTCGCTCATGCCCCACTCGCAGACCATCTTGCGGGCGAGCTCGGTTGCCTTCTCGATGTCGTTGCCCGCGCCCGTCGTCATGTGGCCCAGAATCAGCTCCTCGGCGGCGCGACCGCCGAACAGGATCGTCAGGTTGTTCTCGAGGAACTGGCGGTCGTAGGTATGACGGTCGTCGAGCGGCACCTGCATGGTCAAGCCGAGCGCCATGCCGCGCGGGATGATGGTCACCTTGTGGACGGGGTCGGCACCCGGAAGGAGCTTCGCAACGAGCGCGTGGCCCGACTCGTGGTAGGCCGTGTTCCGACGCTCTTCGAGGCTGATGATCATGCTCCGGCGCTCGGAGCCCATCATGACCTTGTCCTTGGCCACCTCGAAGTCGAGCATCATGACCTTCTCGTGATTGTGTCGGGCGGCGAGGAGCGCGGCTTCGTTCACCAGGTTCTCGAGGTCGGCCCCGGCGAAGCCGGGCGTGCCGCGCGCGAGCAGCTCGATGTCGACGTCCTCGCCGAGCGGGACGCGGCGCGAGTGGACCTTGAGGATGCCTTCGCGCCCTTTCACGTCGGGACGCGGGACGACGACGCGCCGGTCGAAGCGGCCGGCGCGCAGCAGCGCGGGATCGAGCACGTCGGGACGGTTGGTCGCCGCGATCATGATGACG
>CAZWAX010000775.1:0-1648 GCA_964631985.1 uncultured Polyangiaceae bacterium | reverse complement strand
TAGAGCACAGGTTTCCTAAACCTGGTGTCGCAAGTTCGATTCTTGCCGGGGGCATGGGCCTTGGCCGTCCCGCTGACATCGGCTCGACGGAACGCTGCCGCGCGCCGGAGGGGATAGGCTCGAGCCCCTGTTTCGAGGCGAGGTCCAGTGATGGCGAGCGGTGAGGCACGCGTCTACTTCGAGATCGACCGCGCGGGTGGGGGTGGCCGGTACTGGATCTGGCGCATCCGGACCATCGGCAGCGGCGATGTCCTGGTCGAGTCCGAGATGCTCCAGAGCCGAGCGGCGGCCGAGGAGGCGATCCGCCTCGTCCGTGACGACAGCGGGCTCTGCACGCACGTCTGGGACCAGACGCCCGAGGCGGGGGCGACCTGGGCGCCCCTGCCGGACGCACCGCCCCCTCCGCCGCCGTGAGTCCCACGCGGCGGGCGGCCGTCGCGGCGGTGTAAGATTGCGGGGTCAAACGATTTGCCTCGCGCCGGGCGCGGACGGACAGGACGGAAGGAAATGGTGCCCGAGATCCCCGCGTCGCACCTGGGTCTGCTCGACGCTCCCTTCGCCACGCTCGGGACGATCGACCGGCAGGGGCGGCCTCAGCTGTCGCAGGTGGTGTTCCTCGCGGAGGACGGCACCGTGCGCATCTCGCTCAACACCTCCCGCCGCAAGACGCAGCACCTGATGCGCAACCCGGCCGTCAACGTCCTGATCGTCGACCCGGCCAATCCGATGCGCTACCTGGAGCTGAGCGGCGACGCCGAGGTGACGCCGGACGACGACAAGGCGTTCGCCGCGAGGGCGGGCGCAAAGTACGGGCAGGACTTCACGGTCCACGACGCGGAGGACGACCGGCGCGTGGTGGTCACGATCCACCCGCGTCGGGTCTACGCCGCCGACCTGAGCGGCTGAGGCCCGGCCGGCGCGCGGGCCCGCTCAGGCGTGCCTGAGGGCGTCGCCGGGGCGCAGGCGAACCGCGCGGCGGAGCGGCAGGAAGAGCACGAGGAGCGCGAACGCCACCGTGCCGACGAGCGCGATCACGATGTTCCACGGCGGGAAGGACACCGCGAGCTCGACGTTCACGACCTCCCTCACCAGCCAGACGAGCACGCGGTCGAGCACGTAGCCGACGGGGATGCCCAGCATCCAGCCGACGAGCGCCAGGGCGATCCCCTCGGTGGCGAAGATGCGCCGCACGTCGCGCGCCCGCGCGCCGACGCACCGCAGGACGCCGATCTCGCGGGTTCGCTCGAGGATGCTCGTGGTGATCGCGTTCGCGAGCCCGACCATGCTCATCGCGACGATCAGGAACCCGAGCACGGCGATCGTGGTCGTGATGGTCCGGTTGGCGGCGATGTCGTCGCGCTCGCCGACGTACGTGATCTCGCTGCCCACCTCGTAGCCGAGCGCGGCCAGCCGGTCCTCGATCCGGCTCGTGGTCCGATCGACGACGGCGTGGTCGGGTGAGTCCGTCCTGATCCAGTACGTGCTCGCCCCGGTGGGCGCGTCGAGCGCCGCGCGAAGGGTCGTGAGCGGGAGGAAGAGCACCGTGCCGTCCTCCTGCTGGTTGTCGGCCACGCCGACGATGTCAACCGACGCGGGGCCCGCCGAGGTCTCGAGCGTGACCCGGTCCCCGACGCCGACCCCGGCCGCC
>CAZWAX010000774.1:0-1652 GCA_964631985.1 uncultured Polyangiaceae bacterium | reverse complement strand
TGGCGCTGGCCGCCCGAGAGCGTGACCCCGAGCTCGCCGATGGGCGTGTCGTAGCCGTGCGGTAGGGCCGTGATGAACTCGTGCGCATTGGCGGCCTGCGCCGCGCTCACCACGTCATCCATCGACTTGCCGAGGTCGCCGTAGGCGATGTTGGCGCGGACGGTGTCGTTGAAGAGAAACGTGAACTGCGTGACGATCGCGATCTGCGCCCGCAGTGAGCGCAGGGTGTAGTCGCGGAGGTCGACGCCATCGATCGCGATCCGGCCTTCGGTCACGTCGTAGAACCGGGGAATCAGGTCGGACAGCGTGCTCTTGCCGCCGCCGCTCATGCCGACGAGCGCCACGACCTCGCCGGCCTGGATGGTGAGGTTCACGTCCTTCAGCACCGGCTCGGCGCCGTAGCGGAAGCCGACGTGCTCGAACACGATCCCGCGCCGCATCGCCGAGAGCGCGCGGGCGCCCGGACGGTCGACCACGTCGGGGACGGTGTCGAGGAGCTCGAAGACGCGCTCGGCGCCGGCGACGCCCTGCTGGATCGTCGCGTTCGATTTGGTGAGGCGCTTGAACGGCTCGTACAGGAGGAACATCGCGGTCAGGAACGCGAGGAACGAGCCTTGGCTCCGACCGCCCGCGATGACGCTGTTGCCGCCGTACCAGACGACCCCGCCGATCGCGAAGGCCGCCAGGACCTCGAGCGCCGGCGTGGTGAGGGCCTTGATCATGCTGGCCTTCATGTAGAGCCGGTACAGGCGCCGATTCTCGGTCTGGAAGCGCTCGCGCTCGTACTCCTCCATCCCGAACGCCTTGACGACGCGGTTCCCCTGGACGGTCTCCTGCAACAACGACGTGAGCAAACCGAGCGTCCGCTGGCCGCGCTTACTGAAGCGGCGGAGGCGTTGCGAGAGCTTGACGATCGGCAGCACCGAGGCGGGGAACACGAGGAAGGCGATCAGGGCGAGCGTCGGATCCTTCACGAATGCGACCACGATCAGTGCGATCAGCGAGGTGGAGTCGCGCATCACCGACGCCACCGCGTCGGTCAGCGCCGTTCGCACCAGCGCCACGTCGTTGCTGACGCGCGACAGGATGTCGCCCGTCGAGGTGCGGTTGAAGAAGGCGAGCGAGAGGCGCTGGATGTGCTGGTTCAGCTCGTCCCGCAGGTCGCAGATGATGCGCTGGCCGACGAGATCCATGAGATAGCTCTGCGCGAAGCTCGTGATCCCGCGAAAGAGGAAGATGAGGACGATCGCAATCGGCAGGAGCTGGAGCGCGGCGAGCTTGCGGTCGGCGAAAATGTCGTCGAAGACGCGCTCCACCAGGAGCGGCAGCACGCCCGTCGTGGCGCTGAAGAGCAGCATCGCCACCATGGCGCCGCTGAACCAGGGCCACAGGTACGGACGGAGGTAGCGCAGCAGGCGCAGATAGGTCGCGCCGGAACCGCGGATGCGCGCCGTGCCTTCCGTCCCCGTGGGGGTCATGCCAGCATCTCCGCCGCGATCGCGGCCGCGCGCTCGGCCGCGCCGCCCCCGCCGAGCGCCGGGCGGATCTCGGCGAGGGCACGCCGGGTTTCGGCCGCGTGCTCCGGGTCGTCGAGGAAGCGAGCGACCTCGGCCACGATGTGGTCGGCCGTGGCCTCGTCCTGGATGAGCTCG
>CAZWAX010000773.1:0-1653 GCA_964631985.1 uncultured Polyangiaceae bacterium | reverse complement strand
CAACTGCATTTCCGCCTCTTGGCGTTGCACACTGTTGTCGCCGTATTGACGGCGGATTGTCGCAATCTGTTGTAGTCTGCGTCCGGGCTGGCGTGCGCGCTGCTTGCACGTCCGGCTCAGCGACCGGATCATCGGTCGTACCCCTCCTCACGAAGACGCGGCGTGGTTCGTGCCCCCTCACACGCCCTAGCAGGCTGCTGAAATTCGCCGCATGAACACTCTGATGATGACGTCGCCGAGTGGGATCAGCGGGTCTGTGGGTGCCGCGGCGCCGCCGCGGCCCGGGCTGTCCTGCGCTTCACGCGGCCTCGGCAGACAGGTTGCGGAGCCGGACCAGGTTGTAGGCCGCCGCGACGAAGAGGAAGTGCCACTCGACCGGATCGCCGCCGCGATGCCGCAGCTTGCGGAGGCCGCCGACGGTCTTCATCCAGCCGAAGATCTCTTCGACGCGCTTGCGCACGCGTTGACTCACGGCGTAGCCGGGATGCCGCGTCGTGCGGCCGTCGATCGCGCTGCGCGCCTTCTGCGCAACGTGCGGCGTGATGCCGAGCTGACGTGCATCTTCCACCCAGGCGCGATTGTCGTAGGCCTTGTCGGCGCCGACGGTCGCGTCGCGCGGCGGCAGGGCCGCGAGCAAGCCGAGCGCCGCCGCACACTCGCCGGTGCCAGTGGCGTGCACGACGCACGCATCGGCGATCAGTCCATGGCGGTTGTCCATCAGCACTTCGCCGAGATAGGCGAGCTTCGCTTCGCTGCCGCGGGTCTTCTTCGCCAGGCGGCTGTCGGGATCGGTCGTCGACTGGTGCGTGTCGTTCGAGCGCCGGTCGCCGTGGAAATTGACGGTGGGATTGCCGGGGTCATCGTCCGATGGCCTGGGGCTCGTGCCGTCCTTGCGCGTGAAGCTCTTCTGGCCGGCCCACGCCTCGAGCAAGGTCCCGTCGACCGTGAAGTGCTCGTCCGACAGCAGCCGGCGGCCACGCGCCTGGGCGAGCACGGCGGCGAAGAACTGCCGGGCGATGTCGCCGGCGAGCAGGCGCTCGCGGTTCTTCGTGAACGTCGTCGGTGTCCACACCGCATCGTCCATGCCCAGCCCGACGAACCAGCGAAACAGCAGGTTGTACTCGAGCTGCTCGACGAGCATCCGCTCGCTGCGCACCGTGTACAAGGCCTGCAGCAGGAGCGCTCGGAGCAGCTGCTCGGGCGGCACCGAGGGGCGGCCCGACGTCGCGTAGATCGCCTCGAACTGGGGCGACAGCTGCCGCAGCGCCTCGTCGGTCATCTGGCGGATCGCCCGCAGTGGATGGTCCGCCGGCACGCGTTGCTCCGGCGAGAGATAACTGAACAGGTGCCCACTCCGCTGATCGTCACCGCGCATGCCGCCTCCGATGGGCGGCAGTGTAGTACGGCGATCGGGGGGCTGGGTACCCTTATTTCAGCAGCCTGCTAGGGAAGGTCTGCACAGGGGGATCGACAGGTGATCGCGGGCCCCGCATACTGCGTCGGACGGGGAGGCCCGATGACGCAGCCGACATTTGCTTGACTGGTGTGGGACGGCAAGGGGAAGGTGACGCGGCGCGAGCGGTTTCTCGCGGAGATGGACGCGGTGATTCCTTGGCCCCAGCTGCTCGCATTGGTCGCGCCGCACTATCCGAC
>CAZWAX010000772.1:0-1657 GCA_964631985.1 uncultured Polyangiaceae bacterium | reverse complement strand
CCGCCTCGTGCTGCTTGTATCCCAGGTTGACGAGCGCGGACACCGCCTCGGCGGCGTCACCGCCGATCCGAACGGTGGACTCGGAGGAGGCGGCGCGGGTCTGCTGCAGCACCTTCACCTTCTCGCGCAGCTGCAGGATCATGAGGTCGGCCTTCTTCTTGCCGATGCCCGGGACGGCCACGAGGCGCCGGGCATCGCCGTCGGCAATCGCCCGCTCGAGATCGGGCGTATCCATGCCGGACAGGACGCCGACCGCGACCTTGGGGCCGATCGTCGACACCTGCAACAGCAACAAGAAGAGGGCGCGCTCGGCCGCATCGAGGAAGCCGTAGAGCTGGAGCGCGTCCTCGCGCACGTGGGTGTGGACGTAGAGATCGACCTCCCCACCGGGGTTCGGCAACCGATAGAAGGCGTTCAACGAGACGAAGAGCTGATAGCCGACGCCGCCGGCATCGACGACGATCTGCTCCGGCGCCTTCTCGAGCAGGCGGCCGCGGAGACGCGCGATCATCGGGCACCCGCAGTCGCCGTCGCCAGCACCGTCGTGAGCCGCGACGAATGGAGATGACACAGCGCGATCGCGAGCGCGTCGGCCGCATCGGGCACCAGCCGCTCGACGACCCGCAGCTCCCGGACGATGGCGCGCTGCACCTGGTCCTTCTCGGCCCGGCCGGTGCCGGTGACCGCGAGCTTCACGGTTGCGGGCGCATACTCGGCGACGGCGATCCCGGCGGCCGCCGCGGCGAGCATCGCGATGCCGCGCACCTCGCCGAGCCGGAACGCGCTCTGCACGTTCCGGCCGACGAAATTTTGCTCGAGGGCGAGCACGTCGGGTCGCCAGGTCGCGCAGAGCTCCGTGAGCGCGGCATGGATCGCCGCGAGCTTCGCCGCGAGCGTCATGCGCGTGTGCGTGGCGACCGCACCGTGCGCGAGGTGCGCGACGCGACCGTCGCGGCGCTCGACCAAGCCCCACCCGGTCACGACCGTTCCGGGATCGATGCCGAGGACCCGCACGGGCGGCTCGACTCGCCTGTCCCCTCCCCTCGTCATGTCCCCTCCCACTCCCGCGCCGCCGTCCGGCGCCCGGTCGTGCTACGCGCTCAGCCGCTCGACCTCGTCTTGCGGGATGTCGACGTTTGCCGACACCTTCTGTACGTCGTCGTGATCCTCGAGCGCTTCGAGCAACTTCAGCGTCTGCTCGGCGTCGGACCCACGCACCGTGATGGTGTTCTGCGCGACCATCGTGACTTCCGCGGAGGCGATCGGGATGCCGGCCTTCTCGAGCGCGCTCTTCACGTCTTCGAGCACCTCCGGTGCCGTCGTGACCTCGAAGGCCTCGCCACCGTCGGCGATGTCGTCGGCGCCCGCTTCGAGCGCGATCTCGAAGAGCTTGTCCTCGGCAATGGCGTTCTTGTCGACGGTGATGGCGCCCTTCTTGGAGAACATCCAGCCGACGCAGCCGTTCTCCCCGAGATTGCCGCCGTGCTTCCCGAAGATGTTGCGGATCTCGGCGACGGTGCGATTGCGATTGTCGGTGAGGATCGCGAGCATGATCGCCACACCCGCCGGACCGTAGCCCTCGTACTGCACTTCCTCGTAGGTCACGCCCTCGAGCTCGCCGGTGCCCTTCTTGATGGCGCGCTCGATGTTGTCGTTC
>CAZWAX010000771.1:0-1660 GCA_964631985.1 uncultured Polyangiaceae bacterium | reverse complement strand
ATCGTCCACCACCACGCGGCCAGAGGCCCGCGTCGAAAGACGCGCGCGGCTCGCGAGACGACGTGGACTCGCGCGCCGGCGGCGATCAGGCGGTCGAGATCCCGGATATCGCGCAGCGACTCATCGACCGCGAGCGGCACCGGGGTCGCGCGCGCGAGCGCCGCGAGCCGCGCGGGGTCGGCATCGCGGAGTGGCTCCTCCACATAGGCGACCTCGCTCGGCGCGAAGGCCGCGAGCGCGCGCTGGGCTTCGGCAAAGGTCCAGGCCCCGTTGGCGTCGAGCCGCACCGCGACGGTCGTCCCTGCGCGCGCGCGAACGGCCGCGACCCGGGCGCCATCCGTCGCCAGATCGCCGGCGCCGACCTTCAGCTTGAGCGTGGCGTAGCCCCGTGTCAGGGCGAGGTCGACGTCCGCGAGGAGCATCTCCGCCGAGGTGCCGCCAACGAGGGCGGCGATCGGCACCGGTGCGCTCCCGGCCCCACCGAGCAACGTCGCAATCGTGACGCCTCGGGCCGACGCCGCGAGATCGAGCAGCGCACCGTCGAGGCCGCACGCGGCAGCGAGCGAGAGCGCCTCCGTGGGCTCGTCGAGCCAGCCCCGCGCCTCGTCGAGCGACGGACGGCCACGCACTCGCACGGCGATGCGCTCGAGGTCCCTCGCCGTAGCCCCGAGGTCGCCTTCGCCAATCCAGTACGCCGGGCTGGCCTCGCCGGTGCCGACCGTGCCGTCGGCGCCGTGCAAGCGCAGAAGAAAGCCGTGACGCTCGCCGATCGTCCCCCGTGCCGTGACGAGCGGACGGCGGAGCGCGAGCCGGAGCGGCACCACGTCGGCCGCGACGAGCCTCATGCGACGAGACCGAGCACGAGCAGCAGGCCGAACGCCAGATGCAGGCGCGCCGTGCCCGCCAGGCTCGCGTTGAGCTCCGCGCCGGAGCGTCGCGCGAGCGCGCGGACCTCATGAACGGCGAGGGGCAGCGCCCCGAACGCCACCAGCACCGCCGGACCGAGAACGAAGGCCATCGCCGCGACCGACGCGAACGCCATCGCCACGAGCGCCTGGTACTGCCGGCGGGTCGCCGTGGCGCCGATTCGGACCGCGAGCGTACGTTTGCCCGCCCGCGCATCGGTCGCGACATCACGGAGGTTGTTCACCACCAGGATCGCGGTCGCGAGGCACGCGACCGGCAGCGAAGCCAAGAGCGACGCCACGCCGACGGCGCCCGTCTGCAACAGCACCGTGCCGTTCACCGCCACGAGGCCGAAGAACAGGAACACGAAGACGTCGCCGAGCCCGTGATACGCGAGCGGCCACGGGCCTCCGGTGTACGCGACCGCCGCGAGCAACGACGCGACGCCGATCGCCAGGATCGGCGCGCCCCCGACCGTCACGAGATACGCGCCGACGACCCCCGCCGCCGCCAGCACCGCGAAGGCGGCCGCGCGTACGGTCGCCGGTGCAGCGAGCCCGGCCTGGGTGATGCGGCGCGGCCCGAGACGCTCGCTCGTGTCGGCGCCGGCGACGAAGTCGTAGTAGTCGTTCGCGAGGTTCGTTCCGACCTGGATCAGCAGGGCCGCGGCCAGCGTCGCGGCCGCGACGACGGCATCGAGCGGCGCCGTCCGGGCCGCGAGCCCGAGGCCCACGACGACCGGCACGACCGCCGC
>CAZWAX010000770.1:0-1663 GCA_964631985.1 uncultured Polyangiaceae bacterium | reverse complement strand
GCCGACCGCTGAAATCGCCCGACTGCTGCGTTGCTCGGTCGTTCGCTTGTGCGGCATAGCTCCGCTATGCCTCCGCGCTCTCTTCCTCGCGCCTTGCATTCGGGCGATTTGAGCGGTCGGCCCTCTGCCGCTCGCCACCGAGGTTTGGAGGGCGTCGTCCCTCGGACTTCGTCCGAAGGACTCGCCTTCCTTCTGATCATTTTGGTGCCGTCATCGTGACCGTGCGGGTTGATCGGGCGGTCGCGATCGAGATCGCCGTCGTTGTCGCCATCGCCGCGGGGATCGCGGCCTTCTTCTCGCCGGTGTGGTGGAGTGGGCGGTTGTTCTTGAGTGATGGGCAGTATGCGGCGTTCTTTGCGCCGTTGGCGAATTGGTCGGATGCGTGGATCGGGGGGTGGGCGATCGGGGCGGATACGGCGCAGTACGTTTGGTATCCGGTGCGGTGGGTGGCGTTGTGGGGCGGGCTCGGGTTCAACGGGTTCGTCGTTGGCGCGTACGTGATCGCGGCCCTCGGGACGTACGCGTACTTGCGGGTCGTTGGGTGCGTGCGCGCTGCGGCGGCGTTTGGCGGGGTGAGCTTCGCGCTGTCGGGGTTCATGGTGGCGCAGCTGCTGCACACCTCGATGATCCACGCGGCGGCGTGGGTGCCGTGGGTGTTCGCGGGGATCGAGGGGGTTCTCGCGCGCGGGGAGCGGCGGTGGGTGGTGGTCGGGGCGGCCGGGGTCGCGATGGCGTGTCTCGCGGGGCACATGCAGATCGCGTTCTACGGGCTCGTGTTCGCCTCCGCCTATCTGCTGTGGCGCCTGCCGGCGTGCCGGCGGGCGGGGCGGCTTCGGGCGTGGATGCTCGCGGGCGGAAGCGTCGGGCTCGGCCTGCTGCTCGCGGCGCCGCAGCTCCTGATGACGATCGCCTACGTGCGTGAGACGCCGCGCGCGCTCCTCGACTACGAGGGCTTCGTGGCGTTCTCGTTGCCGTGGGCGCAGCTGCCGACGCTGCTCTTCCCGTTCCTCTTCGGCAGCGACCACCGCGCGCTCGGGACGCCGTACTTCGGTGCCGACAACTTCGCGGAGCTCTGCCTCTATCTGCCGTTTCTCTCGTTGGTGTTGGCGGTCGTGGGAGTCGGCGCGCGCCGACGTCGTGGCATCGCCGGTTTCTGGGTGGCGGTCGCGTGCGTGGCGGTGCTCCTGGCGCTCGGTGGCAGCGTGCCGGGGCTCGCGGCGCTCGTGTATCGCGTCCCGGGGTTCGACCAGTTCCGGGTGCCGGCGCGGCACGTGATGGAGCTGAGCCTCGCGGCGAGCGTGCTGGCGGCCTTCGGCATGGAATGGCTCGCGCGGCGGCCGTCGCGACGGGCCCTCGGGTGGCTCGTCGTCGGCATGGTGTTCGCGGCGCTCGCGGTGGTCGCGCTGAGCGTGCCAGCGCAGCGCGCGGCGGCGGCCGCCGCGTTACCGCTTCGGGTGCGCGTGCCGCCGTGGTCGAGCGATCCGGCCATTCGCTACGGTCTTCTCGGCGTGTTGGTCGCGTTCGTCGCGGTGAGCGCGCTTGCAACCGGCAAGCGCCTCGGCCTCGTCGTGTTCGCCGCCGCGGCGTTCGTCGGGCTCGCGTCGTTCGCGTGGTACGCCGACTGGCGAGTCGCGCGGACCGGCGGGGCGCCGCAGCCGACCGC
>CAZWAX010000769.1:0-1667 GCA_964631985.1 uncultured Polyangiaceae bacterium | reverse complement strand
GCCGCCACCGGCTGCTCGCACGAGACCACCAGCGCCGAGGCCACCGCCGCGGCGGCCGGCGCGCCGATCGCCGTCGCCGTGGCACCGGCCACGATCGCGAAGGTCGAGCGCTCGGTGTCGCTCGTCGGCGCGTTCTTCGCCAACGAGGAGGTCGCGATCGCCGCCCAGGTCGAGACGCGGGTCGCCGGCTACGGCCCCGACATGGGCGATCGCGTGAACGAAGGCGACGTGCTGGTGCGCCTGGACGACGCCGATCTCCAGGCCGCGAAGCGCGAGATGGAAGCGCGCCTCGTCAAAGCCAACGCCGACAACGCGCGCGCCCAGGTCCTCCGCGGCCAGGGCATCATGGCGACCGAGGAGGCCGAGAAGATGCGCACGGAGGCGGCCGTGCTCGAGGCCCAGCTCGACGTCGTCAAGGTGAAGATCGACCGTACCATCATCCGCGCGCCGTTCGCCGGCGTCATTGCGGCGCGCGACACCTCGGTCGGCGCGGTCGTGAAGACCGGTCAGACGCTCTACAAGCTCGTGCAGGACGATCCGCTGAAGTTCCGCACACCCGTGCCCGAGCGCTTCGCCGGCTTCCTCCAGCTCGGCCAGCCGATCCGCGTGAGCGTCGACGCGTACCCCGGGCAAGTCTTCGAAGGGAAGATCACTCGCATCAATCCGACGTCGGAGATCGCCAATCGCTCGATCACGATCGAGGCGCTGGTGCCGAACGGCGAGCGCCTGCTGCGCCCCGGCTTCTTCGCCAAAGGCGATCTGGTCTACGACCTGGCCGGCGACGCCGTCGTCGTCCCGGAGCAGGCGCTCACGACGTTCGCCGGCGTGACCAAGCTCTTCGTCGTCGTCGACGGCAAGGCCGCGGAGCGCATCGTCCGGACCGGCATCGCGGTCGGCGATCGGCGCGAGATCACCGACGGCGTGCAGCGCGACGAACAGGTCGCGATCTCGAACCTCGACCGGCTGGAGCAAGGCGCCCCCGTCATCGTCACACCGTGAGTGCCTGATGTCCCTCGCCGACCTCTGCATCCGCCGCCCCGTCTTCGCGACCATGCTCGTGATGTCGCTGGTCGTGCTCGGGTGGTTCTCGTTCCAGCGCCTCGGGCTCGACCTCTTCCCGAACGTCGACTTCCCGACCGTCACCATCACCACCTCCCTGAAAGGCGCGAGCGTCGAGGAGATCGAGAGCGGCGTCACCAAGCCGATCGAGGAAATCGTCAACACGATCGAAGGCATCGACATCCTGCGCTCGACCTCCAAAGAGGGCGTGTCGGTCGTGATCGTGCAGTTCCTCTTGAGCAAGAACAGCGCGGTCGCGGCGCAGGAGGTCCGCGACAAGGTCGCAACCATCATGTCGCGGCTGCCGGAAGGCACCGACCCGCCGATCATGGAGAAGTTCGACGTCGACGCGACGCCGATCATGAGCGTGGTCGTCGCCGGCAACCGCAACCTCCGCGAGGTGACCGAGGTCGCGAAAAAGCAGATCAAGGAGCGCATCGAGACCGTGCCCGGCGTCGGCGCGGTGATCATGGTCGGCGGCTGGGACCGCGCCGTCAACATCTACGTCGACCCCGACCGCATGGCCGCCTACCAGATCTCGGTCCTGCAGGTGCGCGAGGCGCTGCAGAAGCAGAACATCGAGATCCCGGGCGGCCGCGTCGACCAGG
>CAZWAX010000768.1:0-1674 GCA_964631985.1 uncultured Polyangiaceae bacterium | reverse complement strand
GGAGGGGGGCGACAGGGGGCGGGGGGGCGGTGGGGAGCCGGGGCCCGGGCCGCCGGGCGGCGACCGGAACGCTCGGCAGGGTCAGGACACGGGGGGTCTCGCCGAGCGCGACTCGGCCGATCTCCTGATCGCCGATCTGCACGGTGAGCTCGCCGGCGCGCTCGGCGCACGCTTCCACCTGCACCGTGATCCGTCGCGGCTCGCGTCCGGCGACGAGCAGATAGAAGAGCCCGTTGCCCTCCCCGCTCCAGTAGGCCTCCGGGGCATCCGCTTGCGGCGCCGCGACCAGGCCGGCGCGCACGCGGACCGCGACGTGCGCCGCCTCCGGTCCGGTGACGGTGCCGAGCGCCGGCATCTTCCCGAACCCTTCGGGTCGCAGCCCGCCCCCGGGCTGCAGCGTGCCGCGTGCGCCGCGTACCGCCGCCACCTCGAGGTTGTAGGCCGCCTGGAAGAAACGGAAGTCGACCCCGAAACCGAGCGCCAGCAGGCGATCGATCCAGTATGACGGCGACCGCTCGGAGAAATGCGTGTCCTCGTGCCCGCCGAAGAAGAGCGGGTCGGGCGTGGCACCGATCAATACCCCACCCGGCTTCAGCACCCGGGCCACCTCGGCGAGCGGCGGCTCGGGTTCGTGCAGGTGCTCGAGCACGTCGAAGGCGCTCACGACGTCGAACGACGCGTCGGCGAACGGCAGCCGGTCGGCGAGCCCGCGCAGCACCCGTCCAGCCGCGGTCGGAGCTTCGAAACGCGCGCGGCCGAGCGCATAGGCGCTGACGTCCACGCCGACGGCCGTGAAGCCCCCGGCCGCGGCCTCGGCGACCAGGTACCCATAGGCGCAGCCGAGGTCGAGCCAGCGCGCGCCCGGCGGCAGCGAACCCGCGAGATGCGTCACCCAGTGGTGCCAGCTCGCGTGCTCGCTCTCGTATCCGGCTGCGGGGTACCCGCTGTTGACGCCGTGGTAGTAGCCCTCGTCATAGAGGGCAGCGAGCGCGCGCGCGTCCAGGTCGGGCGCGGACATGATTCGCGCGCTTATAGCACCGGCCGAAATCACGGTGCAATTTTCCCGGCCGTACAGTCGGGATCCGGACGCTCGTAGAGATCGAGGTCGCTCGGCGTGCCGGGCGGCACCGTGATCGTGATCGCGAACGGCGCCGGCACGCCGCCGCGGCGCAGGCAGAGCGAGGTCGTCGGACCCGCGGGGCTGGTCGTGCCGGCCGCATCGCGGAGCACGACGGTCCCGGCGCTGACGGCGGCGACGACGCGCGTGCCCCCCGTTCCGGGTGTGACGGCACAATCGAGACGGGACGGGAGCACGGGCGTACGCGCGATCGTCCCGTCACCGTAGTGCCGGGGAGCCGGCACGACGCGCAGCGGGACCGTGATCGGGCCGTCGGCCGTCCGACACGCCTCGTAGGCGATCGCCGGCACGTAGCGCGCGATCCGGAGCGGTCCGACGTCGACGAGCTCGACGCCCGGGACCGCGACCGTCGGGACCGCCGGATCGTCGCGATACCAGACCGCGGCGTGCCGGGCGGGCGCGACGGCGGCGGTCGGCGCGGTCGCCGACGCCCGCGCGAGCCAGAAACCGTTGTCGCCGGTCACGTCGTCGAACGCCGGCCCGTGCACGCTCCGCCAGAGCGCCGGGAACGGCGCGCGCTCGGTCGCGAGGATCGC
>CAZWAX010000767.1:0-1681 GCA_964631985.1 uncultured Polyangiaceae bacterium | reverse complement strand
GAGGGCGGCTCGTGCGGCCTCGAGGGCGTTGGCGTCCGCGCCGGTCGCGAGCAGCGTGGCGCAGGCGGCGCGTCCGAGCAGGCCGGGGACGCCGGTCGCGTCGCCGCGCAGGCGCTCCGAGAGCAGCGGCCGGCCGTCGCGGACGACGTCGAAGCGGAAGTCGAGACGGCCGCCGCGAAAGAGCTCGCCGCACGTCGGCCGCCCGAGCCCGAGGATCTCCCAGCCGACGAAGCGCGCGTCGCCGGTCAGCACGATGCGGGTCGCGAGCCGGGCGTGCGCGCCGGCGAAGAGCAGCGTCTCCTGCGGCAGCCACTCGAGGGTTGCGCCCGGGTCGACCGTCGCCTCCTGATCGACGCGGGCCTCGCGGCCGTCGCTCCAGTACCAGCGCGTCGCCGCGGGGGTCGTGACGAGCCCGTGCGATCCCGGGGCGAGCGCGAACCGCAGGCGGAGGTCGTCGCCGCCGACGATCCCGGCGGGCGGATGGAGCACGTAGGCGTGACAGACGCCGTCCGCCTCGGGATAGAACGGACGCTGCACCGTGAGCGGGCCGTGGTGGCGCCGCGACGCGAGCACGGTGCGCTCGCCGCGGCGCGCGAAGTCGAGCGCGAGCTCGGCCTGCCATCCGGAAGCCATGGCCCGTCCTGGCCACAGGGGAGGGCGATTCGCAACCGTTCCGAGATGGATCTCGGCATGCGCGGCTCGCATCGCCGTCACACCGTCAGGTAGCGGCGCACCAGTCCGTCGTCGAGCTCCGCCATGGCTCCGCTCGCGACGACCCGCCCCTTGTCGAGCACCGTGAAGCGGTCGGCCACCCGGCGCGCCATCGGCAGCTTCTGCTCGACCAGCAGGATCGTGATGCCGAGCTCACGGTTCAGGCGGACCATGATGTCGCCGATCTCGTGGACGATGTTGGGTTGGATGCCTTCGGTCGGCTCGTCGAGGATGAGGAGGGTCGGCTCGAGGATCAGCGCCCGTCCGATCGCGAGCTGCTGCTGCTGGCCACCGGAGAGGTCGCCGCCGCGGCGCTTGAGCATCTGCTTCAGCACCGGAAACGTCTCCAGCACTCCCTGGTAGGCGCGACGTCCACCCTCGCTGCGGTTGACGGCGAGGCCGATCCGGAGGTTCTCCTCGACCGTGAGACGCGGGAAGATCTCGCGGCCCTGCGGGACGTAGCCGATCCTTCGCTTCGCCCGCGACTCCGCGGGCTCCTGGGACAGGACCGTGTCGTCGAGGGTGATCGTACCGTCCCGCAGCGGCAGCAGTCCCATGATGCACTTCAGCGTCGTCGTCTTGCCGACCCCGTTCCGGCCCATGAGGCAGGTGCACGAGCCTTGCGGGACCGTCAGGCTGAGATCCCAGAGCGTGTGGCTCTCGCGATAGTACTGATTCACGCGGTCGAGGCTCAGCATCGTCAGGCGCCCAGGTAGACTTCGATCACGCGCGGATCGTTCTGCACGCTGTCCATGTCGCCCTCGGTGAGCACGTGGCCCTCGTGGAGCACCGTCACACGCCGGGCGATCGAGCGCACGAACTCCATGTCGTGCTCGACGACGACCACCGAGCGCTCGCCCGCGAGCGACACCAGAAGCTCGGCGGTCTTCTCGGTCTCCTGATGGGTCATGCCGGCGACCGGCTCGTCGACCAGCATCAGCTGCGGCTCCTGCATGAGCAGCATGCCGAT
>CAZWAX010000766.1:0-1682 GCA_964631985.1 uncultured Polyangiaceae bacterium | reverse complement strand
CGCCCCGCTGCAGCAATACCTCGTCGATTTCCCGAACGGCAGGAAGCAGGCGCTCTCGATTGCGTGGGACGCCCGGCTGAAAGCGGACGGCGGGCAGCGCTGGTTCCACCTCTATCCCAACGACGCCGTCGACCATCGCGATCCGCTGCACTGGACCCGGCTCGACCAGAACTGGAACTTCGTCTGCGCCGAATGCCACTCGACGAATCTCCGCCGCAATTACGACGTGGCGACGAATCGCTACGCGACGACGTGGTCCGACATGAGCGTCGCCTGCGAGGCGTGCCACGGTCCGGGGTCGAACCACGTCGCCTGGGCGAAAGATCCGCCGGGCGCCGCGGGTTGGCCGAAGCGCGGGCTCGCGATCGCGCTCGACGAGCGCGCGGAGGTGCGCTGGACCGCGGTCGCGGCGGGGGCGCCGCTCAGGAGCCGTCCGCTCGGCTCGCATCGCGAGGTCGAGACCTGCGCGGTCTGTCATGCCCGGCGTCGTCCGCTCGGTGACGACCCCGGGCCGACCGGCCGCCTGCTCGATACCCACGTGCCGACGCTGCTCGACGCGCCGCTCTACGAGGCCGACGGCCAGCAGCACGACGAGGTCTACACCTGGGGCTCGTTCGTCCAGAGCAAGATGTACGCGCGCGGGGTCACGTGCAGCGATTGTCACGAGCCGCACGGCGGCACGCTGCGCGCGCCCGGCAATGCCGTCTGTACCCAATGCCACGCCGCCGCCGGCTATGACGTCGCGGCCCACCATCGTCACCCCGAGGGTACGCCGAGCGCCGCGTGCGTCGCCTGCCACATGCCGACCCGCACGTACATGGTGATCGACCCGCGCCACGATCACTCGCTGCGCGTGCCGCGGCCCGATCTGACCGTGACGGAGGGAGCACCGAACGCCTGCAACGGGTGCCACGCCGATCGCGACGCGGCGTGGGCGGCCGCCGCCGTGAGTGGCTGGTACGGCTCTGCGCGGAAGGGCTTCCAGACGTTTGCGCCCGCGCTTCGTGCGGGCCGGAGCGGAAGCCCGGGGGCGGCGCTGCAGCTCGCGGCGCTCGTGCGCGACGCGAAGACCCCGGAAATCGCGCGCGCCACCGGCGCGTCCCTCCTGGAGCGTTTTCCGGGCCCGGCCACGCACGCAGTCACCCAGGAGGCGATCGCCGACGGGAGCGCACTGGTGCGGGCGGCGGCCCTCGACGCCGTGCTCGGACTCCCCGCGGAGCTGCGCGTGCCACTCGCGGCGTCGGTCGCCGACGACACCGTGAAGGCGGTGCGCGTGAAGGCAGGGCGGGTGCTGGCCGCGGTCCCGGCCGACACGCTGCCGTCGGAGGCAAGCCGGCGCGCGGTTGCCGAGTACGTGGCGTCCGAGCGGGCCGGCGCCGAGCGTCCCGAGTCGCATCTGAATCTCGGCATCGTCGCCGCCGAGCGGGGCGACGACGCCGGAGCCGTCGCGGCGTATCGCGCGGCCATCCGCCTCGACCGGCTCTTCGTGCCGGCGTACGTGAACCTCGCCGACCTTCATCGCGTCGCCGGCCGCGAGGCGGACGCTGCGGCCGTGATCGCGGAGGGCCTGGCCGCGGTGCCCGACGAGCCGAGCCTGCTCCACGCCCTCGGGCTGCAGCGCGTCCGCGAGCAGCGCAAGGCCGAGGCGCTGCCGTTCCTGCAGCGCGCCGCCGCCGGCCGCC
>CAZWAX010000765.1:0-1685 GCA_964631985.1 uncultured Polyangiaceae bacterium | reverse complement strand
CCGCTCGACATCGTCGACGGCGCGGCCCGCATCGTCGACCCCATCATCGCCGGCTGCAACACCGGCGAGCACGTCTGGGGACAATTCCTCCGCAACTATCGTCCGACCGACTGGTAGACCCCCATCGACGAGCCCTTGATCGCCGCTTCGACCGGGCGCTAGAAGCGGCCATTCTGGCGCGGCCGTCCGCGGCTCTGGAGGTTCCGAAAGGGGGGGTGTCCATGACGCTTCTACGATTTGGAGTTCTCGCGCTCGCCGTACTCGCCACCGACTGCGCCCGCACCGAGTTCGACTGGGCGCAGGGCGAGAATTTCCTGCTCGAACGCAAGATCGAGGAGCGGCCCGACGGCTCGGTCGACATGCACTTCGTGTCGTTGGTGAATGCCCCGGGGGAGGAGCTCTACAAGGTCTTCATCGACGTGGACCACCACGACCAGTTCATCGAGGGCGTCACGGAGTCGAAGCCGGTGTCGGGTGTCGGCGGGACGCAGAAGATCGTCGACGTCACCAGCCAGGTTCTCGGCCGCCCGAACCAGGCCCGTATCGAGTGGACGATCGACCGCGACCACAAGCGGATGTCGTTCCGCACGCTCGAGGCCGACTTCACCGACAACTCGGCTGAGTACCAGGTCGAGGTGTCTCCCGACGGCAAGCGCGCCAGGATCACGGCCGACTACCATCTGCGCGACAAGGGCGGCCACCCGTTTCCGCTGCATTCGCTGAAGCAGGGGGTGATCGACGGCTACATCTCGGCGGTGCGCAGCATCAAACGGAAGGCGCTCGGCGACAAGAAGCCGCCCGAACAGGACTGAACCCGCACGACATGTCGCACGGCGTTCGGGTGTCAGCCGAATGACCGGAGCGACGAGGATGTGTCGCCGCGCCGCGTGCTGACGCGCGGTTCCGCTGCGCATTTCGAAAGGCACGCGCGTTGCTCCGACCGGCGTCTCATGGAGACGCCACCGAGCAAGGTCATCCGGTCGTTGCGACAGGCGCTCGACATGACGCAGGCCGAGTTCGCCCGTGCCGCGGGCTGGTCGACCTCGACGATCTCGAGCTGGGAGCGCGGATCGACGCAGCCGAGCCGACTCGCCTTCAAAACCATCCTCGCCTTCGCCGAGGAGCGCGGCGTGCGCTACCAGCCGAAGGGGGAGAGCAAGAGCGGGGCGGGCGCCAAGGGCTCCGAGACGCTGCCGGTCCTGCGGCTCGGCTCGCGCTTGCCGGCGCTCGGCCGCGAGGAGTCGTTCGGGAGCCGGCGTTGGACGGAGGTCGCCACGCAGGAGCCCGAGACGATCGAGGCGCGGGCATCTGCCTTCGGGCCGCGCGGCTCGTCGCTGGACGCGCTCGATGCCCGCTTCGCCGCCGGCGAGGGCCGCTTCGCGGCCGTCAATGCCGCGACGGCGCGGCCCGACTGGCACGTCGATGCGCGGCTCCAACTGCGGCTCGGGACCGGCACCGGCCTCCGCCGCAGCGGGTATGTCGCCGCCTCGCTCGCGGCGCTCGTCATCGGGCTCGGGGCCGGCGTCCTCGTGCGGAACGGGCTCGGCACGAAGGCCTCACCCCGGACCGACGCACCCCGCACGGTCGAGGCGCCGCGCGCGCTCACGGCCAAGGCCCCGACGCCGCCGGTGCAGGTGACGTGTTCGGTAATCAGCAGTTCGGCAATCGACGCGAGATCACCCCGG
>CAZWAX010000764.1:0-1711 GCA_964631985.1 uncultured Polyangiaceae bacterium | reverse complement strand
TCGCGGCGGAGGCGGCGCGCCTCGGCACGGCACGCCCCACCACGGCGGCGGCGCTCGCGCGCTTCGACCTGATGCTCAGCGTGGGCGTGGTGCGCCTGATCTCGGACGTCCACCTCGGGCGCGTCGATCCACGGACCCTCCATTTCGACTATGATCGCCGACCGAAGCAGGCCGAGCTCGCCGCCCTCGTCGCCGCGCTCGGCACCGACGCCCCGGTCGGTACCGTCGTCGATGCAGCCGCCCCACCCTACCTCGAGAACCTCCTGCTCGAGCGCCAGCTCGCACGCTACCGTCAGCTCGCCGCCGATCCCGAGTTCGTACCCCCGACCTTCGTCGCGACGATCCGCCCGGGCGACGCACTCGACGGCGCCCCCGATCTGACCCGATGGCTCGCCGCGCTCGGCGATCTTCCCGCCGCTGCGACCAGTGCCACGCGCTACGACGACGCCCTGGTGCTGGCCGTGCAACGCTTCCAACTCCGCCACGGCCTCGCGCCCGACGGCATCATCGGGGCCGCGACGGCCAGGGCACTCGCCGTCCCCGCCGCGGCCCGGGCGCGTCAGATCGAGCTGGCGCTCGAGCGGTTGCGCTGGCTTCCCGTGCTCGCGCGCGACCGTACCGTGATCGTCAACGTTCCCGCCTTCGAGCTGATCGCCTTCGACGCGATCGGCGCGGGGCGTCCGCCCGCGCTGCGGATGTCGGTGGTGGCGGGACGAGCGGTCCGCACCCAGACGCCGTTCTTCGCCGGCACGATGATCAACGTGGTCTTCGCTCCCTATTGGAACGTGCCGCCGAGCATCTTGCGGAAGGAGCTCCTCCCGAAGATCCGTTCGCATCCCGGCTATCTCGCGGCGGAGGAGATGGAGATCGTGAGCGCCGGGCAGGTGCTTCCGCCGACCGCCGCGGCGATCGCCCGCCTCGGGAGCGGGACGGCCGAGCTCCGCCAGCGGCCGGGCGCGAAGAACGCCCTCGGCCACGTGAAGTTCCTCTTTCCGAACCCCTACAACGTCTACATGCACGACACCCCGGCCCGAGCGCTCTTCGCGCGCCCGCGGCGCGACTTCAGCCACGGCTGCATCCGGCTCGGGGACGCACCCGCGCTGGCGCACTGGGTGCTCGGCGGCGAGGGATGGGAGCCCGCGCGCATCGACGAGATGCTCGCGCTCGAGCACCAGAAGATCGTGCCGCTCCGCCGTGCGATCGCGGTCGTGATCGCCTACGCCACCGCGGTCGCACACCGGGACGGCACGATCGCGTTCTACGACGACGTCTACCAGCACGACGCCGCCCTCGAGCAGGCGCTGTCCGAGCGCGGCGAGCGGCGCTGACGACACGGCTACGAGGAAGGCGCGATCGTGTGATAGGAGGCGCCTCGGGACCACCGCCGATGAACGACGCGCCGCCCCTCGCCTTCCGCCCCCACCCCTGGCACGGCCTCGATCCGGGGCCGCGCTGCCCCGAGGTCGTCACGGCCTACATCGAGATCGTGCCGACCGACGGCGTGAAGTACGAGATCGACAAGCACTCCGGGTACTTGAAGATCGACCGCCCGCAGCGCTTCTCGGTCGCCTGTCCGACGCTCTACGGTTTCGTGCCGCGTACCTTTTGCGGGGAGGCGGTGGCGGCCTTCGCCATCCCCGGCGGCCCCGAGGTCAGTCGCGGCGACGGCGACCCGCTCGACGTCTGCGTGCTGACCGACCGCCACATCGCG
>CAZWAX010000763.1:0-1711 GCA_964631985.1 uncultured Polyangiaceae bacterium | reverse complement strand
CCAGCGAATGGATCTTCACGTTGGCGGGGATCTCGCTCGGCGCCACCACGGAGAGGCTCGGCAGGAAGCGCTCGGTCAACCGCCGCAAATGGCCGCGCACGTTGGTCGAGCACAGCACCAACGGCTGGTGGCCCTGCAGCGCGAACTGCTCCGCGCTCTGCGCCAGCTTGCCGAGCAGGCGCTGCGCCGTCATGGGCTCGAGCGCGAGATACGTGCCGTCGTCGTTCCGGTGCACCGACTCCGCGATCGTCCGCTCGAGCCGCGGCGCCAACGTCACCAGCGGCAGCGTCCGATCCGGCGTCAGGAAGCGGTTGATGATCGAGCGCGACAGCGCCGTGCGCACGTGCTCGGTCAGCGCGTGCGGATCCTTGCTGGTCGGCGCGTGGTCGGCGAGCGTCTCGATGATCGAAAGGAAATCGCGGATGCCGACGTGCTCGCGGAGAAGGTTCTGCAACACCTTCTGCACCTGGCCGAGCGCGAGCTGCTGCGGCACCAGCTCCTCGACGACCTTCGGATGCGTCTTGGCGAGCGCCTCCAGGAGGCTCTGCACCTCCTGGCGGCCGAGCAGCTCGTGGGCGTGGCGGCGGATGAGCTCCGTCAGGTGCGTCACGACGACCGTCGCCGCGTCGACGACCGTGTAGCCGGCGAGCTGCGCCTGCTCGCGGTCGCTCGCCAGCACCCAGAGCGCGTCGAGCCCGAACGCCGGCTCCTTGGTCGGGACGCCGCGGAACCCGGGGTCGGCGCCGCCGGGATTGATCGCGAGATACTGCCCGATCCGGATCTCGGCGCGCTGGATCTCGATGCCCTTCAGGAGAATGGCGTACTCCCCGGGCTTCAGCTGGAGGTTGTCCCGGATGTGCACCGGCGGCACGACGAAGCCCATCTCCTCGGCCAACTGCTTCCGCAGGGTCTTGATGCGCTCGATCAGCTCGCCGCGTTGCGACGCGTCGACCAGCGGCACGAGCTCGTAGCCGACCTCGAGCTCGAGCAGGTCGAGCGGCGCCGGCACGTCGGACTTCTCCTCCTTCGGCGCCTCGGCCCGGGCTTCGAGCGCGGCCTGCGCGACCGCCGCGGCCTTGTGCTCGCGTCCGGCATACGAGAGGCCGCCGAGCGCGCCGGCCAGCGCCACGAACGGCAGGAACGGCAACCCCGGCAGCAGCGCCAAGGAGCCCAGGATCGCCGACACCATCGCGAGCACGCGCGGGTTCAGCAGCATCTGCGACGTCACCTCGCTGCCGAGGTCGGTCCCCGACGCTGCGCGGGTAACGACGATGCCGGCCGCGGTCGAGATCAACAGCGCCGGCAGCTGCGAGACCAGGCCGTCACCGACGGCGAGGATGGTGTAGATCTCGGCGGCGCTCCGGACGTCGAGCCCGCCCTGCACGATGCCGATGAAGAGGCCGCCGACGATGTTGATGCCGGCGATCATGATGCCGGCGATGGCGTCGCCGCGGACGAACTTGCTGGCACCGTCCATCGCGCCGTAGAAATCCGCCTCGGCTTCGATGGATCGTCGGCGCTCACGCGCCTCGCGCTCCGTGATGCCCCCCGCGTTGAGCTCGGCGTCGACCGCGAGCTGCTTGCCGGGCATGGCGTCCAGGGTGAAGCGCGCCGCCACCTCGGCGATGCGGCCGGCGCCCTTGGTGATGACCATGAAGTTGATGACCACCAGGATGAGGAAGATCACGACGCCGACCACGTAGCTGCCGCC
>CAZWAX010000762.1:0-1714 GCA_964631985.1 uncultured Polyangiaceae bacterium | reverse complement strand
GATGTCCTTGCGCTTTTCCATCACCACCATGATCAGCGTGGCGACGATGTTGAACGCGGCCACCAGCACGATGAGGGTCAGCACGATGAAGTACACGACCTTCTCGAGCTTGAACGCGAGGAAGAGGTTGCGGTTCACCTCCATCCAGTCGCGGGCGCGAAAGGGCGTCCCGAGCGTCTGCTCGAGCTGCCGGGCGACCTTCTCGGCGCCGTACAGATCGGTGACGCGGATCTCGACGCCGGTGATGGCCTCACCGAGACCGAAGAACTTCTGGGCGTCGACGAGGGCCATGTAGAGCAGGCCCGAATCGTAGTCGTACATCCCGGAGTCGAAGGTGCCGGCGAGGGCGAAGCGCTTCATCTTCGGAATCGGGCCGACGGGCGACGGCGTGCCGAGCGGCGACACCACGCTCACGGGGTCGCCGATGGCGAGGCCGAGCTGCTTGGCGAGCTCCTGACCGAGGATGACGCCGTTGAGCGTCGTGGTGTCGGCACGGCCGTCTTTGTCGGCGTCGGCGTCGCCACCCTCGATCGGCACCTCGAACGGGGCCCCGAGCCCGGCGATGGAGCCGCTCGTCATGTGCGCCTTGAGATCGATGACGGCGTCCTCGAGGTCGGGGGGGACGCCGCGCACGACGACGCCCGAGACGCTCTGGCCGCTACTCAGCATCACTTGGCTGTAGACGAGCGGTGCGGCGGCGGCGACACCGGGCGTGTCCCGGACCTTCCGCACCACCTCGTCGGGGTTGGCGATCGTGCCGGCGTAGGAGACCAGCACGATGTGGGGGTTGAACCCGAGGATGCGATCGCGGAGATCCTCCTCGAAGCCGGTCATCACGGCGAGCACGATGTTCAGCGTCATGACGCCGATCATCACGCCGACGATCGAGATCACGGTGATGAGCGAGATGAACGCCTCGGAGCGTTTGGCGCGCAGGTAGCGCAGCCCGACCATCAACTCGTAACGCACGTCACCGCCTTGTCGTTCAGCGCCGCTCCGGGCGAAGCTGCGGGAACAGGATCACGTCACGGATCGACGCGGAGTTGGTGAGCAGCATCGCCAGGCGATCGATGCCGATCCCCTCCCCGGCCGTCGGCGGCATCCCGTGCTCGAGCGCGCGGACGTAGTCCTCGTCCATCGCGTGCGCCTCGTCGTCGCCGCCGGTCTTGGCGGCGAGCTGCATCTCGAAGCGGCCGCGCTGTTCCGCCGGATCGTTCAACTCCGAGAAGCCGTTGGCGAGCTCGCGGCCCGCGACGATGAGCTCGAAGCGGTCGACGATCGCGGGGTCGGTGTCGCTCGAGCGCGCGAGCGGCGACACCTCGACCGGATACGCGGTGATGAACGTGGGCTGCACCAGTCGGTGCTCGGCCGTCTTCTCGAACACCTCGATCAGGACCTTTCCGTACGGCGCGTCGTCGGGGAGCGGGATGCCGTGGGTCGCCGCATAGGTGCGGAGCTTGGCCACGTCGTCGACGTCGGCGCGCGCGAGCCCGGTGTACTGCGCGACCGCGTCCTTTACGGTGAGGCGCGTCCAGGGCGGCGTGAGGTCGATCGTGTGCTCGCCCCACGGCACCACGAGCCCGCCGGTGAGCTCGCGCGCGAGGTCGGCGAAGAGCGTCTCGGTGAGATCCATCAAATCGGTGTAGGTGGCGTAGGCCTGGTAGAACTCGAGCATCGTGAACTCGGGATTGTGCTCGGTCGACATCCCCTCGTT
>CAZWAX010000761.1:0-1714 GCA_964631985.1 uncultured Polyangiaceae bacterium | reverse complement strand
GTCTACCTCTACACCACCAATCCCGACGTCGCGTCCGGCGACGGGGTCGCGATCGCGTATCGTGCGGGGGCGACCGTCGGGAACCTCGAGTTCTTCCAGTTTCACCCCACCTGTCTCTATCACCCGCAGGCGAAGTCCTTCTTGATCACGGAGGCGATGCGTGGGGAGGGGGCGCGCCTACGACTCCCGGACGGATCGCTCTTCATGGACCGCTACCACCGCGACGCCGAGCTCGCGCCGCGTGACGTCGTGGCACGCGCGATCGACCATGAGATGAAGGTCCACGGTTTCGAGCACGTGTTCCTCGACATCACCCACAAGCCCGCGAGCTGGATCGAGGAACGCTTCCCCAACATCGTTCGGCGTTGTCGCGAGCTCGGCATCGATCCGACTCGTCAATGGATGCCGGTGGTCCCGGCTGCCCACTACCTCTGCGGCGGCGTGGCGACGGATCAGGACGGTCGTACCTCCATCCCTCGCCTCTACGCGTGCGGGGAGGTGGCGATGACCGGCTTGCACGGCGCGAATCGGCTGGCGTCGAATTCGTTGCTCGAAGGCCTGGTGTTCGGCCATCGAGCGGCACAGCACGCCCGGGCTCGCCTCGCGGCCGATCCCACGGTGCTGCCCACGCTTCCGGAATGGAACCCCGGAACGGCCGTCAACAGCGACGAGTCCGTCGTCGTCACGCAGAACTGGGACGAGGTGCGGCGAACGATGTGGAACTTCGTCGGCATCGTGCGGTCGACGCGCCGGCTCGAGCGAGCCCGCAAGCGCATCGCCATGCTCCAAGAGGAGATTCGGGAGTACTACTGGGACTTCCTCGTCACGGGTGATCTCCTCGAGCTCCGCAACATCGCTACGGTGGCCGAGCTGATCGTTCGCTGTGCCATGGCACGGCGCGAGAGTCGCGGCCTCCACTACACCCTCGACTACCCCGAGCGTGACGACGTGCGCTGGCAGCACGACACGATCATCTCTGGGTCAGGAATCTGACGCGATCGCCCGATGTCGGTGCCGACGACATGGCGACGAATACGCATTGACGGGCCAATGTCGGGTTGACTATGGTGCTGGGCAATGGCGGCGGGTCGGGGCAGGCGCCGGGGTGTGGGGATGTTGATCGGTGGGGCCTTTGGTTTCTGGCTGGGCCAGGGACTGATTGCCGCGCCGTACGCTTCGGCCGACATCTACAAGCGGGTGGATCGCTTCGGCGTCATCCACTACACCAACGTTCCCACCGACAAGCGGTTCTACCGCGTCGTCATCCGCGAGATGCCGAGCATCAGCGCCGTTCCGGGCTATCGCGTCGAGCCGAGCCGATTGCGTGTCGAGTCGCGGGCGTTCGATCCGATCATCGCCAACGTGTCACGGCGCTACAACGTCGAGCAGGCGCTCGTGAAGGCCGTGATCAAGGCCGAGTCGGGCTTCCAGCCGAACGCCGTGTCACCGAAGGGTGCGCGTGGTCTGATGCAGCTGATGCCGGGTACGGCGCAGATGCACGGCGTCCGCAACATCCACGAGCCCGTGCAGAACATCAATGGCGGGGTACAGCATCTGCGGATGCTGCTCGACCGCTATGGCAACAACGTCGTGCTCGCGCTTGCCGCCTACAACGCGGGGGAGGGGCACGTCGATCAGTACGGCGGAATTCCCCCGTTCGAAGAGACTCGCAACTACGTGCATCGGGTCCTCCGCTTCCGGCAGGACTACCTCC
>CAZWAX010000760.1:0-1725 GCA_964631985.1 uncultured Polyangiaceae bacterium | reverse complement strand
TCGGCGCTGCCGCCGATCTCGCCGATCAGGATGATGCCCTGGGTGCCGGGATCGTCCTGGTAGAGGCGCAGCACGTCGATGAAGCCGGTGCCGATGATCGGGTCGCCCCCGATGCCGACGCAGGTCGACTGGCCGATGCCGAGCTGCGTGAGCTGATGCACGGCCTCGTAGGTGAGCGTGCCGCTCCGCGACATGACGCCGACGGTCCCGGGCTTGTGGATGTAGCCAGGCATGATGCCGATCTTGGCCTGTCCCGGCGTGATGAGCCCCGGGCAGTTCGGGCCGATGAGGCGCGTCTTCCGACTGCGCAGGAACTCCATGCAACGCACCATGTCGAGCGTCGGGACGCCCTCGGTGATGCAGATCGCGAGCGGCATGCCGGCGTCGGCCGCTTCCATGATGGCGTCCGCCGCGAACGGCGGCGGAACGAAGATCAACGTGCAGTCGGCGCCGGTCGCTTGCACGGCCTGCTCGACGGTGTCGAAGATCGCGAAGCCCTCGAAATCGGTGCCGCCCTTGCCGGGCGTGACGCCGCCGACGACCTGGGTGCCGTACTCGCGGCAGGCCTTGGCGTGGAACTGCCCGGTCGCCCCCGTCAGGCCCTGGACGATGACGCGGGTGTTGCGGTCGACGAGAATGCTCATTGTGCCGCCTCCGGCGCTCCCGCCCGCTTCGCCGCGGCCACGGCGAGCTTCGCGCCCTCGGCCATGTCGGCCGCCGACTCGATCGCGAGGCCCGACGCTTTGAGGATCTCCTTGCCGCGCTCCACGTTGGTGCCTTCCATGCGGACGACGAGGGGGACGGACAGTCCGACCTCCTTTGCCGCCGCGACGACACCTTCCGCGAAGACGTCGCAGCGGAGAATGCCGCCGAAGACGTTGATGAAGATCGCCTTCACGTTGGCGTCGGAGAGTAGCAGACGGAACGCCTGGCTCACCTTCTTCTGGTCGGCGCCGCCGCCGACGTCGAGGAAGTTGGCGGGCTCACCGCCGGCGTGCTTCACGATGTCCATCGTCGCCATCGCGAGGCCGGCGCCGTTGACCATGCAGCCGATGTTGCCGGAGAGCGCGATGTAGCTGAGGTCGTACTTCGCGGCCTCGGTCTCGCGCGGGTCCTCCTCGTGGACGTCGCGATATTCGCGGAGGTCAGCGTGGCGGAAGAGCGCGTTGTCGTCGAGGCTCACCTTGGCGTCGAGCGCAATCAGCTCGCCGCCCTTGGTCACGACCAGCGGGTTGATCTCGACCATCGAGGCGTCGCACTCGTGGAAGGCGCGCGTCACGGCAGCGAAGAACGCGACCGCTTTGTTGACCAGCTCCTTCGGGAGGCCCAAGCGGAACGCCAGCCGCCGCCCCTGATACGGCGCGAAGCCGACCGCCGGGTCGATCGTCTCGTGGAAGATCTTGTCGGGTGACTTCGCCGCCACCTCCTCGATCTCGACGCCGCCCTCAGGCGACGCGATGATGCCGACCTTGCCGGTCGCGCGATCGACGACGACACCCAAGTAGAGCTCGCGCGCGATGTCGCAGCCGGTCTCGACCAGCACCTGGCGGACGACGCGCCCATCGGGCCCGGTTTGGTGGGTGACGAGCGGCTTCCCGAGCAGGCCCTTCGCGAACTCCGCGGCCTTCTCCGGCGTCGGGACGACTTTGACGCCGCCGGCCTTGCCGCGCCCGCCGGCGTGGATCTGCGCCTTCACGACCACCGTGCCGCCGAGCTTCTGCGCGA
>CAZWAX010000759.1:0-1729 GCA_964631985.1 uncultured Polyangiaceae bacterium | reverse complement strand
CGTTCGGCACCACGGCCGGCGTTGCGCTCACGGGGGCGAGCGCGGCTGCGCCTTCGACGCGAGTCGCACGCTTCGGCTTCTTCGCCGGCGGGGCCGCGACGGGAGCCACCGTTCCCGGCGGCGCATTCGGATTGGCCGGAGGGACGCCCGCGACCGCCGGCTCGGGCGGCTTCGGACACGCCTGCTCGCAGCGCACGTCGTCGGCGGCGCAGGTGCCGCCCCCCTTGTTCTGGGGACGCCCGAGACACTTCCTGTAGGTCAGCTGGCAGGCGTCGATGCAACGCTGATGGCTCGCGTAGGTCGGGACGGCCGGCTCTTCTACGGTCTCGAAGGGGCACGCGTTCTTGCAGCGGACGGCGTCGATGTTGCAGCGCTCGTTCGACTTCGAGCTCTGATCCTTCTGACACTGCTCGAAGACGAAGTCGCAGATCTCGACGCACTTCTCGCTACGCTGGCGCTTCGCCTCGGCACCATTCGCCTCGTGCCCGAAGCTCAGGAGCACGACCCCCACGACCACCGCAACCACGATCCTCATGCGGCTCGGTAAGTACCAGCGACCGCCCCCATCGGCAAGCAAATTGCGGCCCGGGACGCGGCCGTCAACGCAGCACGACGCGATCCAGGCGCAGTGCCTCGCCGACGGACCACGCCTGGAACGGACATCCTCGCGGCGTGTGCGGCGGGTCGCCGTCGGCGATCTCCGAGACGTGGCCGAGCCCGGCCTCGTCGAGATGGCGCCAAAGCGGCAGGAGAAAGCGCTCGCGCGCCGTCCGTTTCACCTCGGGCGTGGCACCGCGGACGCGTACCCACGCTTCGACGAACGCGCCGAGGAGCCAGGGCCACACGGTCCCCTGATGATAGGCGCCGTCGCGCTCGCGCACGCCGCCGGCATAGCGGCCGGCGTAGCCGGGCTCGCCGGGCGCGAGCGAACGGAGGCCGAGCGGCGTCCAGAGACGCGCCGCGACCCCGTCGACGAGGCGGCGCGCGCGCTCACCTTCGAGGAGCATCAGCGGCAGCCCGCCGACGGCAAAGATCTGGTTCGGACGAAAGGCGGCATCGACGGTCCCGGGCACGTGATCGCAGTCGACGACGTCGAAGAGCCCGCCGGTCTCGTCGTTCCAGAATCGACCGAGGAAGCTCGTACGGCCGCGCGCGAAACGCTCCTGCCAACGCTCGGAGAAGCGGCTCCCGATCGCCAGCGCGTTCAACCAGAGCGCCTGCACCTCGACGGGCTTCCCGATCCGGGGAGTCACCACCCAGTCGCCGACCTTGGCGTCCATCCAGGTGAGCTGCACGCCCGGCTCACCGGCGGCGAGCAGCCCGTCGCCGTCGCAACGGATGCCGAAGCGCGTGCCTTCGGCGTAGCCGGCAAGGATGGCTTCGATCGCCTCGCGGAGCCGGCGCTGCTCGTCCGGCGGGACCAGCTCGCCGGCGTCGGCGCGCGCGGCGATGTACTCGTGCGCGGCGACCACGAACCAGAGCGCCGCGTCCACCGCGTTGAACTCGGGCTCGTCGCCGCGATCGGGAAAGCGGTTCGGCAGCATGCCGCGCGAGACCGCGCCGGCCCACGCCAGCAGGATGGCGCGCGCGTCGTCGAAGCGTCCCGTCGCGAGGCAGAGTCCGCGGAGCGCGATGAACGTGTCGCGCCCCCAATCGGTGAACCACGGGTAGCCGGCGACGATCGTCCGGCCCGCGCCGCGCGTGACGACGTAGGCGTCGGCGCTGCGCT
>CAZWAX010000758.1:0-1737 GCA_964631985.1 uncultured Polyangiaceae bacterium | reverse complement strand
ACCAGCAGCACGAGCAGGATGATGTTGAGGTTGATCAGCAGGAAGAAGATGACGTTGTTGCTGAGCGAGTTGCTGCTCGAGAACTGCGGCAGGCGGGTCTCGAAGAAGGCGAACAACAGCACGGCGAGCGCCGCCAAGAGGATGATCATCCCCTCGCGCCGACGCTGCCGCTCGACAGGGACGTCGGCGGTCGGCAACGGGTCGGTCGGGGCAGGGGTCGGGTGCGTCATCGTGTGGGGTTCCCGCTGGTCACCAGCGGCGGAAGAGGTACGACAGCAGGGACAGTATCAGGCTCAACAGGAGGCAGGTCGCGAGCGGCAAATAGACGGTCAGCCCACCGGATCGGAACGTGAAGTCGCCGGGCAGCCTTCCCAGCCAGGGAATCCGGCTCGAAAACGAGACCACGAGGCCGGCCGCGACGAGCACGAGCCCGAGCAGAATGAGTGTGCGTCCCAACCCTCCCATCGTTCGGACCGGGAAAGGGGCGGATTCTAGAGCCGCCCCAGCAGCTTGTCCACCCAGACACGCCGCGTCATTTTCGGCGTGTCTTCGCCACCACTGGCACCGTTCGGCGCCCTCAAAAGAGCCGCGCCTGGCTCGCGCGGCTCGGCTCCGTCCGGCCGAAGTGCCCGAAAGCACGCTCGGTTGCGACCCGTCCCTTGGGCGTCCGGGCGAGAAACCCCTCCTTGATGAGGTAGGGCTCATAGACGTCCTCGATCGTGTCGCGCTCCTCGCCGACGGCGGCCGCCAGGGTGTCGAGCCCGACCGGTCCGCCGCTGAACTTGTCGATGATGGCGAGCAAGATCATCCGGTCCATCTTGTCGAAGCCCCGGGCGTCGACCTCGAGCATGGCCAGCGCGTCGGCCGCGACCGCCTTGGTGATCCGGCCGCCGGCCCGCACCTCGGCGAAGTCGCGGACCCGCTTCAAGAGCCGATTGGCGATGCGGGGGGTGCCGCGCGAGCGGCGGGCGATCTCTTCCGCTCCGTCAGGGTCGAGCGGCACCTTCAGGATGGCGGCGGAGCGCCCGAGGATGAGACCCAGGTCGTGCTCGTCGTAGAAGTCGAGCCGGAAGTGGGCGCCGAAGCGGTCGCGGAGCGGTGACGTGAGGAGCCCCGTCCGGGTGGTGGCGCCGACCAGCGTGAACGGCTTCAGCTCGAGCTTCAACGTCCGCGCCGACGGCCCCTGGCCGACGATGATGTCGAGCTGGAAGTCCTCCATCGCGGGGTAGAGCACCTCTTCGACGACGCGATTCAGGCGATGGATCTCGTCGATGAAGAGCACATCGCCGCGCTCGAGGTTGGTGAGGATCGCGGCGACGTCGCCCGGCCGTTCCAGCACCGGACCGGACGTGCAGCGGATGTCGACCCCCATCTCTTTGGCGATGATGTACGCGAGCGACGTCTTGCCGAGCCCGGGCGGCCCGGCGAGCAGGACGTGATCCAGCACGTCGCCGCGCGCCCGCGCCGCTTCGATGGCGACGCCGAGGTTGTCCTTCACCGCCGCCTGGCCAACGTACTCGGCGAGCCCGGTCGGGCGGAGCGAAACGTCGAGTCCGACTTCCTCGTCGCTCGTCATCGGATCGTCGACCCGTTCGTTCATGTGGCCAACCTCCGCAGCGCTTCCCGGTTGAGGTCGGCGAGCGAGCGGGTTCCGGCCTCCCCGGCGCGGGCCACCGCGCCCTCCGCCTCGTGCTGCTTGTATCCCAGGTTGACGAGCGCGGACACCGCCTCGGCGGC
>CAZWAX010000757.1:0-1743 GCA_964631985.1 uncultured Polyangiaceae bacterium | reverse complement strand
CAAACGCCTCGATCGGCTCCTGAAAGCGGCGTAGTTTTTGTCACATCGAGGCTAGATGTCGGTGTCGACGATGAACGGCGCGGTGCTGCCGGTGCTGGCGTGCGGCGACTTCACGCCACCGTCGGCCACGCTATCCCGACGGCAACAGATAGCCGGTGCCGAACGTCCCCAGCGTCTGCACGAAGAAAATCAATCGCGTCAGGCCCGCCTGGCTGTCGGTGGAACGGAATACGGCACCACCCGCCGCGCCGTTGGCACCATCGCCGAAGAATGAGACGACGTCGCGCTCGTCGACGCCGCCGACGGTGAACAGCAAGCTTGTGACCGGCAGACCGGCGTCACCTTGTGACACGGTCACCGAAAATACGGTCGTCGCGAAGGTGACGGGCGATCCGACGGCCGCGGGGTCCTTGAACGTGACGAAGATCAGTTGATTGCCGTGCGCTTCCACCGGCGCAAGGCTCTGCGGGTCATAGTAAGTGCCGAGAAGCAGTAAGGACGGCTGGATCGTCTGATACACGACGGTCGTCCCATCGACGACCGTACCGTCCGCCGGCTCCGAGTCATTGGCCACGACGCGCGCCGACCGTGCGGCGGCCGGTCCTCCCCACGCGGACGCCGTCGCGAGATTGGCCACCGTGAAATTGCCCATCAGTGACTCGCGAATGTGGACCGGACTGGCGAGTCGTTGAGGATGCTCGCGAACGCGACTCCCTGTTGGGCGCCCAACCCTTGGCTGAGCTGCAGCGCACCGGCATCGATCACGCGACCGCCCCCGCTCGGCAGCTCGAACGTCTGCGTCACCTTCGTTTCGAACGTCGGTCCCCAGAAGTCGATCTGCACCCGCAGCGCAGACGGGGCGATGTTGCGTATGTTCACGAACGTGGTGAAGCCGGGACGCGTGTCGTAGTAGAAGATCAGTTGACTTCCGACTCCCGCCGGCTGTTTGAGCGGCGTGACGGCGGCAAACGCCGGCATCGCGCACAGAAGCAGGGTGAAGAGCCCACCAGCTACCGTCATTCGTCGCATGTCATCTCCATTCCGAACCGTCTCGTACGCTTGTCGCTGACCGTATCAGTTGCCTACGTGGATTCGAGAGTAGCCGCTCGGCCGTTGAGTCATCTGACGCCGCACGTGCTCGGCGGGAGAGCAGAGGTGCACCGGCAAGAAGGCCAAGGGGCTGCTCGGCTACCACGCCCCAAGCGATCGATGCCGTAGGCGCGCAGGGGGCGGACCGCCGGGGTTGGCCGAGACTCAGCGCGATTCCGGCTCGGTGGCAGCGAGCTTCTCGGCTTCGCGCCAGAGCTCGTCGAGCGCGAGCGCCAAGCCCTCGCAGCCGGGTACAACATTGAGGATCCCTCCGGTCGCGCCGAGCGCGCGCACGTAGCGCCCGTCGGCTCCGAGCTCGAAGATTTCGAGCGTCTGCTGCTCGGGATCGACGATCCAGTAGTAGTGAACGCCGAAGGCCGCGTAGTCGTCGACTTTCTCCACCCGATCGCGGCGGACGTCACGCGGCGTCGGCGTGACGATCTCGACGGCCACGTCGGGTGGCACGCGGACTGCGCCGTGGCGCGGCAGCGGGGGATGTCCGGGAAGATACATCGTGAGGTCAGGCTTCCTGCCGCGACGTGCCGAGACCGCGAACTTCGCTTCGGATCCGAACACCAGCCCACCGCGCGGCGCAGCCCACGATCTCAACACGCTCAACAGCCACACCACCACGATCTCGTGCAACAAACCCGG
>CAZWAX010000756.1:0-1743 GCA_964631985.1 uncultured Polyangiaceae bacterium | reverse complement strand
GGGCCGGTGATCGCGGCGAGGGCCGCCAGCTGCACGAACGCGGGCACGTTGGTGACCGAGTTCTGCTGGAAGATGTCCATCGCGGTGATCAGGTCCTTGTTGGCCACGCACCAGCCGATGCGGAAGCCGGTCATGATGTAGGTCTTCGAGAAGGTGTCGACCAGGATCGAGCGGTCGGCCATCCCCTCGACGGCGGCGATCGTCTTGTGCTCGGCGCCCGAGTAGACCATGTGGCTGAAGATCTCGTCGGTGAGCACGGTGACGTTGTGCTCGATGCAGATCGCGGCGATCTCCTCGAGCTGGCCCACGGTCTCGCCGTTGGGCCGCTGCGGCGAGTTGATGATCAGCATCTTGGTCTTGGGCGTGATCAGGCTCTGCAGCGAGTCGAGGTCGAAGTGGAAGTCCGGCTCGACCAGCGGCGCGTAGATGACCCGCCCGCCGGCGTAGGTGATCCAGAACTCGTCGGGCGGGTAGCCCGGGTTCGGGAAGATGACCTCGTCGCCCTGGTCCACGAGGGTGAGCAGCGACTGGGTGAGGGCGTGCTTGGCCCCCATCGTCACCAGCACCTCCTCGCGCACCGTCGGACGGCCACGCTTGGTGGCCTCCTCGGCGATCGCGTCACGCAGCTCGGGGATGCCCGGGCCCGGGACGTAGCGCACGTGGCCGTCGGCGACGGCCTTCGCGCAGGCCTCCATGATGTGGGGGGCAGGACGAAACTCGTCGCCCTGGAAGTCGCCCTTCTCGAAGTGGATGACGCGCTTACCCGTCTCGCGCTCGAGGGCTTCGGCCTTGCGCATCGAGGCCCACTGCTTGGGCAGGACGAAATGAGAGGTGCGGCTCGAGAGACGCAGCGGGGGGGCTCCGGCGGTGGTCGCCATGGTGGGGTGTCTCCTTGGGATGGTCTGTGACTACGGGAAGCGCGGTGTGCGGAACGCTACCCCGGGGGGTGGGCGACCGCTGCTCATACTCCGCTCGGCCGGAGGGCCGGCATCGGGGAGGCCGTGTTGCGCACGCGCAGTGCCGCGGGTGCGTACGCACCGGACTGGTGGGCACCGAGGCGGCGTGAGAGGCCGCGCGCGGCGGCCATCACGAGCTCGGCGAGCTCATCGACGCGGGCCGGGGTGACGCGGGTGACCGGTCCCCCGATTCCCAGGGCGGACACGACGCGACCGCTGTGATCACGCACACCCGCCCCGATGCAGCGCAGGCCCTCGTCGTACTCCTCGTCGTCGATCGCGAACCCGCGCTCGCGGATGCGCTCCAGCTCGGCGCTCAGTTCGTCCGGGTCGGTGATGGTGTTGGGGGTGAAGGAGGCCAGGCCCCGCTCGACGATGATCTCGGCGACGCGCTCGGGCGGAAGATCCGCCAGGAGCACCTTGCCGAGGTTCGTCGCGTGCGCCGGGTACCCACGGCCGATCGCCGAGGGGACCCTCAGCGCCCGGCGCGCCTCGACGCGCTCGATGTAGATCGCCTCTCCCCCGTCGAGGACGGCCAGGTGGCCGGTCTCGCCGGTGTCGCGCACCAGGCTCTCCAGGAAGGGCAGGGCCTCGTCCCAGAGGTTCATCTGCTGCATGACCAGGCCGCCGAGCTCGAAGATGTGGAGCCCGAGGCGGTAGCGGCCGGTGCGCGCGTTGCGCTCGACCAGGCCGGCGGCGTCGAGGTTCACCATGAACCGGTGGACGGTCGACTTGTGCAGGCCGACCCGCTCGGCGAGCTCGGTCACCCCGAGCTCGGGGGTCTCCA
>CAZWAX010000755.1:0-1749 GCA_964631985.1 uncultured Polyangiaceae bacterium | reverse complement strand
GAGATGCGTCCGAGCCGACTTGGGGGTCAGCCTCGAACAGCCGCAGTCTGGTGCCAGCCGCCAAGATCCCGAACGGCGCGCCGTCGGCTTGGCAGTCGTTGAGGAGGAGCCCTTCTGGAGGTCGCCCATCAGCATCGAGTCGCGAGAACTCGGCCGCATCGCGAACGGGGTGGACGACGGCGATTGGCCGACCGTCGTGCCGAGCGAGGTAGCCGCGCTGCGGGCGGCGCTTCACCTCGTAGCCGACACCTGTCAGCACTGCTCGCCAGTCAGCACCGCGCTGGATCGCCTTCGTCACCTCCGTCGCACGGCTCCACCGCGCTTCGTCCTTGCGGAGCCGTACGTCGAGTGTGTGGATAGTGAGCAGGTCGCGCAGCTTCAGGCCGGGAATGCCGGCTTGGTCGAGGCGGTCGAGCTCGGCGGCCAGCTCGCGGACCGCTTCGAGGCGCGGACGTCCGGCGAGACGCATCAACACGTCGTTCAGCGCGCCGGCGTCGACCGACCGAAGCGGCCCGGCGGCGTCGACGGTCCCCAGAGCGGCGAGGCAGCCAGGACGGCTGGCGTCGTCTGCGACCAAGAGAAGCGGAGTAGCGCCCGGTCCGCGCCGCTCGCGCCAGATCTTCCGGAGCGTCCGCTCGGCCGCCGGCCTCGTCGATGCCACCTCGATCCCAGCAACGAGCAACGAGGCTGTCAGGGGTGCGTCGGACGGGAGCCGCCTGGCTCCGGGTGCCGCTGCGAGCGTTGCGAGTAACTCTTCGCTCGTCACTGGAACCACCCAGCGGGACGTGCGCCGAGGCGCGGTGGAGGACAGGAGACGTGGCATTGCTTCCCTCGTTGCTGCGGAAGTCGGGCACAGGGGGAAGCGACCACGGAGATCATCCCACGAGGGTGTGACACGGCAGTGGACGGGAGCACGTGGGCCTACAGCTCCAACGCCGTGATGGCCTTGCGCTTGCCAACGTCCGTGCGGCCGTCGTAGTGGAGCCGCAGCGTGGCCTCACTGTTGCCGAGGATGTCGGCGACGGTGCGAAAGGACTCGCCAGCGTCGAGCATCGCGGTGGCGGTGTAGTGGCGCAGATGGAGCAAGGTGATCGGTGACTTCCCTCGGGCGGCGGCCCATCGGTTCGTGATCTGGTCGGGACGCATCGGCAGGTGGCCGTCGATGCCACCCGGGAACACGTACTCCTTCGGGTCAGGTCCGTGCCCGAGCAGCTCGGTACGGCGCTCCGCCTGTCGCTTGAAGGCAACGGCGGCGGCGGCCGTGAGCGGCACGTCCCGCCAGTCGGACTTCTTCGTGGCCTTGTAGACCAGGCCGATGCCGGGCCCGCCGTCGCTGATCGCAGCGGCGACGTGGATCTCGCTCTGGTCGAGGTTCACGTCGGCCCACCGCAGCGCGATGTACTCGCCGCGCCGCATGCCGGTGCTCGCCAGGATCGTGGCTGCGTCACCGATCTCGGGATCACGACGCTGCGCCTCGGCCAGCACGTCGCGTACCTCGGCGCCCGTCGGTGCGAACGGCTTCGACCGAGCCGTGCGCGGCCGCGTCGCATCCTTGGCCGGGTTGGCGTCGATGAGGCCACGCTTGCGAGCGAGATCGAGCGCCCGGGCGAGCACGGTCGCGCAGCGTCGCACATAGGCCGGGCTCTTCCCGGCGGCGCTCATGGCGCCGTAGAGGTACTCGATGTCCTGCCAGGTGAGCCGGCTGAGCCGGATCGAACCGAACACCAGGCCCGCGGGCAGCCTGACCGC
>CAZWAX010000754.1:0-1765 GCA_964631985.1 uncultured Polyangiaceae bacterium | reverse complement strand
TCGACGCCGGCGTCCGTGCTTCGAGAAATTCGGTCTTCTTCAACGGGCTGCTAGGTGCCGCTCACGCCGCTCCGCGCGCGATCTGGATGCGTGTCGACATCGTGTGCGACGATCCCGGCTCCAGCGCGACGTGATGCGGCCGCGTATTCGCGGCCTCGACGCAGACGAACCGCCGCCAGTCGTCGGCACCGACGTCGGCCATGGCCGTTGCCTTGGCGAGCCATGGATTCCATACCACGGTGCACGCCGACCCGGTTTTCTCGACGCGCACGTGGCGCGCGAGGATGGGATCGTCGATCGTCACGGGCGACGTGGTTCCCAGGAAGACGCGATCGGTTTCGTCGGTGAGCACCAAGGCGTCGCTCCCCGCGCGCTTTTCCCGAAAGCCGTCGACCTTGTCGACGTAGGGGGTGTGCTCGAGCCCACGGATGCGGACCTCGCGGACGTCGCCGACCTCGAGATACGTGTGCAGCGCGGCCTCGAACTCGCACGACGCCCCACCCGTGTTCTCCACCGTGAGCGCCAGCTCGAGCGTTTCGCCGAACCAGCAGCGCAGGCGCGCGGTCGCCTCCGCATCCCAGAGCGCATGATCCGGCGCGAGCGACATCGCGACGAAGATGCGGCCGGTCTCCCGCTCGAGAGCCACGTCGTCGACGTGCCACGGCCGCGTCCGCGCGAAGCCGTGCGCCGGCGACGGCTTGCCCCCGGGCTTCGGATCGGCGGTCCGGTCGCCGAACCACGGGTAGCAGATCGGAATGCCGCCCCGGATCGCCTTCCCCGGCGCGAAGACGCTCTTGCCGGCGAGATGCAGGCCGGGTTGGTGGCCCGTCGGCGTCCACGTCGCGACGTGCGCGCCGTGTCGGAACATGCGCGCCTCGCAGCGGTCGGTGCGGACGACGAGCACCGGCAACTCACCCGGTCCGACTACCCAATGCGCACCCTCGCAGGACGGTAAAGACATGGCGGGGAGTTGCGGCTACCGCAGCACGAACGCCGCCCCGAGGCCCGCCGCCATCTCCTCGGCCGACACCCGTCCGTCCCCGTCGACGTCGAGCGCCTCGAATACCTTGTCGGTGCCGCACCACTCCTCGCGCGTGACGAAGCCGTCGCCGTCGAAGTCGTAGACGCTGAAGAACTCGCGGGCGGACTTGCCGGCCTTGCCCTTCCCGACCAGCGCCTTGTAGCGCTCGGTGAGGAGCTTCTCGAGCGCGGTGATCGCCTTCGAGAAGCCCTCGATGCCCTCGTCGAGCTTCTCCTTCGACATGCGGTCCTTCGCGTGCATCTTCCGAAACGTGGCTTCATCCATGGGCAGGCGCCCGATGTCCATCTTGGCGGCCTTGGCTGGGTCGAGCTTCCGCGCGAGCTTCGCGGATCCGCTCTGGAGCTCGGCCAGGAAGTTCGGGGCGATGGTGAGAAGGTCGCAGCCGGCGAGCTCGGTGATCTCGCCGAGGTTCCGGAAGCTGGCACCCATCACCTCGGTCCGGTGACCGTGCCGCTTGTAGTAGTTGTAGATCTTCGTGACCGAGACGACGCCGGGATCTTCGGCCGACGGATAGCCGTCGCGGCCGGTGTCCTTCTTGAACCAGTCGAGGATACGGCCGACGAACGGCGAGATCAGCGTCGCGCCCGCCTCGGCGCACGCGATCGCCTGGTGCATGCCGAAGAGCAGGGTGAGGTTGCAGTGGATGCCTTCCTTCTCGAGCACCTCCGCGGCGCGGATGCCCTCCCAGGTGGAGGCGATCTTGATCAGCACGCGCTTCCGATC
>CAZWAX010000753.1:0-1770 GCA_964631985.1 uncultured Polyangiaceae bacterium | reverse complement strand
CTCGCATCTGCCCCTTTTTGAGCAACCTGCTCCGTGCCCTTGTGTCCTGAAGGTCCTGAAGGAAAGGCGTCGCTTCGCTCCGCCTCACCGATTCTATCGGTGAGCTCGATGAGTTTTGAAAATTGGAAGGGCGGAGCGTAGCGATGCCCTCGGGGCATTCCCGGCAGGTTCTCAAAAAGGGGCAGCTGCTAGTCAGGCGCGACTGACTGAGCGTGGTAGCGTAGCGGGGCTATTCCGCACCCGCTCCGAGGACACGGCTAGCGCAGGAGGGAGCAGCGACGCCCCTTCCGAGGACACGGCAGATGGCCATTTTTCAGCAGGCTGCTCCGGCGTCTCTTCGAGCGGCAACAGCAGCGCGAACGTCGAGCCCTGGCCGGGGGTGCTGCGGACGGCGATGTGTCCCCCCATGCCGGCGGCGAGGCGCGAGCTGATTGCGAGCCCGAGCCCGGTGCCTTCGTGCCGGCGCGTCGACGACCCGTCGAGCTGGAGAAAGGCGACGAAGAGCCGCCGGAGGTCCTCGGCGCGGATCCCGACGCCGGTGTCGGTGACGTCGATCTCGGCATACGTCCGGTTGCCCGTGTCCGGGCCCGGGTCCGGGACGACCCGTTGCCAAGGCGTGGCGTGGAGCGCGCTCGTCCGGAGCGTCAGCTGGATGGCACGTCCGCCGGAGAACTTCAGCGCGTTGGCGGCGAGGTTCGAGACGATCTCTTCGACGCGGCCGGCGTCGCCGCGCACGCTCGGCGCGGCCGCGGGGATCGAGGTCTCGACGTTCGCACCGCTGTCGCCCGCGATCGCCCGCATGTCGTCGGCGACCTTCGAGACGATCGAGGGCAGATTCATCGGCTCGCGCGCGAGCTCGAGGGCGCCCGCTTCGATCTTCGAGAAGTCGAGGATCTGGACGATCAGCCGATAGAGCGTGAGGGCATTCTCCTGGATGCGCGCCAACCAGCCGCGCTGCTCCGCGGTGGCGCCGTCCAGGTAGTCGAGCAGCATCTCCGCGAACCCCAGGATCGCGGAGAGGGGCGTGCGGAGCTCGTGGGTCACGTTGGCGAGGAAGGCGTCGCGATGACGCCCCGCCTCCTCGAGCGCCATGCGTTGCAGGAACTCGTGCTCCTGGGCGCGGCGCGTGGCGCGGTGGCTGACGACCATGATCAGGCCGGTCGAGCCGAGGAAGAAGAGGTTCTGCACGAAAATCGCCGTGTCGGGGATGCCGCCCCACCCGACGCAGACGACGACGTAGCTGCCGATCAGCGCGGCGGCCGCGGTCAGGGAGAGCAGGGTGTCCCATGGCAACAGGACCGCGGCGGCGAGCATCACCAGGTTGATGCCGGCGTAGTAACCGCTCGAGGCACCACCGTGAACGCCGGTCATCAGCGCCACGCCGAGGCCGGTCTGCCACACCATGAAGAAGCTCAGGGCCGCGACGGCGTGCCGTCCGACCTCGGTCCGCAGGAGCGCCAGCGCGACGAAGCAGCAGCCGACCATGATCGCCCGGATCAGGAGCAGCGGTCCGATCACGTGCGGGTGCAGCACCAGATCGAGCACGAAGAAGAGGGGCACGAGCAGCAGGGCCAGCCGACACGTCAATCGCAGGCGGGCGCCCATGCGCTCGCCGAGCTCGGTTGCGAACCGGGCGCGCGCCTCGGGACGCTCGGCGAAGACGTCCGGCGTCGTCAGCCTGACGGACACGTCGTTCCCGGGGCCGTCGCTCAGGAGGATTTACGGATGCCGAACGACGCGGCCGCCGGAAGCGGCATGGGTTGGGCCGGC
>CAZWAX010000752.1:1094-1772 GCA_964631985.1 uncultured Polyangiaceae bacterium | reverse complement strand
CCAACGTCTACGGCGTCGTCGTCCCGGGCGCGGAGGGGCGCGCCGGCATGGCGGCGCTGGTCCTGCACCCGGACGTCGCGTTCGACGCCGGCGCCTTCTTCGCGTTCACCGCAGCCCGCTTGCCGGCGTACGCGGTGCCGCTCTTCGTCCGCCTGACACCCGAGGCCGACGTGACCTCGACGTTCAAGTTGCGGAAACGCGACCTCCAGGACGAGGGCTACGACCCGGCGCGCGTCCACGACCCGCTCTTCGTCCGCGACGAGACCGCCGCGGCCTACGTCGCGCTGACCCCGGAGCGTCATGCCGGGATCGCGGCGATCCTCGGGATCACCGGGACCGCAACGGCGCGGAGCACCCCGTGAACGCGCGCCGGTCGGCGGGCTCGCGCACGCTGCCACTCGCCGTCCTGGCATTCGTCGCGACGACCATCGCCGCATCGGCGTCGGCGCGGGCCGACGAGACGCCGCGCCCGCTGCCACCACTCGAAGCGCTCGCGCCCCGCTACGACGCCGGTCCGGTCGACGCCGGTACGCAAGTGCGCCACACCTACGAGCTGCGCAATCGCGGGGCGCGCGAGCTGCAGATCCACGTCAAGCCCGGCTGCGGCTGCACCACCACCGACTACGACCGTGTGATCGCGCCGGGCGCAACCGGCAAGGTCGCGGCGCTGCTCGACAC
>CAZWAX010000752.1:0-1084 GCA_964631985.1 uncultured Polyangiaceae bacterium | reverse complement strand
GGGCAAGGGCGGGAGGCTCCTCACCGTCACGACCAACGCCCCGAACCAGCCCGCGCTCACGCTGACCATCCTCGCCGAGAGCCTGCTCGCCTTGCTGGTGGAACCCGACGACCGCCCGGGGATCCGCGGCCCCGCCCGCACGCTGCAGCCCTTGGTGCTCACCGTCCGGACGCCCGACGACTCGGCGTTTGCGATCACCGCGGTCGAGGACGAGCCGGCCCTCCGCGCCGCGGTGACCCCGCTCGGCGAGGCCGAGCCGGGCGGCCACCGGCGCCATCAGCTGACCGTGACGCCGAGCCGCGAGCTTCCGGTCGGGGCCCACCGCCCGAAGGTGACGCTGGTCACGACCGCCCCGCGCGCCGCGCGCTTCGAGCTGCACGCGACGGTCATGGTGACCGGGCCGCTCGTCACCAAACCGCCGTACCTGCGACTCGGCCTGGGGATGACGGCCGCGAGCGTGCGCGTCATCGCCGCCGACGGCGTGCCCTTCAAGCTCCTCCACGGAAAATCCACCGACCCCGACTTCGCCGTCGAGATGGTCGCCGTGCGCGGCGAGCCGGCATGGGACGTCACCGTGCGCTACACCGGGAAACCAACGCGCCACGGTCCCCTGAGCGTGATGATCGAGCTCACGACCGACGCGCCAGCGCAGCCGACGGTGCTCGTGCGCCTGGGCGGCAAGCTGTGACGCCGGAGGAGGATCCATGCCCGGACCGATGCACGGAGTGAAGGTCGTCGAGCTGGCCGTGTGGGTGGCCGGGCCGGCAGCGAGCGGCATCCTCGCGGATTGGGGCGCCGACGTCGTCAAGATCGAGGCCCCACCCGCCGGCGACCCGTACCGCGCCTTCTACAGCGCCGCCGCCGGCCTCCCCCTCCCGATCAACCCGATGTTCGAGCTCGACAACCGCGGCAAGCGCTCGCTCGCCGTCGACATCACGACCACGACCGGCCGCGCGATCGTCCGGCGCGCGATCGCCGGCGCCGACGTCTTCGTCACCAACCTGCGGTCCGGTGCGCTCGCGCGCGCCGGCCTCGACGCCGCGACGATCCTCGCCGCGACGCCTCGCCTAGTGTACGCGCTCGC
>CAZWAX010000751.1:0-1780 GCA_964631985.1 uncultured Polyangiaceae bacterium | reverse complement strand
GTACGCGGCCAGCATCCCGTTCGCGGCCGGTCCGACCCCGACGCCCGCGCCGACGCCGAGCTGCGCCGCGGCACCGCTCGCCGGATGCCGCACGCCCGTCACCCCCGCCAAGGCGTTCGTGCAGATCAAGGACCGCACCCCCGACGACAAGGACGCGCTCTCTTGGAAGTGGATGCGCGGTGCGGCGACCACGCTCGGCGAGTTCGGCGATCCGCTCGGCGACACCGACTATCTCCTCTGCCTCTACGACGGCGGCGGACGGATCGCTGCCATGGCCATCCCGGGCGGCGGCACGTGCGGCGCGAAGCCGTGCTGGAAAGCCACATCCACGTCCTTCCGCTACAAGAACACCAACGCCACGCCGGCCGGCATCGAGAGCCTGACCTTGAAGCAGGGGCTCGTGGCCGGGAAGGCGCAGATCCTGGCTCGTGGTCGCGGCGCACTCCTCGACACGCCGCCGCTCGGCACGCTCGCTTCCCCGGTCCGGGTCCAGCTGGTCAACGATCTCGGCACCTGCTGGGAGGCGACGTACTCCTTCCCGCCGGCGCTGAAGAACGTTGCGACCGAGCTCAAAGACCGCGCGGATTGACGGGCGCGATGCGCCGACGATCATCGACGCCTCACGAGCATGCAGACGTCATCGCGCAACGCCGCTGCACGGGGACGCGGGGCGTCGCTCGCCGGCTCGTCAGATCCGGCACGCGGCCCTGCGCAAGGTGCCCTTGAACGGTCCGTGGCCCAGGATCTGCTGAGCCGGCGAGCGACGCCCCGCGCTCCCGCACCTCCGACGCTACGCGCGGTCTTCAGCTCGCCCGGTAATCGAAGAACGACTGCCGCTTGATCACCTCGGCCACCCCGAGCGGCACCATCGACTCCCACGTCGGGTCGCCGACTTTGATCTTCTTCAGGATCTCGCGCGAGAAGATCGAGAGGTACTCCTCGTGGTAGCCGTCGAGCTGCTCGATGCAGCCGCTTTCGACCAGGTAGGCGTAGAGCTTGCGGAGCTTCGGCGCGACCTCGAGGTTCTCGACGGTCGTGAGGCCGTTCGTCTGCCGGTCGAGTAGCGGGTACACGTAGAGCTTCAAGTCGTTCTTGAAGAGGCGGCCGAACGACTCGAGGATGCCGCCGTCGAGGTTCGAGTAGTACTGCTCCTCGAAGAGGTCCTTCAGGCTGCCGGCGCCCATGACGACGCCGATCTGCTTCTTGGTGTGGCGGCCCAGATACGCCGCGAGCCGGTAGTACTCGAAGTACTCCGAGATCAGCACCGTCATGCCGCACGCCGCGAGCACGTCGGCGCGGGCGAGGAAGTCGTGGACGTCGACGGTGCCGGAGCCGGTCGTCGCCATCAGGTTCCGCATGGTGATCTCCATGAGCGGGACCACCGTCTCGCCGGCGACGCCGGGCTCCTTCGCGAAACGCTCGAGCGCGCACTCCAACATGTCGACGTTCACGTGCGTCACCGGGCGGAAGCTGCCGCGCTCGACCAGCACCGGCTTCTTGTAGAGCACCTCCGACGGCTGCAGCACGGTGCCGTCGGCGGCGAACATCGCCGCGCCCGTGAGGCCGAGCTGCACGAGCTTCAGGCTCATCACGCGGTTGTCGACGTGACGGAACTCGATGCCCGACATCTCGATCATGTCGATCTCGATGCGGTCGGTGGAGAGGCCGTCGAGCAGCGACTCAACCAGCAGCTCCGGCTCGTGGTACAGAAAGCACGCGCCGTAGACGAGGTTCACGCCGACGATGCCGAGCGCCTCCTGTTGCCCCTCCTTCTCCTTGT
>CAZWAX010000750.1:0-1781 GCA_964631985.1 uncultured Polyangiaceae bacterium | reverse complement strand
CGCGAGGCGCTGCAGAAGCAGAACATCGAGATCCCGGGCGGCCGCGTCGACCAGGGCAACCGCGAGATGGTGCTCCGCACCATGGGCCGGATGGAGGACGTCCCGGCCTTCGCCGACTTGATCGTGGCCACCTACGAGGGCCGCCCGATCCGCGTCCGCGACATCGGCCGGGTCGAGAACGGCGTCGCCGAGCCGCGGAGCCGCGCGCGCCTGAACGACAAGAACGCGGTCAGCCTGATCGTGAAGAAGCAGTCGGGCACGAACGTCGTGAGCGTGGTCGACGCGGTGAAGGCCAAGCTCGCCGAGCTCGCGCCGGTCTTGCCGGCCGACATCTCGACCGAGGTCGTCATCGACCAGTCGCGGTTCATCAAGCGGACTATCTCCGAGGTGCAGCACCACCTGATCCTCGGCGCCATCTTGGTGGCGCTGACCGTCTGGCTCTTCATGCGCGACGCCCGCAGCACGTTGATCGCGTCGGTCGCCATCCCCACGTCGATCATCGCGACGTTCACGATGATGCGGTACATGGGCTTCACCCTGAACAACGTGACGATGCTCGCGCTGGTGCTCGCGGTGGGCATCGTCATCGACGACGCCGTCGTCATCCTCGAGAACATCTTCCGTCACGTCGAGGAACACGGCGAGGATCCCTACACCGCCGCCTCGACGGGGACCCGCGAGATCGCGCTCGCGGTCACGGCGACGACCCTGTCGCTCATCGTGATCTTCCTACCGGTCGCGTTCATGGGCGGCATCATCGGGCGCTTCTTCCAGAGCTTCGGGGTGACGGTCGCGTTCGCGATCGCGATCTCGCTGCTGGTGTCGTTCACGCTGACGCCGATGTTGTCGTCGCGTTTCCTCCGCCCGAAGGATCCGACACGTTCCGCCAAGGAGGGACGCTTCTACCGGGCGATCGACCGCTTCTACGGAGCATGCCTCCGCTGGTCGCTCCGGCATCGTGCCGCGATCTTGTTGCTCTCCCTCGGGGTCACGCTCACGACCGTGCCGCTGATGCGGGCCATCGGCACCCAGTTCGTGCCCCAGGACGACCAGAGCGAGTTCGAGGTGATCGTGCAGACGCCCGGCGGCTACAACCTCGAGCGCACCGACGTCGTGACGCAGGAGCTCGAGGCCAAGTTCCGCCACCTCCGCGGCGTCACGGAGACCCTCACCACCATCGGCGACACCACCGGCAAGGCGCGCCCCGGGGAAGGCGACGTCACGACGGCGTCGATCTACGTCCGGCTGGTCGACCTCGCCGAGCGCGACTTCAGCCAGCTCGACGTCATGGCCGACGCCCGCAAGGTGCTCGCCGCCTATCCGGATCTCCGCGTCAGCGTGCAGGGCATCAACGCCTTTCGCGGCGGCGGCACCCGCCAGAGCGAGCTCGAATTCAGCCTGCTGGGGCCGAGCCTCGAGAAGCTCACCAAATACTCCGATCAGATCGCCGACAAGATGAAGGCCGACCCGGGCTTCGTCGACGTCGACACCACGTTGTCGGTCCGGAAGCCCGAGCTGCGAGCCGCGATCGACCGCGAGCGCGCCTCGGCGCTGGGGCTCCGCGTCGACGAGATCGCCGAGACGCTGAGCCTGCTCGTCGGCGGCGAGCCGGTTTCGAAGTACAAGGAGGAGGACGAGCAGTACGACGTCTGGCTCCGCGCCGAGCCGACCAAGCGCGACGACCCGGCCGCCGTCTACGCCCTCACCGTCTGGTCGCCCTCGGCGAAGCTGGTGAAGATCTACAGCCTCGTGAACCTCGAGGAAGCGCTCGGTCCGGCGCA
>CAZWAX010000749.1:0-1784 GCA_964631985.1 uncultured Polyangiaceae bacterium | reverse complement strand
GCGGCACGAAGCCGGGAAAGCTCTCGCGCTTGTAGAGGCTGCTGGTACCGACGAGCCCGCTCGCCGTCCCGGCCGGCAGCGCCGCGTGCTCCGTACCGTCGTTCGGCAGCCACGGCAGGACGTCGGGCTGGTCGACCCCGTGCACGGCCCGATACGGCACGACCGCGCGCGGCCAGGCCTCGTTGTAGTTGGGGTCGTTCTTGATCAGCACGAGATCGCCGGGGGCGTTCACGACGTTCCCGCCCGGAACCAGATAGAGCCCCCCGTCGTACTCGGGGATGGTGGTCGGACGGTCGAGGTCGTTCGCCGGGCCCGGCGTCCACACCACCAGCAGGTCGTTCGCGGGCGCGGCCGACGGATGCGTGAGCTTGCCGACTCGCTGACCGCCCGTCCCGATCGGCGCCGCCTCGTCGCCACCGTGCGTGAAGGGCGTGATCGAGAACATCCCGAACGGCGTGAACGCCATCGTGAAGTCGTAGCGGAAGCCGCCGCCGACGGTCTGTGCGATCGACGGATTGTCCTCGGGAAACGCGCTGAAGAAGGCCGGCGTGCCCGCCGGCGGCGCGATCGGCATGCGGTAGAGCGCGCCGAAGCCGTTGTTGTTGAGGTTGTAGTAGTCGACGACCACGAGATCGCCGTTGGAGAGCTGGGTCATGAAGTGGAACGCCTGCCCGCTCCGGAACGAGCTCACCGTCGGTGCCCACTGCCGGCCGTCCGGCCAGATCGACCAGATGCCCCACATGCGCCCGTCGCGGAGCCCCTGGCTCTCGAGCGTCGAGTAGATCAGACGCCCGTCGCGGAGCGGCGTCGGGTGGAGCGCGCTCCCGATGTTCATGGGCGCGATCGCCGTCACGTTGGCGCCGTCCTCGTCCATCACGAAGAGCTGCAGCGTCGGGTTGGTGAGCCCGCGCGGCGGCACGAAACCGTTCCGGTTGCTGGTGAACGCGAGCTTGCCGCCCGCGACCGGCGCCGGGCCGAGGTTCAGGATGCCGTAGCCGAGGGAGTCGTAGCCGCTCCCCGGGTTGACCGGGTTCGACTCGTCGAAGTTTCCCGCGCCGGTGTTGGGCGTGAACTCGCCGAAGGTGAGCTGCGTGATCGCGCGCGTGGCGAGCTCGATCTTGTAGATGTCGGCACCCTCGTAGGGCAGCCCGCGCTGGTAGTTGTAGGCGCTGGGCCGGACGTCGAGGAACCGGCTGTAGTAGACGAAGCGGCCGTCGAACGAGACGAAAGGATCGGTGACCGCGCCGTTTCCGCCCGCGACCAGCAGCTCTTCGCTGCCGTCGGGGTGGAGCACCATCAGGTCGGCGCCGGGCTCGAGGCTCGCCGGATGCGCGACCTCGGGCCAGGTCGTGCCGGTGGTGTTTCCGAACCGTACCTGCCGGACATAGACGATGTCATAGTCGCGGGCCGCAACGGCCGTCGCCAGGAGCGGCAGCAACGTGACGGCGAGCGTACAAATCGCGACGAGGCGCTTCCGAAACCTCCGACTTTCGCGTTCGACCATGCGATCCCCCGATGCGGCCCGGTTGTCCCGCCGCTACGGAGCAAGAGCGACGCCAGCGACCGCGCATCTTTCGATGCTTTCCTACTCGCTCAAGCTTCTGACGCGAGCAGGTTGCTGAAAAAGGGGCATCTGCGTCGTTGCTCCCTCCTTCGCTTGTGCGGCGTAGCTCCGCTACGCCTCCGCGCTCAGTCGGTCGCGCCTCGCATCTGCCCCTTTTTGAGCAACCTGCCGGGGCTTGGCACGTGCGCGCGGTGGGGGTCTCGCTACGCTCGCCCCCATC
>CAZWAX010000748.1:0-1793 GCA_964631985.1 uncultured Polyangiaceae bacterium | reverse complement strand
ATCTTCGACACGCTCGCGATCGAGGACATCCGCGCCGCCGCCGACGTCTTCGCGCCGGTCTACAAGCGCACCGGCGGCGCCGACGGCTACGTCAGCATCGAGGTGGCGCCCAAATTCGCGACCGACACCGAGGCGACCGTCAAGGAAGCGCAGCGCCTCTGGAAAACGGTCGCGCGACCGAACCTGATGGTGAAGATCCCGGCGACCGCCGAAGGCGTACCCGCGATCGAGCGCTGCATCGCCGACGGCATGAACATCAACGTGACGCTCATCTTCTCGCTCGAGCGCTACGACGAGGTGATGGAGGCGTACATCGGCGGCCTCGAAAAGCGCGCCGCCGCCAAGAAGCCGCTCGACCGCATCGCCTCGGTCGCGAGCTTCTTCGTCAGCCGCGTCGACACGGCCGTCGACAAGCAGCTCGAGAGCAAGATCAAGGAAGCCGGTCCGGACCAGCAGGCGCAATTGAAGCAGCTGCTCGGCAAGGCGGCCATCGCGAACGCGAAGCTCGCCTACGCGGCGTTCCGCAAGAAGTTCGGCGGCGAGCGCTTCGCCGCCTTGCAGCAGAAAGGCGCGCGGCTGCAGCGGCCGCTCTGGGCGAGCACATCGACCAAAAATCCCGCCCTCCCGGACACCTACTACGTCGAGGCGCTGATCGGGCCGGACACCGTCGACACGATGCCGCCCGCAACCATCGTCGCGTACAAGGACCATGGCAAGCCGGCACCGCGCCTCGAAAAAGACCTGGACGCCGCCGCGGCCGTGCTGCAACGGGTCGAAGACGCCGGCATCAGCATGGACGCCGTCACGCAAAAGCTCGAGGACGACGGCGTCGCGTCCTTCGCCAAGTCGTTCGAGTCGCTGATCGCGGTGGTGTCCGCATCGCGCGAGGCCCTGTTGCTCACCGATCTCACGATGGCGAAGCTCGGCCCGGCCGAGCGCGCCGTCAAAGCCACGCTCGCGAAGATGGACGAGGCGAAGCTCGCGGAGCGCCTGTGGAAGCAGGACCCGACGCTCTGGAAGGCCGACGACGCCGGGCACCAGGCCGAGATCAAGATCCGCCTGGGCTGGCTCGACGTGGTCGACCTGATGCTCACGCAGGTCGACGACTTGCGGACCTTCGCCGACGAGATCCGCAAGGCCGGCTTCACGCGCGCCGTGCTCTGCGGCATGGGAGGCTCGTCCCTCGCCCCCGAGGTGCTGCGCCGGACCTTCGGCGTCGCCAAGGGTGCCTGCGACGTCCAGGTGCTCGACTCGACCGATCCCGCCGCCGTCGCGACGCTCGAGCGCTGGAGCGATCCGAGCAAGACCCTCTACATCGTGTCGTCCAAGTCGGGCGGCACCACCGAGCCGAACGTCTTCTTCCAATACTTCTACGACAAGGTCCGCGCCGCCCACGGCGATCAGGCCGGGCAGCACTTCGTCGCCATCACCGATCCCGGGACGGCCATGGAGAAGCGGGCCCGTGAGCACGGCTTCCGCCGCATCTTCCTGAACCGCGCCGAGATCGGCGGCCGCTACTCGGCGCTCTCGCACTTCGGCATGGTGCCCGCGGCGCTCATGGGCATCGACGTCGCCAAGCTGCTCGGCCGCGCCAAGCGCATGATGCTCGCCTGCGGACCGACGGTATCCGCGGTGCAGAACCCCGGGCTCTACCTCGGGGCCGTGATCGGCACCCTCGCCAAAGCGGGACGCGACAAGCTCACGTTCGTCGTCGACAAGAAGATCGACACCTTCGGCTACTGGACCGAGCAGCTGATCGCCGAGTCGACCGGCAAGGAAGGCACCGGCATCGT
>CAZWAX010000747.1:0-1805 GCA_964631985.1 uncultured Polyangiaceae bacterium | reverse complement strand
GCCCGTCGCGGCGAGCGCCCAGCCGAGGTTGTTCCAGGCCTTGGCGTACCGCGGGTCGATGGCGAGCGCGCGCCGATAGAGGGCGATCGCCTCGTCGAGCTCGCCGCGCTCCGCGAGGAGGAGCCCGAGATCGTAGGCCGCGAGCGCGGAGTCGGCGTCGACGCGGAGGGCCTCGCGATACGCCGCCTCGGCGGCGGCCGTGTCGCCGGCGCGCGCGAGGGCGTTCCCGAGATTCAAGCGGGCCTTGGCATAGGTGGGCCTGAGAGCGACCGCCCGTTCGTAGTGATCCATCGCCTCGTCGTGGCGGCCGAGCGCCGTGAGCGCGACCCCGAGGTTGCCGTGGGCGACGTAGTTGCCGGACGTGACCGCGAGCGCGTGCGCGAAGAGCGCCTGGCTGCTCCGCCAGTGGCCGATCTGCCCCGAGGTGAGCACGAGGCAGGCGGCGACGCTCGCGACGCCTCCGAGCGCGAGCCAGGGGCGCCGCGCGGGTCCCGGTAGCAGGGCCCGCGCGCTCCACGCGACCAGGAGGAAGAGCCCGATCGCGGGGAGATAGGTGAAGCGATCGGCCATCGCCTGGTCGCCCTGCCGGACGATGCCGAGGACGGGTACGAGCGTCCCGAGGTACCAGAGCCAGCCGACGAGCACCCAGGGCGCGCGGACGGCGCCGCGGATCGCGCCGGCCGTCAGCGCCGCCACCAGCGCGGTGGCCGCGAGCGCCGACCAGCCCGAGAGCTGCGGCGGCGGCGGATAGAAGACGGCGAGGTCGCTCGGCCAGAGCATCTTCCGGAGATAGGTCACGGAGGAGAGGAAGGCGTTCCCGACCCGGTAGGCGAGCGGCGTCGACCCGAGGGTGCCGAGCGCGCCCGCGCTCCGCTGCGCCAGCACCGTGACGACGCTCACGGCCGCGCTGAGCGCGAGGAGCGGCAGCTTCTCGCGCGCGAGGGCGAGCCAGCGTCGCGCGTAGTCGCGTCCGCCGGTGATGCCGGCGCGTCCGAGCGGCCAATAGTCGAGCAGCAGCAGCACGAAGGGCAGCGTCACGAGCATCGGCTTCGCGAGCAGCCCGAGCGCGAACATGAGCACGAGGGTGCCATGGCGTCCCCAGCTCGGCCGGCGCACGTACGCGGCGTAGGCCGCGAGCGTCAGCATCCAGAAGAGGCCGGAGAGGACGTCCTTCCGCTCCGACACCCAGGCGACCGACTCGACGTGCAGGGGATGCCAGGCGAAGAGCGCGGCCACCCACGCGCTCGGCCAGCGGGCGCCGGTCATCCGGTGCAACACGAGAAAGAGCACGACGGTCGCGAGTGCATGCAGTCCGACGTTCACCAGCAGATGGGCGCCGGCGTCGAGACCGAAGAGCTCGACGTCGACGAGGTGCGTGAGGCTGGTGAGCGGGTGCCAGGTGGCGTGGTGCACGCCGGTGAGCGCCCACACGCCCCCGGCGCGCGTCAGGCCGTGCCGGACGACCGGGTGCTCGGTCACGTACTCGTTGTCGTCGTAGTTCAGGAACTCGTGGTGCCGGACCGGGGCGTAGAGCGCGACCGTCACGAGCACGAGGCCGACACACAGCGCGATGTCGAGGCCGGTCCGTGACGGGGCAGGGAGGGGCGCCGGCCGCGGGCGCGATCCGCGCGTCATGGCGCCGCGCCCGGCGCCGCAGCGGCCTCGGCGGCCGTGAGATTGTCGCGAGCCTCGCGGTGGTCGGGCGCGAGCGCGAGCGCTTTCCTGAACTCGACGATCGCGGCGTCGAGGTCGCCCCGGCGCGCGAACGCGATGCCGAGATCGTTGTGCAGGTCGGGCGAGGTCGG
>CAZWAX010000746.1:0-1805 GCA_964631985.1 uncultured Polyangiaceae bacterium | reverse complement strand
CCGCTCGAGCGCCAGTTCGGCCAGGTGCCGGGCTTGAAGCAGATGACGTCGACGAGCTCCTTCGGCAGCTCGGTCATCGTGCTGCAGTTCGCGCTCGAGCTCGAGATCGACGTCGCCGAGCAGGACGTCCAGGCGGCCATCAACGCGGCGGGGACGTTCCTGCCGCGCGATCTTCCGAACCCGCCGGTCTACAGCAAGATCAATCCCGCCGACGCGCCGGTCCTGACGCTGGCGCTGACCTCGAAGACGCTGCCGCTCTCGAAGGTGCAGGACCTCGCGGACACCCGTCTCGCGCAAAAAATCTCGCAGCTCCCGGGCGTCGGGCTCGTGAGCCTCGGGGGCGGGCAGAAGCCGGCGATCCGGGTGCGCGCCAACCCGACGGCGCTCGCCGCCTACGGCCTGGCGCTCGAGGACCTCCGCACCGCCGTTGCGGCGGCCAACGTCAACCAGGCGAAGGGCAGCTTCGACGGGCCGAAGCGGGCCTGGATGATCGGCGCCAACGATCAGCTGCTGTCGGCCGAGGACTACCGGACGCTCGTCATCGCCTATCGGAACGAGGCGCCGGTCCGGGTGATGGACGTCGCCGACGTCGTCGACGACGCCGAGAACGTCAAGCAGGCGGCGTGGATGAACGCCGAGCCCGCCGTGCTCGTGAACATCCAGCGCCAGCCCGGCGCCAACATCATCGGCGTCGTCGACCGCATCACCAGCCTGCTGCCCCAGCTGACCGCGTCGCTGCCGGCCGGCGTGCAGGTGAGCGTCCTCACCGACCGCACCACCACCATCCGCGCCTCGGTCCACGACGTCCAGTTCGAGCTCATGCTGGCGGTGGGCCTGGTCGTGATGGTGATCTTCCTCTTCCTCGGCAAGCTCTCGGCCACCGTCATCCCGAGCGTCGCGGTGCCGCTCGCGATCGTCGGCACGTTCGGGGCGATGTACTTGCTGGGCTACAGCCTCGACAACCTGTCGCTGATGGCGCTGACCATCGGCACCGGCTTCGTGGTCGACGACGCGATCGTGATGATCGAGAACATCACGCGCTACATCGACCAGGGGAAGTCGCCGCGCGAGGCCGCGTTGGAGGGCGCCAAGCAGATCGGCTTCACGATCATCTCGCTCACGGTGTCGCTGGTCGCGGTGCTGATCCCGTTGCTCTTCATGGGCGACATCGTGGGCCGGCTGTTTCGCGAGTTCGCGGTGACGCTGGCGGTCACCATCCTGGTGTCGGCGGTGGTGTCGCTGACGCTGACGCCGATGATGTGCTCGCGCCTGCTGCGGCACGTCCCCGACGACGAGCAGACCTGGTTCGCGCGCGCCTCGCACCGGGCGTTCGACGGCCTGATCGCGCGCTACGGCACGACGCTCCGTTGGGTGCTCCGTCACCAGACGGCGACCTTGCTGGCTTTCGTCGCGACGGTCGCGGCGACGGTCGTGCTCTACGTCGTCGTCCCGAAGGGCTTCTTCCCGGTGCAGGACACGGGCGTGATCCTCGGCGTCTCGGAGGCGCCCGAGTCGGTGTCGTTCGCCGCCATGGCCGAGCGCCAACAGGCCCTCGCCGCGGTCGTCCTGCAGGATCCCGACGTCGCCAGCCTGTCGTCGTTCATCGGCGTCGACGGCGTCAACACGACGGCCAACGTCGGCCGCATCCAGATCAACCTGAAGCCGCTCGCCGAGCGCGACGCCGACGCGACCGAGATCATCCGCCGTCTCCAGCCCCGCCTCGCCGCGGTGGACGGCGCGACGCTCTACATGCAGCCGGTGCAGGATCTGACCGTCGACGATCGCGTCAGCCGGACGCAGTTCCA
>CAZWAX010000745.1:0-1836 GCA_964631985.1 uncultured Polyangiaceae bacterium | reverse complement strand
CGACCGCCTGCCCGCCCGGCACCGCGCAGTCGCCGCATCCGGCGAACGGCGGCAAGTCCGGCACGACGAGCGCGCTCACGCCGCCGAGACCGGCGAGCTCGGCCGCGCGCGGCACCTCGGCCGCGAAGGTCTCCTCGGACAGGCTCCCGTGGAGCCGCTGCAGGCACCGGGCGACGTCCGTCGCGCTCGCGACCGGCGCCACGCCGACAGCCGCGCACGCTGCCGCCGTGTCACCGAAGCCGAGCCCGCCGACGGCGAGCAAGTCGCCCACCGGGAGCCCGCCACATGCCTTCACGACCGCGGCCTCGAGCTTCGCGGCGGCGACGTCGGGGACCTCCGGTGTCCCGAGCTGCTTCCGACATTTGGCGGTCGCTTTGGCGACGCAGGCAGCGACCCCGGGTTGATTCTGGACGCACCCGAGGACGGCGTTGCTGCAGGTAGCGAGCCGTTTCACGCGCTGCGAGAGGAACTTCGCGTTGACCTTCACGATCGTCTGCTGACATTTCGCGGCGGCCTTCGCCCCCGCGCTTCCGGGGGGGCTCTGCGCCGTGACGACACTGGCGCCGAGCACGACGACGATCGCCGTGGCGATCGCACCACCCGAGCGTGCTGCGCGTGAGAGCATGTCGTCCTCCCTGACCGGTGCGGTTCGATCCCTGCACCACGCGCCGCGGGGTGCCGTACGCAAACGAGGATGCGATGCTGCCCCGCCCTCGCCCGCGCCGTCAAGGACGATCGGTCGGCAGGTCGGTCGGCAGCGCCGCGTGACGATCGACGAGCGCGTCGATGAGGCCCCAGGCGCGCGCGGTCGCCGCATCGAGACGACACCCGCTGAGCGCCAGGTAGGCCGTGCGTTGCCGCCCGATCCGCCGCGGCAGGCTCACCGTGCCGCCGGCGCCGGGAATGAGCCCCATGCCGATCTCCGGAAGCTGGAAGAACGCGTCCGGCGTGGCGATCACCCGCGACGCGAACGCCGCAAGCTCGACGCCGGCGCCGATGCAGGCCCCGTGCACCTCGGCGCGCACCCGCACCGCGAGGTCGGCGAGGAGGCGGGCCGGGCTGCGCGTCATCCGCAGCAGATGCGCGGTCGCCGGATCGGAACGCGTCCCGAACTCGTCGAGATCGCCGCCACTGCAGAACGACGGTCCCGCGCCGCGCAGCACGACCGCGAGCGGATCGGCGCTTGCCAACGCGAGCGCCTCGCACAGCTCGTCACGCATCCGTGCCGAGAAGGCGTTGTGCCGCTCGGGGCGCTGCAACGTCACGTGGAGCGCATCCGCGCGCCGCGTGAGGTCGACGGCCTTCGCGGGCACCACGGGCGGACGCGGCGCCGGGCCACGAGCGGCGAGCCAGCGCGCGTGCTCCGGCCCGGCCTGCAGCGTCGCGTACGCCAGCGACTCCACGACGAGCCCGTCGGCGATCGTCCGTCCGTCGCCCGCGCGCAGGACCTGTGCGAGCGTGGCGGCGGCGATCGGCGTCGCGGCGACGGCGGCAACGAGCGCCTCGAGCTCCGGCCGCGTCCCCACGACCACGTCGCAGGCGGCGAGCAACGGCCGCAGCACCGGCGGGGGCTCGTCGATCACCCACACGATCGACGGACAAGCCAGGGTCACGAGACGAGCCGCCGCCGCCGCGAGCGCGTCGGCGGCCGGCACGGGATCGTCCGGTCCCACCGCGATCGCGAGGGCCGGAACGCCCGTGAGCGCCGACCACTCTTCCGCGACCGGCGATCGCAACCGCGCAACCGCGGTGCTCAGCGCAAGGCACGGACCGGACACGGGCTAGTGCACCGCCGTCGAGATAGCGTCAATCAGATTGTCGTTCATCGGCGTCCCT
>CAZWAX010000744.1:0-1837 GCA_964631985.1 uncultured Polyangiaceae bacterium | reverse complement strand
CGGCGCGCGGCGCCGCCACTAGGCCGCACACCACGCCGGCCGCGAGCTCGAACGCGATCGGCGCGACCAGCGTCGCGGTGAGCGGACCCTCGAGGCTCGGGCGGGCGAGCGTCGCGGCGACGACCCCGAGCGCGGCGAGCCCGCCACCGGCGGCGCCCAACGCCAGCAATCGTCCGACCGGAGACGGGGGCCCGTAGCGCCGCACCCACGCCCACACGAGCAGCCCGTCGACGAGACCCGCGAGCACCCCGTTCACCACGCCGGCGCGAAACGCGTGCAGCAGGAGGATGGTACCGCGCACCGGCAGGAAGGTCAGCACGACGGGATCGCTCAGGTTCAGCGAGTTGCGCGCCTCGAACGCGAGCCAGGCGGGGAGCGACGCGAGCGTCGGCAGGAACGCGAAGGTCAGCACGCAATGCCCGACGGCGTCGGCACAGCGTCCGACCGCGGTCGCCGGCGGGTAGTCGCTCCACGGGCACATGGCGGCCCACCATTTGCCACGGCGCGCGGCGATTCCGAAGCGAAGGGCTGAATGGGCTACAGGCGCATCATCGGCAGCGGACGCCACGGGTGGCGCAGGGCCCAGCCACCGACCAGCTGGACCACCCGCAGCTGGAAGCCCGCGTGCGGGAACGCGGCCTGGATCTCGTGCACGTACGGGGCCGGAAGCCCGAAGCGCAGCCATCCGAACGCGAGGTCGACGAGATCGGCGCGGCGGAAGGCTTCCACCAGCGTCGCGCCCTCGCCCCGAACGGGTGTGAGCTTGTGGTGCAGCTCCACCATCCGGGAGAGCTCGCCGGCGAGGGCCCCTTCCCCTCGGGCCTCGAGATGCTCGCGCAAGCGGCGGACCGACGGCGGGAGGTAGTCGACCGTCCCGTCGGACCAGATACCGAGGTCGTGAAAGGCCGCCGCGAGCGCGATCGCGTCGTCGCGCGTGTCGCCGACGCCGCCGAGCGCACGGCAGTAGTGGAAGACCCGATAGACGTGGCCGCGATAGGCGCTCCGATCACGGCCCATGGCGGTGCCGAAGGCATCGAGGATCTCCTCGATCCGCGCATGGTGGGCGCGGATCGGCGGCAGCGCGGCGCTCACCATGGTCTCAGACTCGGCGCTCCGCACGCGCAGCGTGCGGCCGAGCGCAAGCGAGCCGGGAGTGGGGCCCCGGACGGGCTTTGCCCGGCCGGGGCGAGGGAGAGATCCCTCGCATGGCCTAACCGACGAACTGCATGTGCCCTTCGGCCTGCAGCGCCTGGATGAACGCGTCCTCGTAGGCCGACTCCGGATCGGCACGCACGAGGCGGTCGATCGCCTGGGCGTCCTCACCGACCAGGATGCGCCAGCGCTCCGCGCGCACGCCGTCGAGGATGATCGTCGCGGCCTGCGCGGCGGTCGTCGGGGCGTGGTCGCGGAACATGATCGCCATCTGCTGCATGGCGCCGCGGATCTCGTCATCGCTCATCGCCTCGACCGGCAGGCCGCGCAGCGTCAGGAGGCTCCGGAGACGCGCCACGTCGGCGGACGCCATGGTTTCGATCTCCCCCTTGCCGAGGACCCGGTTCGTGTTGAGCACGATCGAGGTGCCGATGTGGCCCGGCATCACGACCGAGACCTTCACGTGCGGCGCGTGCAGCCGGAGATCGGTGATGAGCGCCTCCGAGAACCCCTTCACGGCGAACTTCGCCGCGCTGTAGGCCGTGTGCGCGGTGCGCGGGCCGAGGCAGGCCCAGCGTCCATTGATGCTGCTGATGTTCACGAGCTGGGCTGCGTCGCTCGCGATCAGCATCGGCAGGCACGCGCGGGTTCAGAAGTAGACGCCGCCCCCGCAGACCCGGAACGG
>CAZWAX010000743.1:0-1854 GCA_964631985.1 uncultured Polyangiaceae bacterium | reverse complement strand
CCGTTCTACGGCCGCATGCAGCGGCTCGCGCAGGGGCAGGCCATCGAGGAGATCACGCGCGCCAGCGTGCTGCTCGCCGGCCGCCGCGTCGGCGCGCTGATCGTGCTGCAACGCGACGTCGGCCTGAACGAGTACGTCGAGGGCGGCACCCGGCTCGACGCCCAGGTCACCAAGGAGCTCCTGCTGAGCGTGTTCCTGCCGGCCGCGCCGCTGCACGACGGCGCGGTCATTCTGCACCAGGGCCGGATCGTTGCCGCCGGATGCCTCCTCCCGCTCACGACCAATCCGAACGTCAGCAAGACGCTCGGCACGCGCCATCGCGCCGCCATCGGGCTCACGGAAGAGACCGACGCGGTCGTCATCGTGGTATCGGAAGAGGAAGGGAAGATCTCGCTCGTCCGGGAAGGCCGCATCACGCGCGATCTCGACGCGGGCGTGCTCCGGACCACGCTGCAACAACTGGTCGCCTGATGCCGACGTTCAGGGACAACCTCGACCGCGTCACCGCGCCGCTCCGCCGGCGCCTCGGCGCCAAGCTCTTCGCGACGGTGTGCGCGTTCGTTCTCTGGTTCTTCGTGAACGCCGGCGAGCGCGAGACGCAAGTGATGCCGTTTCCGATCGAGCTCCGGAACCTCCCGGAGCGCTCAATGCAGACGAATCTCGACCGCGTCGACACCGTGTCGGTCCGCTTGAACGGGCCGGGACCGCTCCTGGCGTCGCTCGACACCAAGCGTTCCGCGATCGTCCTGGACCTCTCGCGCGCCGAGATCGGCACCGATCTCCGCCTCAAGGTGCGCGACGAGATGGTGCGCATCCCGCGGGGGGTCCGCATCCTGGACATCGAGCCATCGCGGATCCCCATCCGCCTGGAACGGGTGAAGCGCACGAGCATCCCCGTCACCCTCGCCCCCGTCGGCGAGCCGCGCGAGGGCTACAAGGTGCAGACGCTCAAGGCGGCACCGGAGAAGGTCCAGGTGTCCGGACCGGCGAGTCTCATCGACCGCCTGACCGCCCTCGAAACCGAGCCGGTCGATCTGAGCGATCTCGCCGCCTCGACCCAGAAGACGGTCGGCCTCGTGCGCGCCGACCAGCTGAGCGTCAAGCCCGAGACCGTCACCGTCGAGATCACCGTCGCACCCATCATGACCACCCGGGAATTCAAGCGCTTGGCGATCGAGGTCCGAAACGTCGATCGGCCCTTTCAGCTCAAGCCGTCGCGTGTCAATCTGACCGTGCGCGGCCCGCAGCGCATCGTCCAAGGTCTCACCCTCGACGAGGGAGCGGTCTACGTGGACGGCGCCAGCTACGAGCCGGGGGAGCACATCGTCCAAGCCGAGGTGACGCTCCCGGCCGGGGTGGAGGTTGTGAAGCGCGATCCCCCGGTGATTCGCCTCGAGATCCTCGAAGAAGCCAAAAACGGAGCCCGGAAATGAGCCAGAGCCAGTCGAACGGTAACCGCACCCGCCAACTCTTCGGCACCGACGGCGTCCGCGGCGTCGCCAACGTCGAGCCCATGACCTCGGAGACCGCGCTCCGCCTCGGTCGGGCGATCGCCCACGTGTTCCGGAAGACGGCGCGCCCCGGCCATCGCTCCCGAATCGTCATCGGCAAGGACACACGCGTCTCGGGCTACATGCTGGAGACGGCAATGGCGTCCGGCATCTGCTCGATGGGGGTCGACGTGCTGCTGGTCGGCCCGATGCCCACGCCCGGCATCGCGTTCCTGACGCGCAGCCTCCGCGCCGACGCCGGCGCGGTCATCTCGGCCTCGCACAATCCCTTCCAGGACAACGGCATCAAGTTCTTCTCGAGCGAAGGCTTCAAGCTCCCCGACGACGTCGAGCTCGAGATCGA
>CAZWAX010000742.1:0-1876 GCA_964631985.1 uncultured Polyangiaceae bacterium | reverse complement strand
CGTGCCGCCGCGGGAATAGGGACAAAGCAGGTCACCGACCTTGATGCCGGTTTCGAGCGCCTGCACTTCTGTCGCCTGCTCGACGAATTCCGGCGGCAGGCGATGGATCGGCAGCGTCATTTGGGCATTGATCGGCCCCATCCCGTCCACCGGCTCACCGATGACGTTGAGAATGCGACCCAGCGTCGCCGCGCCAACCGGCATGCGGATGCTGTCGCCGGTGTCACGGGCGGACATACCGCGCACCAAGCCGTCGGTGGTGTCCATACCGATGCAACGCACCGTGCGTTCGCCGAGGTGCTGTGCGACCTCGAGGATGAGGTTGTCTTGGCGCTCATCGATCGCGGGGTTGGTGACGGCGAGCGCGTTGAGAATGGGCGGCAGCGCTCCGCTCTCGAACTCGACGTCGATGACGGCACCGATGACCTGCGTGATCTTCCCGACGTTGCCTGAACCATTCGTTGCCACGACGTTCCTCCTGCTCTCAACCCTTGAGCGCCTCGGCGCCACCGACGATCTCCATGAGCTCCTTGGTGATCGTGGCTTGCCGGGCTCGGTTCATCTCGAGCGTCAGACGCTCGATCATCTCGCTTGCGTTCTTGCTCGCGCTCTCCATCGCGGTCATGCGCGCCCCGTGCTCGCTCGCGATCGATTCCAGGACGGCCTGAAAGACCCGGACTTCCACGTAGCGAGGCAGGATGCTCTCGATGACCGCGTCGCGATCCGGCTCGAAGAGATACTCGCGCGGCTCCTCCGATGCGGCCGGAGCTTCGATGGGAAGCAAGCGAGCCACGGTCGGGACCTGCGAAATCGCCGAACGGAAACGGCTGAAGAGCAGATAGATCTCGTCGACCTCTTCATTGACGAAACGCGCGACGGCCTTGGCGACGATCTCGCGCGCGAGCTCGATGGGCGCGGCGCTCGTCGCCGGCACGTTTTCGATGATCTCGACGGAGCGCCGCTTGTAGAAATCGTATCCCTTGCGACCGATGGTACCCAGCACCGCGGTCCGCTCGGGCGTCGCGATGAACTTCTCGGCCTGACGAATGAGATTGGTGTTGAACCCGCCGCAAAGGCCGCGGTCCGATGTCAGCACGATGAGCATCACACGGCCCTGCGGATTGCGCTCGCGGACGAGCACGTGCTCGCGCAGCGAACTCTCGGTCGCGAGACCCGCGACGACCTCACCGAGCTTCTCGGCGTACGCGCGGGACGCCACCACCGCCTCCTGCGCACGGCGCAGCTTGGCAGCCGACACCATCTTCATGGCCTTGGTGATTTGCTGCGTGTTGCGGACCGAAACGATCCGCTTGCGGATGGCTTTGAGACTCGCCATCAGGCCGCAAACCGACCTTTGAACTCTTCCAATACGGCGTTCAGCTGTGCCTTGACCTCATTGCTGAGCTCGCGCTTCTCGCGGAGCGTCGTGAGTGCCTGCGGATGCTTACTCTCGACGTAGTCGAAAAGCTCCGACTCGTACCGCGGCATCGACTCCGCCGGCAGGGAATCGATGAACCCGTTCGTCGCGGCGTAGACGATGAGCACTTGCTTCTCGACGGCCTGCGGCTGCAGCTGCGGCTGCTTCAGGATCTCGACGAGCCGGACGCCGCGCGCGAGCATCTTCTGCGTGGACGCGTCGAGGTCGGAACCGAACTGGGCAAAGGCGGCCATCTCACGGAACTGAGCCAGGTCGAGGCGCAACGTTCCCGCAACCTGTTTCATAGCCTTGATCTGTGCAGCACCACCGACGCGCGAAACCGAGAGTCCGACGTTCACCGCGGGCCGCACGCCGGAATAGAAAAGGTCGCTTTCGAGATAGATCTGGCCGTCGGTGATCGAGATGACGTTGGTCGGGATGTATGCGGAGACGTCGCCG
>CAZWAX010000741.1:0-1885 GCA_964631985.1 uncultured Polyangiaceae bacterium | reverse complement strand
TCATGGTGTGCGGGGGCGGCGGATCGGCCGGACGCGGCTGATGGACGATCATGCCGGCAGCTCCTCGAACGTCAGATACGCGTTGGTGTAGACGCAGATCGTCGCGGCGATCTTCATCGCGGCCTCGGCGATGGCGCGGGCGTCGAGCGTCGTGTGCTCGGCCAGCGCCTTGGCCGCGGCGAGCGCGTAGTTGCCGCCCGAGCCGATCGCGATGATGCCGTCATCGGGCTCGACGACGTCGCCGCTGCCGGAGATCAGCAGGGTCGACTCCGCGTCGGCGACGATGAGCAGCGCTTCCAGGCGGCGCAGGATGCGATCCGTCCGCCAGTCCTTGGCGAGCTCGACGGCGGCGCGGCGGAGATTGCCGTTCACGGCCTCGAGCTTCTGCTCGAACTTTTCGAAGAGGGTGAAGGCGTCGGCGGTGGCGCCCGCGAAGCCCGCGAGCACGCGCCCCTGATAGAGCCGGCGCACCTTCCGCGCCTGGTGCTTCATCACGGTCTGCCCGAGCGAGACCTGACCGTCGCCCGCCACCACGAGCTTCCCCGCCGTGCGCACGGCGAGGATGGTGGTTGCGTGGAACGCCTCGGGCACGTCGGGACACTAGCCGCCGACGGGGACCGTGTAAACGCAGTTTCCGCGCGCCCGCGACGAGTTGAATCATGCCGGGAAGCAGGTCACGATCCGCCGTCCAGGAGGACGAGAGACATGATGCCCGCATTCGCAGACGCCCGCCGCGCCATTCACCGCGGTGAATCCGATCTTCCGTTCGTCGATTTCGCCGAGGGCGTGAGCTTGCAGCTCCTGCAGGTCGATCTCGAGCAGGGGTTGTGGGTCGTGCGCACCCGCTTCCAGCCCGGGATCACGATCCCGACCCACAAGCATACCGGACCCGTCTTCGCGGTGACGCTCGCGGGCAGCTGGAAGTACCTCGAGTATCCCGACCTCAACACCGCGGGCTCCTATCTCTTCGAGCCGGCGGGCTCCGTGCACACGCTCACCGTGCCGGCGACCGAGACCGAGGTGACCGACGTGTGGTTTGCGATCTACGGCGCCAATCTCAACCTCGACGCCAACGGCAACGTCGAAGCGGTGATCGACGCCGAGCTGATCCACCAGTTCTACCTGACGATGTGTCGCGAGAAGGGCTTCGGCGAGCCGGCCGTCATCTGTTGATTTCGCCCCCGTGCGCTTCGCGCGCGAATGCTCCGATGGGCCTCGTGGGTGCACAGTTGTGAGCGTCGAGATCACCGATACCGCGGCGGCGATCGCACGGGTGCGCTCGTGGGAGAGCCAGGTTCCCGAGGGGCAGCGGCTCTTCGAGGATCCGTACGCGCACCTCTTCGGGGGCGGCGAGGCGGCCGACGAGGCCGTCGGGCTGATGCTCTCCGCGCCGCTCTTCCGCGACCACATCAGGCTCCGGACCCGGTTCATCGACGACGCGGTGCGGGCGGCGCTGGCCGCCGGCCTGACCCAGATCGTCAATCTCGGCGTCGGCTTCGATTGTCGGACGCTCCGCCTCGGCGAGATCGCCGAGCACGGCACCCAGGTGTACGAGGTCGATCTCGCCGCGCAGCTCGAGCGCAAGGTCGCGATCCTGGCGGCCGCCGGCATCGCGATGCCCCCGTTCGCGCACCTCATTCCCGCGGACTTCAATGCGGAGTTCGAGGCGAGCCTCACGACCGATCTCACGGCGGCCGGCTTCGACCCCGCCGTGCCGGTCGTGATCGTCTGGGAAGGCGTGCTGAGCTACCTCGACAACGTCGCCTGCGACCGGACCCTGCGCTGGATCGCCAGCGTCAGCACCCCAGGCTCGCGCCTCGTCTTCAACTACCCCGTCTCGCGCTTCGATCCCGACGACCTCCTCCCCCGCATCCGCGACGCCGGC
>CAZWAX010000740.1:0-1885 GCA_964631985.1 uncultured Polyangiaceae bacterium | reverse complement strand
GGCTCGAACAGCTCCGTCCGCGCGATCCGGCCGTCCCCGTCGAACACGTTGAGCACGAGGACGACGTGCTCGAAATCCCCGCCGCTCGCGCGGCCGATCCCGGAAAAGGTTTGGTGCACGAGGGTCGCACCGGGCGCGAGGGCGAGAAGCTGGTCGTACCGACCACGGGACTCGTCTGCCAGGCCGAACTGCTCCCGCCACTGCGTCAGCCACGCCTCCCGCCCATGGGCGGACCACGTGCCGAGAATGCGCTGGTCGACGGCTTCGAAGGACGGGGCGTAAACCTCCACGATGCGGTCGAGCTCGATCGGCCCGTCGAACACCGCGAGCGAGCGAGCGATCGCGCGCGCTCGCTCGGACGCAGGGCCAGCGGGCAGACTTTTCGCATGACGTTCGTAGAGCCCGACGATGGCGGCGCCGAGGCGCTCGGCGGCGAAGAGCTCGACGTGGCGGAGCCGGCCGCGTGCGTCGGTGCCGTAGACGGCGACGTCGACGATCTCGTAGGCACCGACGTCGAAGCGGTCGCCGACTGCGCCGCTCGCCGACATCTCGCGCCGCACGAGGCCCCACGAGTCCCCGAGCGTCGCGAGCGGAACGAATCGGAGGCGCGCGTCGGGCGACTGCATCAGCCGCCGCATGCCGGCGCGCATGCCCTGGGCGCCGTAGGTCGCGCCGTGCGGGTGGTCGAGGCACTCGGCATCCTCCGCGAAGAACGTCTCGAGGGCGGCGAAGTCACGCGCGGCAACGATATCTTCGAACTCGGCGCTGACGCGCGTGACCGCGTTCGACCGGATGCGGCGTGGCGCAGGCGCCTTCGGCGGCGCGCCCGCCGTCAGCGCGTCGAAGCGCGCCAGCGCCTCGGCTTCGCGATCGGCGTCGAAGGTCTCGTGGTGCGTCACCCGGCCGTCGGGGCCGAAGACCGAGAGCGTGCACACGGTGCGCTCGAACGCGCCGCCGCCCTCGCGCCAGACGCCGGACGAGGTCGTCTTGCGGACGAACCCGTGCGGCTCGAGTGCCAGCACATCGTCGACGTGGAACCGGATGCGGTCGGCGATTTCCTGGAGCGACTGGTCGAGCTTGCCGAGCGCGTCGCCGGAGACGTGGCCGTACCCGACGGTCCGATGGTCGACGTCCTCATAGGTCGCCGCGTAGATCAGACTCAGCTCGGCGACGTCCTCGGACGTCAGCATGTATGCGACGGCCCGCGCGACGACCGCGGCACGTTCGTGCTCCGGACCCGGCGCCTGCGCCTCGGCGTAGCGCGCGTAGGCGCACGCGATCGCGTCGCCGAGACGATCGGCCGCGAAGATCGCTATGCAACCGGTGTCGGCGACCACGATCTCTACCCGGTCGAACTCGCCGACGTCGAAGCGTCCGCCCCTGCTCCCGGTGGCGGCGATCCAGCGCCGGAAGATCCCCAGCGACGGTCCGAGGGTCGCGAGCGGCTCGTGTCGCAACCGCGGCGCCTCCATGCGGAGTAGCCGCTCGAACGACTCGACCGCGCCGGGGCGGCCGTACGTCGACTTCGTCGGGTGATCGACGACCACCACGGCCGGATCGAGCAGGTCGGCAAACGCGGCCGCGTCCCCCTTCGCGAAGGCCACGTCGAAGGCCTCGCTCAGCACGGTCGCCGCGTTCGGCGACACCCGCCGTCGGACGACGGCCGTCGGCGCGGCCACGCTCGTGACCGCCGGGGGCTTCGGCGGCGATTCCCCGGCGGCACCGCGCGCCCGCTCGGCGAGCACCGTCGCCCCCTTGGCCTCCCAGAGGTCGACTGCGCGTTGCTCCTCACCATTGGCCTCGTCAGCACGCCCGGCTGCGGCTTGGGCAGGTTGGTGCGGATCGACGGCGCCGCGGGTCCGGTCTTTGCAGCAGCGATGCGCAC
>CAZWAX010000739.1:0-1894 GCA_964631985.1 uncultured Polyangiaceae bacterium | reverse complement strand
ACGCGCGCGACCACGGTCGCGTCGGCGGCCGGCACGTGCCCCGAGAGCATCGGCGCCCCGGCGGTCGTGCGGAGCCCCGCGGTCTCGAGCGTGTCCTTGATCGTCATCGGCAGCCCGTGCAGCGGGCCGAGGATCTCGCCGCGGACGCGCGCCGCGTCGGCCGCGTCGGCGGCGCGCCGCGCCCCCTCGACGTCGAGCGTGACGACGGCGTTCAGCGCCGGGTTCAGGCGCTCGACGCGGGCGAGATGGTGGTCCAGGAGCTCACGCGCACCGACCTCGCGCTTCTGGAGGGCGGCCACGAGCTCGACGGCGGGACGGAGCGCGAGATCGGTCATGCCGGCGTGCGTAGCAAAGCGGCGATTCTCTGGATAGCGCTACGCACCGCTACGCACCGTCAGAGCTGCCCCGCATCGTGGATCGTCCGCCCGCCGAGGACCGTCCGCAGCACGCGTGTCGCCGGCAGACTCTCGACCGGGCACGTCAGCGGATCGCGATCGACGACGATCAGGTCGGCGTGGTTGCCGACCGCGAGCGTGCCGATGCCTTCCCACTGGAGGATGCGCGCCGCCTCGCGCGTCCACATCGCGACCGACTCGGCGCGCGTGACCGGCTGCGCCGGGCCGTCGTTGCGCCGGCCGCTCCCGCAGAGCTCGTGCGTCGTCCCGAGCGCGATCTGCTCGAAGACGTTCTTCGGTCCCCAGTCGCTGCCGCACGCGACGCGACACCCGGCATCCACCAGGCGGCGGAGCGGGATCAGGTCCTTCAAGACCTGCTCGCCCATGCGTTCGACGAACATGTCGCCCTTGCCCCACGAGAACGACATGCTGGTCGTCACGTCGATGCCGAGCGCGGCGTAGCGCCGGGCCTGCTCGGCGTCGACGAAGAAGGCGTGCTGCATGATCCAATGCCGGCCCGAGATGCCGTAATCGCGGTCGACCGCCTCCAGCTGATCCAGGTACTCGTCGTGCTCGCCGCTCCCCGCCACGACCACGTTCAGGCGCAGGCGATGCTCGGCCGCGAAACGCATCGCCAGCTCGCACCATTCCTTCGGGATGAACGACACACCGCGGGTCATGTCCCCGTACGGCCCCTTGTAGGGCTCGCGCATCAGCATGAAGCCCGGCCAGCACGGCCCCCCGCGCGAGATCGTCACCCCGTCGACTTTGAACAGGTCGTCGGAACGGTCGACCATCGTCACCGCGTCCGCCAGCCGGGCTTGGAACTCGTCGAGCGTCAGGGGCACGCTCGACGCGAGCGCGTAGTACTCCGCCTCGGGGGCCGCGAGGATCCGCATCGTGAGCAGATTCGATTGGCGGAGGAAGCGATAGGCCTCGATCAGCGGCCGGTCCATCACGTGGCCTTCGTAGCCGGTCGTGACGCCCATGCGGGCGTACTTCGCCTGCTCCCGCGCCATCCCCGACACCAGCTTGTCGGGCTGCATCAGCGGCAGCTGCAGCAGCAGCCGGTCCATGAAGGCGTCGCCGGTATAGTAGTTGGTGACCGAACCGCGCAGGATCCCGGTCGGGTCGCCGTGGGCGTCCTTCTCGATCCAGACGTGCTCGACCTGGTCCGGCGTCTCCCGCGTGATCCCGAGCTTCGCGAGCCCCGCCGAGTTGAACGCGATCACGTTCGGAATCACCGGCGCCCAGGCCTGGATCCACACCGGATGGTCGGGCGCCGCCCGGTCCAGCACCTGGCGATCCGGCAGCCGCCCTTCCCGCAGATCGCGCCAGCCCCGGCGCAGGAAGTAGTGCGGCTCGCCGACCGGCGTCGTCATGATCCACTCGCCCTTCGGCACGGTGGACGTTCTTGCGGCGATCCGCCCAACGATGTCGTCGTGCGACACCGCGTCCATGATTTCGACCGCCGCCCCCCCGATCACGCCGAACGGGAT
>CAZWAX010000738.1:0-1898 GCA_964631985.1 uncultured Polyangiaceae bacterium | reverse complement strand
GCAGGTTGGTGATGCGGTACCCGTGCAGCGCGGCCAGCAGATGCTCGACCGTCTTGGCGACGATGCCGTTGTGGTAGAGCGTCGTCGCGTAGCCGGTCGAGTCGACGTACTCGATGCGGGCGGGAATCGTCGCGGCGTTCGAGATGCTGCCGAAGACGATGCCGCTCCCCGGCGGCAGCGGCTGCAGGATGAGCCCGGTGCGAACGCCCGAGTGCAGCCCCTGGCCGTTCACGACCACGCTGCGTTGGATCGTGCGCTGCGTCCACGGCCACGGACGCGCCAGCAAGCGGCGCTCCAGCGCGACGGCGCCGGCCTCGTCGGCCGCGACCGCCTCGGCGTCGATACCGCCGGCGATCGGCCGCGACTCGAGGGCGCGGTCGACCACGTGGAGAAGGCCGTCGAGCGAGAAGGGCTTCTCGATGAAGTCGAAGGCACCGAGCTTGGTGGCGGTGACGGCGGTCTCGATGTTGCCGTGCCCGGAGATCACGATCACCGGGGTCCCGGGATGCGTGTCGCGGATGTGGCGGAGGAGCTCGATGCCGTCCATCCCCGGCATCCAGATGTCGAGGATCACGAGCCGGGGATGCTCGCTCGCGATCAGCTCGAGCGCGCCCGTACCGTCCTCGGCCTCCAACACCCGGTAGCCCTCGTCGGCGAGCACGCCGCGCACGCTGCTCCGGATCCCGGCTTCGTCGTCGACGACGAGTATCGTTTTCTCCATGGGTAGTCCCTCCTCCCGTCCGCGACTGCTAGTGCAGGACGATCTGTTCGAGCGGCCCTTTCACCGGCAGCTCCACGACGAAACGGCTTCCGTGCGGCTCGTTGTCCTTCACGCGCACGAAACCCTGATGATCCGCGATGATGGTCGACACGATGGCGAGCCCGAGGCCCGTCCCCCCCTGCTTGGTCGAGAAATACGGCTCGAAGAGCCGCCCGCGCTCCTCCGGCTTGATCCCGATGCCGGTGTCCGCCACTTCCAGCGCGACGATGCCGTGGGCGCGGTGGTAGCGGGTGCGGACGTCTATCCGAAGGGGGCTGCCGTTCCGCGCGGCGTCGCAAGCGGCCACGGCGTTGTCCAGCATGTTGATGACGGCCCGCTTGATACCCTCGCGATCGAGGGGCAGGCGCGGCAGGCTCGGGTCGGCATCGAAGCTGAACTCGATCTGGCGATGCCCTTCGCGGAAGAGCACCATCGCCTCCTCCACGAGCGCGTTCAGGTCCTCGGGCGTATGCTCGCCGGCCGGCAGGCGCGCAAAGGTGGCGAACTCGTTGACGGCCGTTTTCAGCTCCTCGACCTGGCGGATGATCGTGCGCGTGCACTCCTCGAAGAGCGTGCCGTCCTCTTTCAGCTGCTCGGCGTAGCGCTTGTGGAGGCGCTGCGCCGACAGCTGGATCGGCGTCAGCGGATTCTTGATCTCGTGCGCGATGCGCCGCGCCACCTCGCGCCAGGCCTCCATACGCTGCACTTTGACGATCTCGGTGACATCCTCGCAGAAGAGCAGCGCGCCTAGCGGCTGGCCGGCCGCGTCGCGCAGCATCGTCGCGGTCAGCACGAGGGTGAGCATGCGACCGCCGGCGAGGAGCTTCATCTGCCGCTCGACCCGGCCATTGGCCGCCGCCAACGACATCCCGGCGCGGAGCTCGGCGATCATCTCCCGGGCGGGAGCGAGATCGGAGCGAGCGAACACCGCCATGTAGTCGCGCCCGATCACGGTGGCGCGGTCGATGACGAAGAGACGCTCGGCCGCTTGGTTCAGCGTCGTCACGCGCCCGTCCGACCCCACCGCGACGACGCCGGCCGTCAGCTCGGCGAGGATCGTCTCCATGCTGCGACGCCGCTGCTCGAGCTCGAGGTTGCTGGTCTCGAGGTCGGCGGTCATCTGGTTGAACGACGCGAC
>CAZWAX010000737.1:0-1917 GCA_964631985.1 uncultured Polyangiaceae bacterium | reverse complement strand
TCCGCCTCGAGCTCGACGGCGACCGCATCGAGAGCCTCCGCACCTTCGATCCCGATACCCAACGCTCGTCCGATCAGCGCGAAGAGGTGGTGATCATTCCGGTCCGGGAGGCGTCGCTCGCGGATCTCCGCGCGCCCGAGGCGCGGCGCGCGGTCGAGGTGCGGGCGATCGAGATCGAGATGGCGCGTCTCGACCGGAACGCCATGAGCGACGCGCTCGAGAACGGGCTCTTCTTTCCGGGCGTCGAGTTCGTGGCGCCCTACGTCTACCCGCAGGGCCTCGCGACCTTCTTCGACTATCTGCCGAACGACGTCCGGCTCTGGATCGACGATCCCGCCGGCGTCGAGAGCGTCTGGGACTCGGCGTGGGAGCTCGTGCAGCAACGGGCGAAAGAAGCGGAGACCGGGCGGCGCTTCTTCGCGCCGGCCGACCGCTTCGCCCTGTCGGCCCACGAGATGCGCGCCGCGCTGAAGCCGCTCCCCACGGTCGAGCTCGACGCGCTGGTCGGCCTCGCCGGCACGGCCGGGCATTTGCGCGTGCCGTGCTACACGCTCGCCGACCTCGCCGCCGCTCGCGCGCAGCAGCACCCCGACGGGCAGAAGCACGGTGCCGCGACGTTGAAGCCGGTCGCCGACCGCATCCGCGAATGGGCGGCGGAGGGCCGGCGGACGTTCGTGATCGTGCACGGCGCCGGTCAGCGCACGCGGCTCCAGGGCTTGCTCGCCGCCAACGGCGTCGACGTCGCCATGACCGGCGAGCCGCTGCCGGCGCTGTTGGCCGAGCGCGGCGGCGCGCCGGTCATCGTCGAGGGCTCGTTGTCGCAGGGATTTCGCCTCCCCGCCGAGCCCTGGGTCTTCGTCGGCGAGGAGGAGATCTTCGGCGAGCGCCGCCAGCAGCGCCGCGTCCGCCGGGTGAGCGCCGCCGACGTGCTCTCGAGCCTCGCCGAGCTCAAGAGCGACGACTACGTCGTGCACGTCGACCACGGCATCGGGCTCTACCGCGGGCTCAAGCACATGAGCGTCGCCGACATCGAGGGCGACTTCCTGCACCTCGAGTACCTGGGCGGCGACCGCATGTACGTGCCGGTCGACCGCATCAATCTGGTGGGGAAGTACGTCGGAGGGAGCGACGGCACCGAGCCGGCGCTCGACAAGCTCGGCGGCACCGCCTGGGAGCGCGTCAAGGCCAAGACCAAGGAAGCGCTGCTCTCGATGGCCCGCGAGCTCGTCGAGATCGGCGCCAAGCGGCAGGTGCTCGCGGGCGAGAGCTTCGAGAGCGGCGATCCGCTCTTCCAGGAGTTCGAGGCGCGCTTTCCCTTCGACGAGACGCCCGACCAGCAGAAGGCCATCGACGACGTGCTCGCCGACCTCGGGAGCGACAAGCCGATGGACCGCCTGGTGTGCGGCGACGTCGGCTTCGGCAAGACCGAGGTCGCGATGCGCGCCGCCTTCGCGGTGGTGATGGCGGGACGGCAGGTCGCCGTGCTGGTGCCGACGACGGTGCTCGCGCAGCAGCACTACGACACCATGTGCAAGCGCTTCGAAGGCTATCCGGTGCGGGTCGAGCTGCTCTCGCGCTTCCGCTCCGCCGCCGAGAACAAAGCGACCGTCGCCGGCCTCGCCGACGGCACCATCGACGTCGTGGTCGGCACGCACCGCCTGCTGCAAAAGGACGTGAAGGTCGCCCGGCTCGGCCTGCTCGTGATCGACGAGGAGCACCGCTTCGGCGTGAAGGACAAGGAGCGCGTGAAGGCGCTCCGCGCGACCGTCGACGTGCTGACGCTCACGGCGACGCCGATCCCGCGCACGTTGCAGATGGCGCTGACGGGGATCCGCGACCTCTCGGTGATCGAGAGCCCGCCGGTCGATCGCCTCGCCATCCGCACCTACGTCACCAAGGCCGACGACCACGTCATCC
>CAZWAX010000736.1:0-1953 GCA_964631985.1 uncultured Polyangiaceae bacterium | reverse complement strand
CGCCTTCGAAATCGGTGCGAGCTGTGCGCAACAGGCCGGTGCCACCCGTCGCGGGACGCCGTGTGCCGGCGCGCGCGGCGCTCGGCGCCGTGGTCCGATCGGCGGTCACCACCTCGCCCGGCCGCACGACGGCGAGCGGCGCGGTCACCTCGCGCGTCCGCGTCTCGATCTCGCTTTGGTGCGGCATCAGCTTCTCGCTGATGATGATCTGCACCCGGGTCGAGTAGCGTCGCTCGAGCGTCGCAAGGTCGTCGCGCTTCTGGTTGAGCAGGTACATCGCCACGTCACGAGGCAGCGTGACGGTCATCTGTGCGATGTCACCCTCGGCGACGCGGTGGTGGACCTTCCGCAAGGTTCCAAGGGCCGCCGACTCGGCCGTCCGCACCGAACCGTGCCCTTCGCACATCGGGCAGGCGGTGTACGAGCTCGCCACCGCGGCCGGTCTGAGCCGCTGGCGGGAGATCTCGAGCAGACCGAGCCGGGAAATCCGACCCACGTCGTGCCGGGCCTTCTCGGGGCGCATCGCTTCGCGAAGCGCCCGCTCGACGTCGGTGATGTGGCTCTGCACCCGCATGTCGATGAAATCGACGACGATGATGCCGCCGAGATCGCGGAGGCGCAGCTGTCGCGCGACCTCGCGCGCCGCTTCGAGGTTGGTCTTGTGGGCGGTCTCTTCCTGGTTCGTGCCGCGCATCGAGCCGCCGGAGTTGACGTCGATCGCGGTCAACGCCTCGGTGCCGTCGATCACGATCGAGCCACCGGACTTGAGCGCGACGCGTCGCTTGTAGATCGACTCGATCTGGGTCTCGAGGCCGAAGCGCGAGAAGATCGGCTGGTCGCCCTGGTACAAGTGCAGCAGGTGCTCCTTGCCGGGCATGATGTTGTGGAGGAAGTCCTTGGCGCGCTCGTAGACCTCCTCGTTGTCGATGAACACCTCGTCGATGTCGGGCGTGAAATAGTCGCGGATGTTCCGGAGCACGAGATCGTGCTCGCGGTAGATGAGCGTGGGGCCGCGCTTGGTCTCGGCGTTCTGCTTGATGCTGTTCCAGAGGCGGTGCAGATACGCGAGGTCGCGCTCGAGCTCGCCGTGATCCTCGTCGAAACCGGCGGCCGTCCGGACGATGATGCCGCACCCCGGAGGCGGGCGCAGGCTCTCGATCATCTCACGGACGCGAACCCGCTCTTCCCCTTCGATCTTGCGAGAGATTCCCGCGTCTTCCGAGCCGGGCAATAGGACCAGATACCGTCCCGGCAAGGAGTAGAACGTCGAGAGCGTCGGCGGCTTGTTGGTGAACTGCTCCTTGATGATCTGCACCAGGATCTCGTCCCCGGACTTGAGGACGTCCTTGATGCGGCGGCGATTCTTGTCGCCCTTTTCCCCTTTGTCGGCGCCGTTGCTGCCGCCGTTCCTCCCACCGGGAAGATTCCGGAAGCAGATCTCGTCGAGAGGAAGAAAGGCGTCTCGTTCGGCGCCGATGTCGACGAAGGCGGCCTCGATCGCCGGGTGGATGCGCCGGACGACACCTTTGTAGATGTTCCCCTTGAGATGCTCCCGACTGAAGGATTCGATCTCGAAGGACTCGAGCTGGCCGTCGTCAACGATCCCGACGCGGCTCTCCTCCGCGTGGGTGACGTTGATGAGCATGATCTTGGACATACTGGGCTGGAACCCCCTCCCCACCGCTACCCTGGCTGTCCTATCACGCGTCGGTGTCGGGCCGCCAACGGAAGCCCAGCTCCCGATTTGACCAGCATTCTGGCATTCCTGCATGCCCAGGTGCCTGGGGCGGTGCGTCGGCCCCGCGAGATCGCCTCGTCCGTGTTTTCCTCGAGATTCGCCATGACGTCCCCCTACGATCACCGACCGGGTACCGGGGCCCTCAAGTGCCGCGGGTATCACCGTACAGGTCGATGTGGAGCCGCGGCGTATAGCGGTAGCCGCGCTCTTTGCAC
>CAZWAX010000735.1:0-1975 GCA_964631985.1 uncultured Polyangiaceae bacterium | reverse complement strand
GAACTCCTGCACGGACGGCCGCCGCCATTGCGCGGCGGCGTAGTCCGCGATGCGCTCGGGTACGGCGTGGGCGTTCAGGATCAGGCGGTGCAGCATGAAGGTGAGGTCGGCGTCGGCGATCGACCACGCGCCGAAGAGATGGGGGCTGGTCGCCGGCACCAGCGCCTCGGCGACGCGCTCGAGCGTCGCGGCGGCCGTGGCGCCCGCCGGTGACAGCGGGATCGTCGCGCGGGCGTAGAACATCGTCGTGGTCGGCCGCTCCGCGCGAAGCGCCAGCAGGTCGCTCCGGATCCACGCCATCACCTGCCGTGCCCGCGCCCGTGCGAGCGGGTCGGCCGGCAGCAGCGCAGGGTAGGCAGGCGCCGGAAAGACGTCCTCGAGATACTCGATGATGGCGCTCGACTCGGCGAGCCAGAAGTCGCCGTGGGCGAGGGCGGGGACCTTGCCGGTGATCGCGCGGTCGACGTACGGCGGTTGGCGATGCTCGCCGCGCGACAGCTCGACCGGCGTGACCGTGAAGGGCAGGCCCTTTTCGCGCAGAGCCACGAAGCACGAGAAGACGTAGGGGCTCGCCCAGAAGGGCTCGCCGTAGAGCGTGAGTGTCGGTGCGGTGGACATGGACGCGCTCGTAGCACGGGGGGCGCGTGAGATTCGAGCCGCGCGGGCTAATTGAAATCGCGCCCGAGCTGAAGCAGGCTCCGGCCGTGACGCAGATCCCGTCGACGGCCGACCACGAGGCGTTCGCGCATGCGCTCACGGCCGAGCGCCTCCACAATTCGCGCCGCCTCGCCTGGTTTCGGCTCCTCGGCGTCTCCGGCTTCTTCGCGCTGTCGGCGTTTGCCGGCTGGGTGATGGATCCCTCGCGGGAGCGCAGCATCGTGCTGTTCGGGTCGTATTGGCTGATCGCGCTCGGTCTCTTGTGGCTGAGCCTCCGCCGCGGCGCCCCGCTGCGGATCGCCGGCCTGGAGGTCGCGCTGGTCGATGTCCCGATGGTGTTCCTCCTGCAGTACGACACCCTGAGCGGCGGCACGATCGACCGCGGCATCGCCGGATTCAGCGCCGGGCTCTTCCTGAACCTGGTGATCATCGCGGGCCTCGGCCTCGATCCGCGCGCGATCGCGGCCACTGCGATCGTCGGCGCCGGGCTCGAGCTGATCCTGCAGACCGCCGCCGGCATCACCGTCGGCGGCCGCGTGGCGACGATCCTCATGCTCGGCCTCGGCGCGCTCACGTGTGCCTACCTCGGGCGGCGCGTCGTCGTGCTCGTCGCGGGAATCGCCGACGAGCAGCGCCGGCGCGAGCGCCTCGGACGCTATTTCTCGCCGCAGGTCGCGGCGCGGCTGCAGGAGACCGGCACGGTCGGTGCGGGCGAGACCCGCGACGTGACGATCCTCTTCAGCGACATCCGCGACTTCACCACCATCAGCGAGTCACTGGCGTGCGAGGACGTGGTCGCGCTGTTGAACGAGTGTCACACGTCCATGGTCGAGCAGATCTTCGCGTTCGGCGGGACGCTCGACAAGTTCATCGGCGACGGGATCATGGCGTACTTCGGCGCCCCGGTCGTGCAGGCCGACCACGCCGAGCGCGCGGTGCGCTGCGCGCTCGCGATGCAGGAGCGCATGCGGACGTTGAACGGCGAGCGCGCCGGGCGCGGGGCCGTGCCGCTCCGGCTCGGCATCGGCCTGCACAGCGGCCGCGTCGTCGTCGGCGACATCGGCTCGCCCGAACGGCGCGAGTACACCGCCATCGGCGATGCGGTGAACGTCGCGGCCCGGATCGAGCAGCTCACCAAAGGTGCACGGCGTGCCGATCCTCGTGTCGGACGAGACCCGGCGCGGGGCCGGGGACGGCGACGGCCTCCGCTTCGCCTCGGTCGGTGCGACCCAGGTGAAAGGCCGGGCACGGCCGGTCGACTGTTGGGTCCCGACCGTGCACGGGGCGGCGCCGGTGGAGTCGGCATGCCGAGGGCGGT
>CAZWAX010000734.1:0-1989 GCA_964631985.1 uncultured Polyangiaceae bacterium | reverse complement strand
TCCCGACCACCACACCGGTGCCGACCACGACCGCGGTCCCGACCTTCACCGTCGTGCCGACGACGACGCCGCTCCGAACGACCACGCCCGTGCCGACTACGACCGCAGTCCCGACCTTCACCGTCGTGCCCACCACGACCGCGCTCCCGACCACTACGCCCGTGCCGACCACCACTGCGATCCCGACCTTCACCGTCGTGCCGACGACGACGCCCCTCCGAACGACCACGCCCGCGCCGACGACCACCCCGATCGCGACGACGACCCTCCCCGCGCCGACTCCGACGAGCGCTCCCGGCTCGGGAACGTGCGCAGCGCCGATCGTTCTCCCCGCCGCCGGTGGGGTCTTCAGCGGAACGACGAGTGGCGGAAGCGCGCTCGCCGGCACCTGCGCTTCGACGGGCAACGCGCCAGAGACCGTCTTCGCGTGGACCCCCGCGACGAGCGGTCAAGTCCTGATCAGTACCTGCGGGCCTGCCACGTCGTTCGACACCGTGATGTACATCCGGAACGGAAGCTGCGGCGCCTCAGACGCGTTCTGCAACGACGACTTCTCGTTCTGCTCCACCGGAGAGCCGAGCCAACACCACGGCTCGCTGGTATCCACCTTCGTCACGGCCGGCCAAACGTACCTGATCGTCGTCGACGGCTATGGCAGCGGCGCGGGAACGTTCACCCTGACAATCGATCCGCAGCCGTAGATCGTCGCCTGCTCAGCGCGCGGGCACGACGCCGTGCTCGATCATCGTCTGCGCCGTATCGATGATGCTCTCGCGGACCGGCCGCATGCGCCAGCCGAGCTCGCGTTGCGCCTTGGCCGAGCTCACCAGCTCGCGCCGGCCGACGAAGGTGAGCGCGAGGTTCACCGCCTTGTCGAAGCAGGCGATGATCCACATGAGAAAGTACGGCAGTCGCCCCGTCGGCACGCGGTAGCCGCGCGGGTTGAACTCGGCGGCCAGGATCTTCGCGATGTCCTGCACCCAGATGTGCTCACCGGCGCAGATGTAGCGATTGCCCGCGGCGCCGGGCAGCTCCATCGCCAAGCGATGCGCGGTCGCTACGTCGCGGACGTCCACCGGCGCGAATCCGATCTCGGGACAGGCCGGCATGTCACGCACCATGAGCTTCCTGATGAGCTCACCCGACGTGCCCTGGTCGTTGTTGAGGAGCGGTCCGAGCACGAAGCCGGGGTTGATCACCGCGAGCTCGAACCGCCGATCGGGAGGGAGCTGCGCCACGAGATCCCACGCGGCGCGTTCCGCGAGCGTCTTGCTCTTCGGGTAGGGATCGCACTTGTCGGGGTCCGACCAATCGGCTTCGGTCCGTACTTTGTCCTGGCCTTCGGTGTGACCGAACGCGACGGCGGCGACCGACGACGTCATCACGACGCGCTTCACGGTACCGGACGCTGCGCATGCCTTCAGCACGCGGGTCGCGCCGTCGACCGCCGGACGAATGAGCTCGTTCTCGTCCTTGGGGACCTCGGGCGGAAAGGGCGAGGCGACGTGCTGCACGTAGGCGCACCCCGCGACGGCTTCCGGCCAACCCTCGTCCGAGCTGAGATTGGCCTCGACCAGCTCGAGCGACCCGCCGAGCGTGCTCGCCATGCGGCGCAGGTGCTCGGTCTTGGAGGCGTCGGCGAGGCTCCGGACCGTGCCGCGCACGCGGTAGCCGTGCTCCATCAGCTCGCGGATGCAATGGCCGGCGATGTAGCCGGGCAATATGCCGGAGTAGGGCGTTTCGATCTCACGGCTGATCACGGTCAGGCGCACGCCGGGTTGCGGGCGCATCGCGTAGCGGCGCAGCACCTCGATATGCGCATGCCCGCCGCCGATGAGAACCAAATCGTGCTGAATGGGCGCGCTATGCATGCGTCAGGCTTGGGTCCGGGTCCAGGCAGCGCTAACCGCTGCCAGCAGAAAGCTATGGGCTAATGGCGATGGGCGACGCCGGTCGCCACCTTGGCAGGCCGGTGAAAAACTACTGCGC
>CAZWAX010000733.1:0-1990 GCA_964631985.1 uncultured Polyangiaceae bacterium | reverse complement strand
TCGTCGACAAGGTGTTCGGCGGGGTCGGGCGGATCCCGGTGTCGGGCGTGCGGCGGGAATGCTCGGCCATCGAGATGCAGACCGTGCAGCGGGTGGTGACGCAAACGCTCGCCGACTTCTCGGAGGCGTTGACGCCGCTCCATCCGATCAGCTGCGCGTTCGTGCGGTCCGAGACCAATCCGATCTCGGTCGCGCTCTGCGCCCCGACGGATCAGGTGTTGATGCTGCCGTTCCAGATCGACCTCGGCAGCGGACCGACGATGCTGAGTCTCGGCATCCCGTTCGCCATGCTGGAGCCGATTCGCGCCAAGCTCGGGGAGCCCGAGGCGGCCGAGCGCGGTCCCGACGCCACCTGGCTCGGCGCGTTGCAGGCGGCCGTCGAGGCGACCGAGGTGAGCATGAGCGTCGAGCTCGGCGTCGCCGAGCTGACGGCCCGTGAGGTCCTGAGACTCAAGGTGGGCGACCTGATCGGCATCGAGACGCGCTCCGACGACCCGCTCGCGGTGTCGGTGGAAGGCATTCGATTGCTGACCGGCGTGCCCGGGGTCAGCCGCGGCAACAACGCCGTTCGCGTGATCGCGAAGGCAGCCTGAAGGAACGAGGGAGCGACGATGGCGGACGAAGGACAGATGGTGACGCAACCGGCAGGGGAGCCGGGCAACCTGGAGCTCATTCTCGACGTGCCCCTCGGCGTGAGCGTCGAGCTCGGCCGCGTCCGCATGCCGGTACGCCAGCTCCTCGCGCTGACGGCCGGCTCGGTGATCGAGCTCGCCAAGCTCGCCGGCGAGCCCCTCGACGTCCTGATCAACGGCCGTGCGGTGGCCCGCGGCGAAGCCGTCATGGTCAACGACAAATTCGGCGTCCGCCTGACCGAGATCGTCAGCCAAACCGAACGAGTCGAGCGCCTCAAGTGACCACCGGTCCCCCCGAGATCGCCTGGCCCGCCATCACCGCCGTCCTGCTGGTCTCGGCCCTGGCCACGCTCGCCCATTGGTGGCTCAAAGGCCGCGGCCTCATCCCAACGGCTACGAACCCCATCAAGGTAGTCGCCATGCGCTCCCTAGGCGGCAAGAGGTCGATAGCAATCGTCGAGGTAGAGAACCAACGGATGCTTCTAGGTCTCACGGACGAAGCAGTGTCGATGTTGTCGCCACTGGCGAGCGAAGCGAAGCCCACCGCGACCAGCAGCGTCGTCTCGATCTCGGCAGGCCTCGCGCGATGATGATCGTGGCACCTAGCCGGCAGTCGAGACGGCCCCAGATGCAAGGCGCGAGGGAGCGAACGCGGAGGCGTGGCCTTAGCCACGCCGCACAAGTGAGCGACCGAGCAACGCAGCAGATGGGGTCGTATCGGCTGCCGGCGATGGTCGCAGCGGGTTTGGTGGCTGCGGGTTTGGTTGCCCTGTGGCCAGCGATCGCACACGCAGCCCCGGCGCTTTCATTGGAGGTCGGCGGCAACAGCACCGACGGTCTCTCCACGAGCTTGCAACTCATGCTGCTGTTCACGCTGCTCTCATTCGCGCCGGCCATCATGATCGGCGTCACCGCGTTCGTCCGCATCGTCATCGTACTCGCGTTCATGCGGCAGGCGGTGGGGACGCAGCAGATGCCCCCCAACCAGGTGATCGTCGCGCTCGCGCTCTTCCTGACCTTCTTCGTGATGATGCCGACCATCCGCGAGGTGAACGAGCAAGCCGTCCAGCCGTACTTGAAGAACGACGCGGCGGCGATGGACACGCTCGAGCGCGGCTTCCAGCCGCTCCGCTCCTTCATGCTGCGGCAGACGCGCGAGAAGGACCTGGCGCTCTTTCTCGGCGTCTCGGGCCGTGAGCGGCCGGCGACGCCCGCCGACGTGCCGCCCGAGGTGGTGATCCCGGCGTTCATGATCTCGGAGCTCAAGACCGCGTTCACGATCAGCTTCCTCGTGTACATCCCATTCCTCGTGCTCGACATGGTGGTGGCCTCGATCCTCACCTCGATGGGCATGATCA
>CAZWAX010000732.1:0-1992 GCA_964631985.1 uncultured Polyangiaceae bacterium | reverse complement strand
TTGGAGGCGCCGTTGCCGACGTTGCCGGCGACGTTGCCTGCAGACCGGGCGCGGTCGAAGGCCGCGCCGGCGAAGGAGGCGACGCAGCGCAGGCGGTGCCACGGGCGCAGCAGCACGGGCTGCTGCTGGCGCTTGTAGGCGACCCAATTCACCAGGAAGAGGATGTGGCGCACCTCCTCCTGGACGATCGGCTCGAGGACGTCGAGCAGCGCGTGGGGCAGGAACTCGGTGTCGCGCGCGAGGGCCACCATGCCGAAGGCGAAGAAGGAGTCGATGCACTCGCCGTAGCCCGTCCGCATGAAGGCGGCCTCGAGGTTGCGGGGCAACGGCTGCGCGGGGCCGGGATCAGCCTGGACGTCGTAGCGCCGCATCAGCGTGTCGAGGAGGGCGGCATGGCGGGTTTCCTCGTAGCCTTGCAGCGCGACCGCCTCGCGGAGCAACGCGGGCGATTCCTGCGCGGCGTAGGCCGTCACCTTGGCCCCGGTGCGGCGCTCGGTGCGGATGGCCTCGTCCCAGAAGGGCAGGGCCCGCAGCTTCGCGACGCTCGGCGTGTCGAGCTCGGGCCAGGGCAGCTTCTCGGGCTCGAACGGGTCGTGCGTGTCGATGAACTCGCGACAGAGGAGCGTCAGGTGCGCCTCGGACCCAATCCGCATCGCCGAGCGTTGTCGCCGCTTCGTTCGCCCGCGTCAAGTCGGTTGCGTCATGGGCGAGCCTTGGCCATCGTGCCACGATGCTTCCCGCCGCCATCGACGCCGTCGTCACGGTCGCGCCCGACGAGCGACGGCGCGTGCGGCACGGCATCGCCGTCCTGATCGGCTCTTCGCTGCTCTTCGCGGTGATGGCGGTCTGCGTACGCTTCGCCGCCCGCGAGATGCCGGCGTTGCAGATCGTCTGGCTCCGCTTCGCCGGCTCGTTCGTGCTGCTCTACGCGTTGGCGCGCGGGCAGCGCCTGCGCCCGCGGGCCGGCAATCTCTCGCGCGTGCTCCTGCGAGGCGTTCTCGGCGCCGCGGCGATCGTCTGTTACTTCGTCGCCATCGAGCGCATTGGGGCTGGGCTCGCCACGCTCCTGCACTGCATGTACCCGATCCCGACCGCCGTGATCGCGGTGCTCGTCCTCAAGGAGCCGATGTCGGGGCGTCTCGTCGGCGCGATGCTGCTGAACCTCGTCGGGCTCGCGCTCGTGGCCGGGCCCGAGGCGGCGAGCGGGACGGCGGGCGTGGTGGGGCTCGGCATCGCGCTCACGGGGGCCGTCTTCGCGGGTGGGGCGGTGGCAACGGCGCGCCATCTCCGCGACAGCGAGGACGCGTCGCTGATCACGGTCTTCTTCATGGCGGTCGGGACGGTCGTCACCGCGCCGGCGTGGCTGCTGGGCGTGCCGGCGCCGTCGCTCGCCGGCGTCGCGGCCCTGGTCGGGGTGATCGTGACCTCGGCCGGCGGCCAATGGATGTTGCACCACGGGCTCGGGTTCACCTCGGCCTCGGTCGGGAGCCTCACGTGTGCGACGGGGGTCTTCACCGCCGCGGCGCTCGAGGCGCTCCTGCTCGGCGAGCATCTGCCGGTGCAGACCCTGGTTGGCGCGGTCGTGATGAGCGTGGCCGTCGGCGTGGCGATGGGGCGGCGGTGAGGTCGCGGGAGGTGCGCGCTGCGTCCGCCGCAGGTGCGGAGCGGGCGATGCCCGCGCGTCTGCCCGGCCTCACCGTCGACGAGCTCGCGGATGCGCTCGGCAGTGCCGCCCGGGCCCGGCGTGTGCTGCGCTGGCTGTACGCGGTGCCGGCCGTGCCCGCGACGTTGCCTGCGCGCATTCCCGGGGTCGCCGAGGGGGCCTGGTCCGCGCTCGTTGCGGCGACCGCGTGGCGGCCGCCGGTCGTGCGCGAGCGGCGGGTCGCCGTCGACGGAACGACCAAGTACGCGCTCGCCTTCGGGTCCGCGGATGGGCGCGTCCTCGAGGATGGCCGCGTCCTTGGCGAGGGCGTCGTCGAGACCGTGCGGATT
>CAZWAX010000731.1:0-1993 GCA_964631985.1 uncultured Polyangiaceae bacterium | reverse complement strand
CTGCCGCCCTTGGGGACGATGACCGTGTCCTTGAGCCCGGGCACGCGGGTGTAGAACTCGGCATAGGGCGCGAACGCGGGATCGGGACCGTAGGCCGCAAGCACTTGCGCGGCGTTCACATGCTGGTGCCACGGGTGGTCCATTCCAGTCTGGTTGACGATCTCCCAGACCTCATAGGTCCCCACCTTCGAGTCGTGCTCGTAGGCATTCACGGTGCCGTCGGCCCTCTCGTCGAAGCTCACGCCATTGATGGTTCCCCGCCCCATTCGCATTCCCAGCACGAACCGCGTCCGTGGTAGCGAGCTCGGCTCGACGCCGAGCCGCGTTGCCGTGGGGTCCACCTGAGTCGGCAAGGCGTCATCCGTCGACGCTCCTGTGTCTTCGAGCGTGAGGAGCGTTGTCTCCGCCGAGCGGGCGCCTCCCAATCCCGGCATGCCGCCCATCCCACCCATCATCCCGATGGCGCCGCGATCGTATGGCAAGCTGAGGAGCCGGAAGTTGCCGCCAGCAGAGGATGCCTGCACGAGCACGTCTAGCCGCTCGGCGGGCGACAGCAGGATCTCGCTCACGGAGTATGGCTTGTCGAGCAGGCCACCGTCCGTGCCAATGACGTTCAGCGCATGTCCCTCGAGGCTCAGCCGGAAGAAGCGTGCGGTGCTGGCATTGAACATGCGCCACCGCTGCACTTGCCCAGGGCGGATCGCGAGGATCGGGTTCACCCGGCCGTTCACCGTCACCAGGTTGCCCTCCTTGCCGATCATGTAGTCCATGATCGAGTCGTGAGGCGCCGGAGCTCCGCCCGCGAGCGAGATGTCCTTGAACACGAGGAGGTGCGTCTCGTACGCGGCCAGCGGGCCATCCGGATCGTCCACAACGTCGATGGGGCCGATCATGCCGCCCCAGATCTGCTCGGCGACGGCACCGTGCCGGTGCGGGTGGTAGAGCCCCATGGAGCCAGCCGGCTGCAGCGAGAGATCGTACTCGTAATCGAGGCGTCCCCCGCCGGCCGCGACGGACCGAAACACGTCGTCGCCGGGCGTGCCGTTCGGGTTCGTGCCTGGTGTGACGTGAAGGCCGTGGACGTGGAGATTCGTCACGAACCGCGGATGGCCGAGCAAGTTCGTAGCGCCAGTCGCGGGGAGCGAGTTCGTGAAGTGGACCCGAAGCCGGTCCCCACGTCGCGCCTGGATCACGGGGGCCACGAAGGCACCGTCGTAGGTCAGGAACGTCGCCGTCGAGCCGCCGACGTCATCGGCGGCAGTCCGCGCGTCGATGTCGACGTCGACGACGTTGCCGCTTCGCGTGCTGGGAGCGATCGGGGGATCGGCGAATGCGGGCCCCGGCGGCGGATCGGAGGACGGCTGACCCTGGCCGGCGTAGAAGTGCGGCATGTCACACTCTCCGCCCGGCCCGAAAGTCGACCCTTCCCTGACGTAGCAGGCGGCGTGCGGGCAATGCTGCTCTGCCGGAAGACCTGCCGAGGCGCGCAGGCCGTTAACCCCGTCGCTCACGGTCATGTGACCGTCGCCGTTCATGTCGCACGACGCCATGTAGTAGACGTCGGCGCCATCGCGTAGCGCGCAGGTGCTTGGGAGGCCTGCGGCTGCTCGCAGCATCTGCACCCCATCCGTGACGCTGACGGCCGCCCGTGCGTCGCTGTTCGTGATGCCGCAGGGGGGCATCATGAAGGACCCGGGATAATCTGCCATCGCCGACGTGGCGAACGTGGCGCCGATCAGCATCGCCACCCAGCAAACGGCGCGCTTTCGGGTTTCAGCACTGGACCGAATCAAACCGGACACCAATCCGTTTCGCACTGCCATGCCCCTTGAAGATCCACCTCTGCAAGCAGCATTCCACAGCAGACGTCACGTAGCGGCGCGCCAAGTAGCTACCGAATGTCCGCGGTTCTCGCAGGTCAGAAAATTCTCTCATGGTTAACCTCGATGTGACAGAAACGCGGCCGGCCGCAGTGCTCTGAGAGCACTGGGAA
>CAZWAX010000730.1:0-2019 GCA_964631985.1 uncultured Polyangiaceae bacterium | reverse complement strand
GCACAAGCGAAGGAGGGAGCAACGACGCAGATGCCCCTTTTTCAGCAACCTGCGCGGAGGATGATGGTGTCGATGCGCTGGTGGCGTTTCTTCGAGCGCAGGCGGACCACCCGCTCGGCGGGGACCGGCGCGCCGGCGCGGACGAAGGCGTCGCGCTCGACGAGCAGCGTCCCGGCGGGGGCCTGCGAGCAGAGGAACGCCGCCTGGTTCACCGGCTCGCCGATGACGCCGAACTGCTTCTTCCCGGACGGACCGAGGAGGCCGATCGTCGCGCGGCCGAAGCTCACGCCGACCCCCAGACCGATGGTAGTGACGTCGCGGCCGTCGGCGCGCCATTGCGCGCGCCAGCGCGCGTTCAGCTCGTTGAACCGTTCGTGCAGCGCCCGGCCGGCGTCGTGGACGACGCGTTCGAGCATCGTCGCCGCGTCGGTGCCGGCGAGCTCGGGCAGGAAGATCGCGAGCAGGCCGTCGCCCGTGTACTGGAAGACGACCCCGCGGTGCCGCTCGATGATCTCGGTCATCTCGGTCAGGTATTCGCCGATCAGGTCGGCGAGGTACTGCGTGTCGTGCAGCACACGCGTCAGATGCGAGAAGCCGCGCATGTCGACCGCGATGACGGCCACCTGATGCGGGTGCGGCACGAGCATGCCGGGATGGGCGCGGGCGCGGAGCGGCTGCTGCAACGTCGAGGCCCCGGCATGATCGGCCGCGGCCGCGATCGCCCCGGAGCTCCAGCGCACGACGGCCGAAGCGGTCGGACCGAGCCAGCGCGCGGCTTCGGCGGCGACGAGGCGGACCAGGCGATGGGGGATGCCCGAGGCCTCCCGGAGGGGTGGCCACGTCCGAGCGTCGACCAGCCAGCGGGCGACCGGGGCCGGGATCTCGGGCTGGTCGGTGCCACAGGCGAGCACCAGATCGAGCTGGCGCGGCTGATACCGCACCACGTCGACCGCCTTCCGGGCCGCCCGCCAGGCCAGCCCGTCGAGAACCCCATCCGCCTTCCGTCCAACCCACCCTGTCCAACGCATCATGGCCTCATATGTGCTAATATACTTGACACAGTGACGCCAACCCGGTACGGTCTTCCCCATGCCGAAGAAAAACCCGCGGACCGAGGCGATGCCGGCCACCCTGAAAGAGTGCATCGAGTACTTCTCCGATCCCTCGATAGCCTTGGCGTACATGATCACGATGCGCTGGCCGGACGGGGAGATTTCCTGCCCGACCTGCGGCTCTCACGCAGTGCGTTATATCAGCACCCGGCGCGTATGGCAGTGCGGGGGTGACCACCCGCGCAAGCAATTCTCGGTGAAAGTCGGCACTGTCATGGAAGATTCACCGATGGGTCTTGATAAGTGGCTGTGCGCGTTCTGGTTGTTGGCGAACAGCAAGAACGGGATCAGCTCCTACGAGCTGCACCGCGCCCTCGACATCACACAGAAGTCCGCATGGTTCATGTTGCACCGCGTGCGGCTCGCGATGCAGGAGGGCTCGCTGCTGAAGATCGGGGGCGAGGGCAAGGCCGTGGAGGTCGACGAGACGTTCATCGGCGGCAAGGCCCGCGCGATGAACGCGAAGCAGCGCGCCAAGACGGCACGCGGCCCGTTGCCGGACGGCTCGCCGAGCCGTGGCCCGCACGCCTACTCGGGCAAGGCCGTGGTCATGGGTATGCTGGAGCGGGGCGGCAAGGTCGTGGCGCGCGTTGTCGGCGATCGGCGCCGGAAGTCGCTCCTGCCGGCGATCGTCAAGCACGTCGAGCCGAAGACGCAGGTGCACACCGACGAGCTTGGCTCCTACAAGATCTTCGCCGAGTCGTACTCACCGGTCGAGTACGAGCACAAGGTCATCGATCACTCGATCGCGTACGTGGACGGCAACGTGCACACGAACAACGTGGAGAATTTCTGGAGCCTCCTGAAGCGCGGCCTCCGGGGCACGTACATCTCCGTCGAGCCGTTCCACCTGTTGTTGGCGATCACCGAGAAGCGCAGAAATTTGAACACGGGCTCGAGGCCGGTA
>CAZWAX010000729.1:0-2022 GCA_964631985.1 uncultured Polyangiaceae bacterium | reverse complement strand
CACACCCGCAGCGCACAGGGGCGAGATGCGTGCCAGCTGCTCGATCACGAGGATGGCGTCGAGGAGCTCGCGACCCCCGCCGCCGTAGCGCTCCGGGAGCGTCATCCCATAGAGTCCCATGGCGATGACTTTCTCCTCGAAGTGATGGTCGGGGACCCGGTTCTCGCGATCCCACTCCGCGGCCAGCGACACGCACTCCTTGTCGGCGAAGGCGCGCACCGTGGCTTGGAGTTGCAGCTGCTCGTCGGTCAGGCGGAAGTGCATGAGTCGCTCCCTGGCATTAGGTGTGACAATCGTATAGTACGACTATCGTAATATCAAGGAGGGAGCGGTCATGGAACCAATGGTCATCGTCAATCCGACGAGCGGAGAGATCCCGCTCCGGCGAACGCAGCGCGCCGCGGTCGCGAGTCTCCAGGGGAAGACCGTCGGCTTCCTGACCAACAGCAAGATGAACGCCGACAAGATCCTCGAAGGCGTCGCCGAGGGGCTGGTGGCGCGTCACGGCATCTCGCCGCGTCTCTACGTAAAGCGCGTGCCGTCCATCGGCGCGGAGGAGGCCATGCTCGACGAGATCGCCCGCGACTGCGTGGCGGCCGTGGTCGCGATGCTCGACTGCGGCTCGTGCGCGTCCTGGGCCTGCGCCGACATGGTGGAGCTCTCGCAGCGTGGTCTCGCGGTGTGCGGCATGGCGAGCGATCAGTTCGACGCTTTCTCGCGCCAGGTCCTCGCGATCAAGGGCGCCGACGATCTCGGGCTGTCCGTCGTCGAGCACCCCGTCGGCGGCATTCCTCCCGAGGCCGCCAAGGCCAAGGTCGTGGCCACGACGCTCGACCAGGTGGTCCTCGCGCTCACCGGGAATCAGGCGAAGGCGGTGGCATGATGAGCGTGATGCCCCGTCCCGGCTCGGACCAGCAGGAGATCGCGCTCGACGGCGACGACGCGCTCGTCGCCGAACAGCTCTATGCGTGGGGATGGACCGATGGGCTTCCCGTCGTTCCGCCGACGCGTGAGCGGGTGGCGCGGTTCTGCACCGCCGCCCTTCACGACGCCGAGCACTCCCTCGGGACGATCGCGCCGCGCGGTGCGCCGATCTCGGTGCGACAGCTCGCCGCCAACGCGGTCATGGCGGGTTGTCTGCCGAGCTTCATGCCGATCCTCGAGGCGGCCATCACGGCCATGAACGTGCCGATCTTCAACTTGTACGGCATGCAGATGACGACGCACCCCTGTGCGCTCATGGTGCTCGTGCACGGGCCGGCCGCCGCCGAGGCCGGCATGAGCGCCGGAGCCGGCTGCATGGGGCAGGGCAACCGCGCCAACGGCACCATCGGCCGCGCCGTACGCCTGGTGATGATGAACGTCGGCGGCGCGCGTCCCGGCGACGGCGAGAGCGAGAGCGCGATCGACCGCGCGACGCAGGGCACGCCGGCGAAGTGGAGCTTCTGCTTCGCCGAGAACGAGGCGCGGAGCCCCTGGGAGCCATTCCGGGTGTCCGTGGGCCTGTCGGCGGAGGACAGCGCGGTGACCGTCGCGGCCGTCGAGGGGCCGCACAACGTCAACGATCATCAGTCGGACGCGGGCGAGGAGATCCTCTTCACCATCGCCGAGACCATGTCGACGCCGGGCGCCAACACGATCTACCAGGGTGGCGATCAATTCGTCGTGCTCGGCCCGGAGCACGCCGAGGTGATCGCGAAGAGCGGCTTTTCACGCCAGGCCGCGCAGGCGTATCTGTTCGAGCACGCGCGCGTGTCCGTGGACCGCATCGGCAAGAAGAAGCTCGACGAGGCGAGCACGTGGGGCGGCTACAAGAAGCGCCTCGACGAGTGGGGCGGACGCATTCCCGTGGCGCGCGCGCCGGAGGACATCCGCATCCTCGTCGCCGGCGGTGCGGGGAAGCACTCGGCGTGGATCCCGACCTTCGGCGCCACCTACAGCCAGACCTGCCGCGTCGGGCTCGAGGAGCCCGGGCGCGTGCAGATCGCCCCGGCGCTGCCGAGCAGCTCGTGGTCCACCGCC
>CAZWAX010000728.1:0-2023 GCA_964631985.1 uncultured Polyangiaceae bacterium | reverse complement strand
CGCTCTTCGGCTTCCAGCAGGGCTTCGACCAGTACGTCTTCCTCGAGCCGGAGTTCTTTTTCGGCGCGACCGAGTCGGCGGCCCAACTGACCATCTATAACCAGCTCCGCCTCATCCGCGAGCGCTTCATCTCGAAGAAGAAGTGGGTCGAGAACTACTATCAACCCGCCGACGTCGTCTCGAAGCACGGGCTCGATTGGCTCGCGGCGCGCGACTCGAAGCGGCCGTTCTTCATGTTCCTGCACTACATGGAGCCGCACGATCCGTATTTCGTGCACCCTTACAACGGCGAGGCCTACGCGCGTGTCGCCAACCCGAATCCCGACCCGTCGCTCGCCGACAAGTACCGCGACGCGTACGACGGCGCGATCCGGTTCCTGGACTCCGAGCTCGCCAAGCTCTTCGCCGAGCTGAAGGCCAAGGGCCTCTACGACGAATCGTTCGTCGTGCTCACCGCCGACCACGGCGAGGAGTTCCACGAGCACGGGGGGTGGTGGCACGGCACGACGCTGTACGACGAGCAGCTCGCGGTGCCGCTGCTCGTGAAGCCGCCGCGGGGCGGAGCAAGCGGCGTCGTGAACGACGCCGTCGTCTCGAGCCTCGACATCGCGCCCACGATCATCGCAGGCGCCGGTCTGGCGGTGCCGAAGACGATGGTCGGGAAGCCGCTCGGCCTCGCCGCGGGCGCCCCGGCACCGCGCGACCACGCGTTCGCCGAGAACGAGCTCGAGGGCAACAGCCTGCAGGCCTATCGGAGCGGCGGCATGAAGGTGATCCACGCGAACCCGGGCAACCCGCGTGGCCTCCCGGAGCATGAGCTCTTCGACGTGGGCTCCGATCCCGGAGAGCAGAAGGATCTGATCGAGACCCAGAGCGAGGTCGCCAACAAGCTCACCGCCGACATGAGCACGGTGCAGAGTCACGCCGAGTCGATCGCCGTCGAGTCCACCGGAACGGCGATCGACGCCGCCAGCGAAGAGCGCCTGCGGGCGCTCGGATACGTGCACTGACGATCCCGTGATCGCGATCATCGGGCTCGACGGGGCGACGTGGGACCTCGCCGGGCCGTATCTCGAGGCCGGGGACATGCCCGTGCTCGCAGCGCTCCGGCGGAGCGGGGCGTACGGGGTGCTGCGTTCCACGATTCCGCCGGTGACGTTCCCTGCCTGGTCGTCGTTCATGACCGGCACCAATCCCGGAAAGCACGGAATCTTCGACTTCACCCGCCGGGTGCCGGGCACCTACGAGGTCGCCTTCGTCGGCAGCCGCGACCGTCGCGTCCCGACGATGTGGAAGCTGCTCTCCGACGCCGGGCGCCGGGTCGCCGTGATCGGCGTGCCGACGACCTATCCGCCCGAGCCCGTGAACGGGATCATGGTGGGCGGCTTCGACAGCCCGGTCGCGACTGGCATCGACGGATCGTTCGTGCATCCGCCGGGGTTCTACGCCGAGATGACGGCGGCGGTCGGACCGTATGCCATCACCGATTTCCAGGAGCTGACGATCGGGCCCGGATGGCACGCCGACGCGCTCCCGAAGCTCTTGGCCGCCGTCGATCGCAAACGCGATCTCGCGCGCTGGGTGCTCCGCCGCGAGCGGTGGGACTGCTTCATGATGCTCTTCGGCGAGGCGGACACCGCGAGTCACCATTTCTGGATGTTCGCCGATCCGCGCTCGCCGCGCTTCGATCCCGAGGGCGCACGCCGGTTCGGGAGCGCGCTCCGTGACGTCTACCGCCGACTCGACGCGGCGCTCGGCGCCATCCTCGAAGCGCTGCCGAGCGCCGCGACCGTGCTGGTCGCGTCCGACCACGGGTTCGGCGGTGCCGGCACCACGGTGCTCCACCTGAACCGTTGGCTCGCCGAGCACGGGTGGCTCACGTTTCGGGCCGGGCGTCGCGAGGTCGGGGCGCGGGTCGCACGGGGCGTGCGGCGGGCGGCGCTCACACTCTTGCCGCGCGGGGTGCAGGAACGGCTCGTACGGCGGGGCGGCCGGGCGCTGGCGCGGCGCCTCGAGAGCTGGT
>CAZWAX010000727.1:0-2028 GCA_964631985.1 uncultured Polyangiaceae bacterium | reverse complement strand
CCGTCGGGCGTCGCGAGCCGGCGCCAGGTCTCGTCGTACTCGTCGACGGTGAAGGTCACGCCCGAACGACGCGTGAGGATGGCTTCGAAGAGCGCTTCGCCGAGCGCCGGACCGTCGCCCGCGAACCCGGCGCGCCGCACCGATTCCGGATAGCTCATCGCGCACGTGTGCGCGGCGCCCCACAGGAGGGCCACGGCCTCGTTGCCGGCGCCGAACGTCGGACCCAAGACCTCGTAGAGGATGACCGGCACGAGCCCGGTGAGATCCGGACGCTCGATGGTGAACTGGAGAAATGCCGGCGCGAACGCCGCCCGGCCCTCCGCCGCGGCCGCGTGCAGCGGCGCCAGGTCGACCCCGTCGAGCGCGCCGATCGCGCGCGCCAGCCGCCGATGGATCTCGGGCTCGGGGAGCGTCCCCGGCAGCGCCGGAAAGAGCGGCGCCCGCAGCTGGAAGACGTTGTGCGGGAACTCGAGCGTGAAGAACGTCGCCTCCCACTTCTCGAACTGCGACGGCGCCGGCAGCACGTAGTGCGCGTGCCGGCCCGTCTCGGTGAGCGCCACGTCGATCACCACCACCAGCTCCAGCGCGTCGAGCGCCTCGCGCATGCGCTGGCTGTCGGCGAGCGAGTGGCACGGATTGGTGCTCTCGACGATCATCGCGCGGAAGCGCTTCGGGTGGTCGGTCAGGATCTCGTCGGGGATGACGTTCGCGGGGATCAGGCCCGTGATGATGCGATGCCCGCCGACGGGGCTGGTCTTGCCGCCCTCCTTGCCGCCGCCGAGCCCCGCCATGCGGGTGTGGATGTTCATGCCGCCGGGCTTCGCGAAGTTCCCGGTCAGCACGTAGATCAGCTTCTCGAGGTAGGAGTTCAGCGTACTGTGCGGGGCCTGCTGGATGCCGAGGTCCTCGAAGATCGAGACGCTCTCGGCGGCCGCGATCCGCCGCGCCGCCGCGCGCACGAGCTCCGCGGGCACGCCGGCGCGCGCGCAGTACTCGCCGACGGGGATCGTGCGGAGCGCCGCGAAGATGCCCGCGTCGTTCGTCGTGTGCTCTTTCAGAAACGCGTGGTCGACGAGGTCTTCCTGCACGAGCACGGCCAACAGCGCCCCGAGACAAAATGCGTCCGTCCCCGGCTTCACTTGCAGGTGGAAGTCGGCGAGCTCGGCGGTCTCGGTGCGACGCGGGTCTATTACAATCAGGGCTCGTTGACCGTCGCTCGCGATCTCGCGCAGGATCGCCCGCGCCCGCGGGAAGCCGTGCGACTGCCACGGGTTCTTGCCGACGAACACCGACACCTCGGCGCGCTCGAAGTCGCCGGTCGTGTGGCAGCGCGGGCGGCCGTACAGCTGCCCGTCGACCCAGAACTCGCCCGTCTTCTCCTGCGCCAGCGCGTTCGAGGTGTAGATCGAGCCGAGCGCCTTCCGCACCGAGCCGCTGTACGCACCGCCGAGATGATTCCCCTGGCCGCCGCCGCCGTAATAGAAGATCGTCGATCCGCCGTAGGTGTCGCGGACGTGGACCAGCTTCGCGGCGATCTCACGGATGGCGGTGTCCCAGTCGATCTCCTCGAAGGTGCCGTCGGCGCGCCGGCGGAGGGGCGACGACAAGCGATGCCGGCCGTTCTGGTAGTGATCGAGTCGCTGCGCCTTCTCGCAGGCGTAGCCGCGCGAGCCGGGATGGGCACGGTCGCCGCGCACCTTGGTGATGTGGCCGTCGTCGACCTTCACCTCGATGCCGCAATTCACGCTGCACAGGATGCACGCCGTCTGTTGCCACGCGTCGCTCATGGGAGATCCTCCGTCCGGCCGGGGTCAGTTCAACGAGAGAATGGACGCCGCGCCGGGCTCTGGCAAGGCGATTCGGCCCGCTGCTAAGCACGGCCCGATGGCGACCGCGCTTCACATTCGCGACGAGAGCCCCGCCGACGTCGCGGCGATCCACGACGTCGTTGCGCGCGCCTTCGAGCGTGCGGATGAGGCGCGCCTCGTCCGCTTCCCAGCGGAAGTCCTGCAGGTTTTCCGAGTTGGT
>CAZWAX010000726.1:0-2046 GCA_964631985.1 uncultured Polyangiaceae bacterium | reverse complement strand
GGGCGGTGGAGGCGCTGGCGCGCAGTGGGGTCGGGCGCTTGACGCTGATCGATCTCGACCACGTCGCCGAATCCAACATCAATCGCCAGATTCACGCAGTATCTGAAACCGTGGGCCAGGCCAAGGTCCACGCCATGCGCGAGCGCATTGCGCAAATCCATCCGGGTTGCGTCGTTCACTGCATTGAAGAATTTGTGGAGCCTGATAACTGGCCTGGATTGATGTCAGCGCCGGTGGATGCACTCATTGATGCATGCGATCAGGTCAAGGCCAAAGTCGCCATGGCGGCATGGTCGAAATCGGAAGGCGTGGCTCACATCGCGGTGGGGGCAGCGGGCGGAAAGCGGGGGCCGCGGTCGTCTGGACGTCGAAGGGCGCGGTTTGCGCGATCGCGACGAGCCGCTCGAGAACCGCTTCGGTCGCCGCGGGCTCCAGCACGCGCAGGGCCTCGCCGCGCCCGGTCGGCACGAGGAAGAAGACGCCCCAGAGGCTGATGGCATACGCCCGGAGCTGCTCCGCGATCGTCTCGAGCTCGCCGACGTTCTCGTCGGTCACGGTGGTGTTGACCTGGAGGGTGAGCCCGATGTCGCGCGCGTCGCGGAGGATCTCGAGCGTGCGCGCATGGCTGCCCACGACGCCGCGGAAGCCGTCGTGCGAGGCCGCGGTCGCGCCGTCGAGGCTCACCGCGAGGCGCGCGAGACCGGCGTCGGCGAGGCGCGCGAGGAGGTCGCGCGTCACGAGCGGCGTGGCGCTCGGCGTGAGCGCGACGCGGAGACCGATCGCGCTGCCGTGGCGGACGAGCTCGACGAGGTCGGGACGCTTCGCGGGGTCGCCTCCCGTCAGCACCACGAGCGGACACCCCATCGCCCGGATCTCGTCGAGGAGGCGCCGGCCCTCGTCGAGGCTGAGCTCGCCGGCATCGCGCGCGGGACGCGCATCGGCGCGGCAATGCTTGCAGACGAGGTCGCAGGCCTGCGTGGTCTCCCAGAACACCATGAACGGCGCCTGGTCGAACGCTCCGTTCGGTCGCACCACCATGCGATCTGAGGAAAGCAGGGGGCGTGCCAGCGCGAGGGAGACCGGAAGCGACGCGCGGGAACCAGGCGCGAACGGCTCGGCTCCGATTCTCGGGAAGATCGGGTCGATCACTTCGCGAGAATGAGAACCACCCTCAGAACGAGATCGTCGTCTCCACGAATCCGTAGTCGATGTCGTCGCGGCCCGGGAAGCCGTTCTCGACGACCGCACCGCCGAAGGCGTGGCCGTAGTAGGCCGCGAGCTCCAGGATCGGCAGCGGCTTCCAGCTCGCGGACACCTCGGCCACGTACCCGACCTGCCGGTCGCCACCGGCCGCGGTGCCGCCGTATCCGAAGAAATCCTGCTTGGTCGCGCCGCCGCCGAAGTAGAGGATGTCGTCGCCCTTCGAGACCTGGAGCCAGTGCAGATCGCTCCGCAGGGTGACGCCCGCAAAGGGCTTCGCGATCAGCTGCAGGAACAGATCCTGGTTGTTCATCAGGTTGTAGAAGGGCGTCAGCGCGTACACCCGGGCCGTCGGGATCAGCTGGAAGAACGTGTGGTGGTCGTCGTCGTCGGGATCGCCGTCTCCCGAGCTCTTGAAGAAGCCGGCACGCAGCCAGGGCGCCGACCAGACATCGGGCCATTGGTACCCGAGCTCGAGCGCGAGCGCCCACGACGCCTGCGCGAGCGACTGCCAATCCCCCACTTGTCCCGCGACCCAGACGAGCGCGTCCGCTTGACCGGGGCCCAGCGGCTCGACGTGGAGCGCGTTGGCGCCGAGCGTGTGGACGTCGAGGTCGCGGCGGTCGCCTTGGCGGACGGCCGGCGCGCGGTTGTCGAGCACCACCACGTCGCCGTTCGAGGGGCGGCCGTCGTGGTAGTAGATCCAGAAGAAACGGGCTTCGCTGCGCTCGAAGCCGGGATGGTCCTTCACGGTCGCGGAGACGCCGGCGAGGTTCACGTCCATGCCGCGGCCGGCGCTGATCTCGAAGCCGCCCGAGGTCGGCCAGAGCGCGAAGCCGGTGAGGT
>CAZWAX010000725.1:0-2047 GCA_964631985.1 uncultured Polyangiaceae bacterium | reverse complement strand
GGAAATTGCTGATCCGCATCTCTCCGCTGGTCCGGATGAGCAAATCGGGATCGGGCACGCCGGCGGTCCCGAGATGCGCCGCGACGAGATCTTGATCCACGTCCTCGGGATCGATGTCCTCGCGCCGGACGCGGCGCGCGATCGCGCGCACCGCCTCGGTGATCTCCTCGCGCCCGCCGTAGCTCACCGCCAGGATCACCGTCATGCCGGTATTCTGACGGGTGTCCTCGATGGTCTGACGAAGCGCCGCCTGCACTTCGCGCGGCAGCTTCCGGAGATTGCCGATCGCGAGGAGACGAATGCCGTTCTTCATCATCTTCTTGAGCTCGGCCGCGAGGTAGTGGCGGAGGAAGCGCATGAGCGCGGCGACCTCGTCGCGCGGCCGCTGCCAGTTCTCGGTCGAGAAAGCGTAGAGGCTGAGATACTGGATACCGAGACGCCGGGCGGTCTCGACGATCTCTTGCACCGATTGCTTCCCGCGCCGGTGCCCCGTGATGCGCGTGAGGCCCCGCTGCGTCGCCCACCGCCCGTTGCCGTCCATGATGATCGCCACGTGCCGTGGCAAGCGTTCCTTGTCGATCTCGACCATCAGACGGCCATGATCTCGTCTTCTTTGGTCTTCAGGATCTTGTCGACCTTCTCCACGTACTCCTTCGTGAGATGCTCGATACGCTCCTGATCGCGCTTCAGGTCGTCGTCGGTGAGCTCCTTCTCCTTGTGCAGCTCTTTCATCATCTCGATGGCGTCGCGACGATGCGCGCGCACCGAAACGCGGAATTCCTCGGCGACCTTCTTCACGTGCTTCACGAGATCGCGGCGACGCTCTTCGGTGAGGTCGGGAATCGGAATGCGGACGATCTTGCCGTCGTTTTGCGGCGTGAGCCCGAGGTCGGACATCTGGATCGCCCGTTCGATGTCCCCGATGGCGGTGCGATCGAATGGTTGGATCACCAGCAACCGCGCTTCGGGAGCCGACAGCGAGGCGAGCTGATTCAACGGCGTCTTGGCGCCGTAGTACTCGACGATGATGCCGTCGAGGAGCGCCGTCGTGGCGCGCGCCGTCCGGAGCCGCGACAGATCGCGCTTGAACGCCACGACCGTCTGCTCCATCTCCTGCTTGCAATCATCGATGATCGAGCCCATTCACTCCCCCTTCCCCGCGCCAGCCGCGACACCGCCAGGCTTGGCTCGCGCATGCACGATCGTACCGATCGGCTCTCCGAGCACGGCCTTTCGGATGTTGCCGGCCTCGAGCAGATTGAAGACGATCACCGGCAACGCGTTGTCCATGCAGAGCGAGATCGCCGTCGAGTCCATGACCTTGAGCTCGCGGTTCAGGACCTCGATGTAGGTGAGCTCGTGATAGCGGACGGCGTCGGCGTGAATGGCCGGATCGGCGCTGTACACACCGTCGACCTTGGTGGCCTTGAGGATGACCTCCGCCCCGATCTCCATCGCACGCAGGCTCGCGGCGGTATCGGTCGAGAAGTACGGGTTGCCGGTCCCGGCACCGAAAATCACGACTCGGCCCTTCTCGAGATGGCGCATCGCCCGCCGGCGTATGTATGGCTCGGCGACCTCCTGGATGGCGATCGCCGACTGCACCCGGGTGCTGACCCCGAGCTTCTCGAGCGCGTTCTGCAGGGCGAGGCTGTTGATGACCGTCGCCAGCATGCCCATATAGTCGCCGGTCGCACGGTCGACGCCGAAGGCGCTACCGGCCAAGCCGCGGAAGATGTTCCCGCCGCCCACGACGACGGCCAGCTCGCATCCCAGGTTGTGAACTTCCTGGATCTCGCGCGCGAACGTCCCGACGGCGTCGGCACTGATGCCGAATCCGGCGCTTCCCGCCAGGGCCTCCCCGCTGATCTTCAGGAGGACTCGTCGGTAGCGCAACGCAGAATTGGAAATGGCGGACCCCCGCGGCGACGCGCCGGGATCCGCAGCTCCCCCGCTGGAACTAGGGCTTAGGGGCCCCGTCATCGCCTTGGTTTTGCTCAATGCCTTCTCCGAGCTGGAAGCGCATGAACCGGCGGACGGAAATGTT
>CAZWAX010000724.1:0-2051 GCA_964631985.1 uncultured Polyangiaceae bacterium | reverse complement strand
TCTCCGGCATCAAGCGCCTGTTCGCCAACGGCGTGGACGGCGATGTGCTCGTCTTCCTCCCCGGGGCCGGAGAGATTCGCCGCACCCGCGACGCCTGCGCGGAGTTCGCCGCGCGCCATGGCACCGATGTCCTTCCCCCCCACGGCGACCTGTCCCCCGCCGAGCCGGACCGCGCCGTTCGCACGCGCCCTCGTCCCAAGCTCCTCCGCCCCCCCACCGCCCGACAAACATGCATCGGCCCCCGCAAATTGATGTCCAGCATCGCATCCCAATCCCCATCGTCCGGCGCCGACTCGCTAAAGAGCCGCGGAATCCCCCCCACCCCCGCACTGTTCACGAGCACATCGACCCGCCCGAACTCCTCGACCGCTCGCGCCACCAACGCCTCACATTGCGCATATTCCCGCACATCCACCCGCCGCCCAATCGCGGTGCCCCCACCCGCCCGAATCTCGGCAACGACCGTCTCGAGCGCGTGCTCGTTCACATCCCCGAGCACCAACCTGGCACCCTCCCCGACGAAGGTCCGGGCCGTCACCAACCCAATCCCAGACGCCCCCCCAGTAACGACGACGACTCTGTCCTTCAGTTGCAGATCCATGTCACCCTCCGAGAGCTACCCGATCAGCTACGCGACCAGAGCCGACCGCTCAAATCGACCGAATGCAAGGCGCGACCGAGCGAGCGCGGAGGCGTAGCGGAGCTACGCCGCACAAGCGAGCGAGAGAGCAACGCAGCAGTCGGCCGATTTCAGCGGTCGGCGACGTGCTCGTGGCGAAGCAAGGCGTAGAGGTGCTGATCAAGGAACCGACCGCCAACGAAATGCGCCTCCCGCAACAAGCCTTCCCGTCGCATCCCGAGACGCTCCGCCACCCGTGAGCTCCGCTCGTTCCCGACCGCGCACCGCACGACGATGCGATGCAAGCCGACGGCTCCGAACGCGAAGCTCAGTACCGCGCGTGCCGCCCGCGTCACGTAGCCGCGGCCCTCGGCCCCCGACGTGATCCAGTACCCGAGCTCGGCCGAGCGATCGAACCACTCGACGTAGTGCAGACCGATCGTGCCGACGATCGTGCCGTCGACACAGATGGCGAGTACCAGGCTCCGCCGGCGGCGACGCTCTTCGGTGGCGTCGGCGATGAAGCGCGCGCTGTCGCGCTCGGTCCGGGTCTCCTCGACCCAGGGCAGCCAGCGTCCGAGACGCTCGCGCTCGGTGTCGATCAGCCGAAACAGCGAGAACGCGTCGGCGGCGAGCAGTGGCCGTAGCCAGAGCTCGCCTTCACGGATGTCGACCCGCTCGAAGGGGAAGGCCGGAGCGTCCCACGCACGACTCGTCCCCATCGTGTCCTCGGGTCCGCCGCTCAGCGTCCGCGCCGACGATCAATCGTCGGCGTTCCACTCCTCGTCGTCGTCGTCCTCATCGTCGTCGTCATCGAGATCGTCGTCGTCATCGTCGAACTCGTCGTCGTCGTCGAAGTCCTCGTCTTCCTCGCGCAGCCACATGGACGCCTCCTTTTGCAGCGGGCAAGGTCGCTTATCGACGGGCCAGAACCTTGTCAATCAGCGCAGGGGCTAGTGATAAATGTCCATGAGCTCGATCACGCCGAGCTCTTTCAGGCGCGAGAAAAGATAGCCTTTGATCTCCTTCGCGGTACTGAGCGTGCGCACGTCGCGCGCCACTTCCTCGGCGAGCGAGAACGGCACCGAGCGAATGAAGCGCTTGATGACGGGCACGAAGAACGGCCCCATGCTGAGATCGTCGAGGCCCATGCCGAGGAGCGGCAACGTCGCGAGCGGATCCGACGCCATCTCGCCGCACATGCCGACGAGCTTCCCGGCGTCCTTCGCGGCTTGTGCAACCTCGCCGATCGCGCCGAGCACGGCGGGATGCAGCGGCTCGTAGAGCGGTGCGACCTTCGAGTTGTTGCGGTCGACGGCGAGCAGGTACTGGATCAGATCGTTGGTGCCGATGCTGAAGAAGTCGACCTCTTCGATGAAGCGCGGCGCGAGAAACACCGCCGCCGGCCCCCCGATCATGATCCCGCACGGCC
>CAZWAX010000723.1:0-2056 GCA_964631985.1 uncultured Polyangiaceae bacterium | reverse complement strand
GGCACGCAGGTCCACCTCAGCCGCACCACCGACCCGATCAGCACCCGACCCGGCGCGAGCGGCTCCAGCGCCCGCGCGACGGCCACCGCGGCCGCGAGCGCCAGTTGTGGCGCGTCGGCCGGCGCGAGGCGGGGCCGCAGGACGAAGCTCGCGTAGAGGTTCACGCGCGCCGGCGACACCCAGCTGCGTCCGAGCCGCCCGCGTCCTGCCGTCTGCCGTTCGGCGAGCACGAGCGTCCCCTCGGGGGCGCCCTCGCGGGCGAGCTGAGCCGCGTGCACGTTGGTCGAATCGATGCTCTCGAAGCACGCGAGCCGGCGGCCGAAGCGCTCGGTCGTGAGGTAGCGCTCGATCTCCGCCGGAATCAGGCGATCGGGCCCGCCCGCGAGCGTGTAGCCGCGCGCCCGCTGCGACTCGATGCGGTAGCCCTCGGCGCGGAGCGCCTCGACGTGCTTCCAGACGGCGGCACGCGAGATCCCGAGGGCGGCGGAGAGCGCCTCGCCGGAGACGACCGGCTCGCGTCGAAGCAGGGACAGGATGCGATCGACCGTCACCATGCCGCTACGCTCCGGCGCCACGCTCACGTCTCCGCGCGGATGCGTAGATGCAGTGGGACGGCCGGTGCGGAATGGGTGAGCGCCCCGATCGAGATGCGGTCCGCGCCGGCCCGCGCATACGCGGCGACGTTGGCGAGCGTGATGCCGCCCGACACCTCGACCGGAACGCGGCCGGCGACCAGACGGATCAACGCCGCCGCTTCCTCGGACGTCTGGTTGTCGAGCAGCACCGCATCGGCTCCGGCGGCGAGCGCGGCCTCGAGCTCGGCGGCGCTCCGACACTCGACCTGCACCCGCAGCGCCGAAGGCGCGCGCTCACGCACGCGCGCCACGACCGCCGCCGTGCCGCCGCCGAGCGCCACGTGCGTGTTCTTGATCAGAATGCCGTCGTCGAGCCCGAAACGGTGATTGACGCCACCGCCCATCGCGACGGCGTGCTTCGCGAGCAGGCGGAGGCCGGCGATGGTCTTTCGCGTGTCGACGATCGCCGCCTTCGTGCCCGCGACCGCGTCGACGAAACGGCGCGTGAGGGTGGCGACACCCGACAGATGCTGGAGCAGGTTCAGGACCACGCGCTCGCCGGCGAGGATCCCGGCCGCCGCGCCCGCGATCCGCACGATCGGAGTCTCCACCCCACCGGCGGACCCGTCGTCGGCCAGCACCTCGACGACGAGCGAAGGATCGACGAGCCGGTACGCGAGCGGCGCGAGAAAGAGCCCGGCGACGACGCAGGGCTCTTCGGTCGTGATCGTCGCCGTCGCGCGCAGGCCGGGCGGCAAAGCGGCGGCGCTGGTCACGTCGCCACGCCCGAGGTCCTCCTCGAGCGCGGCCGCGACCAGCCGGTGGGTCGACGGATGCTGCGCCAGCGCGGTGATCCGCGCCGTGTGCTCAGCGCCCACCGTCTCAGGCCTCCACCGCCGCGACCCATTCGGCGGCGCGGATCTCGAAGGTCGCCGGCGCGAGCGCGCTCTCGGCGACCGTCGTGTGGCGCTCGACCCGTGCGGAGCGGAGCACGTCGCCCTGCACGGTCGCGAGCGTCGTCAGGGTGGCGGGATGCGCCGCGATCGTCAGGGCGACGACCCCGCGTCCCGGCGAGACGCCGGCCTCGGACTTGGCCTTGTTGATGGCAGCGAGGCATGCGACCGCGACGTCGAAGCAGCCCGCGTCCTGCGGTGCGGCGACCGTGGCGAGCTCGCCCTGCGACGGCCACGGCGCGCGGTGGATGCTCGGATGCCCGGTTTCCGCGGCGAGCACCCACGACCACACCTCTTCGGTCACGTAGGGCAGGACCGGCGCGAAGAGGCGGAGCAGCACGCCGAGGCCGAGGCGCAGCCCCGCGATCGCCGAGCCGCCGGCATCGTCGCGTGCCCGGTGCTTCACCAGCTCGAGGTAGGTGTCGGTGAAGTCGTGCCAGAAGAACGACTCCGTTTCCTGCAGCGCGTGGGCGTAGTCGAACGCCTCGAAGGCCTTCGTCACCCGCGCGATCAGCTGGCGCAGACGCT
>CAZWAX010000722.1:0-2093 GCA_964631985.1 uncultured Polyangiaceae bacterium | reverse complement strand
GCGCTCGACATGGCGCAGGTCGAGAAGACCGAGGAGAGCTTCGACCCCGATCGCGTCGCGGTGCGGAACGAGAAGCGCTCGAAGGAGACCAGCGCGCAGGGGAGCAGCGGCGGCGTTGCGGGCTCCGAGATCACCAACGAGCCGGCGGCGGACGCGGCGGCGAGCGGACCCAGCCAGGAGCGCGAGGACACGGCGCTCAGCTACGAGATCAGCAAGATCACGAGCCGCCGCATCGAGCAGATGGGGGCGGTGAAGAAGCTGTCGGTCGCCGTCCTGGTCGACGGTACGTGGACGGGGGAGGGCGAGGCCCGCACCTTCGTGCCGCGGCCGCAGGAGGAGATCGACCGCTACCGCGAGCTCATCAAGCGGGCGGTCGGGTTCAACGAGGATCGCGGCGACCAGATCGAGGTCGCGAGCGCGCCCTTCCAGGAGCCGGCGGCCCTCGAAGCCCCGGAGCCGCCCGGCATGTTGGCGCAGGTCGGTGCGTTCTCCGAGGTGCTGTGGCGCGTGGCGGGCCTCGTGGTCGTGCTGGTGGTGTTGATGACGGTGATCCGCCCGTTCCTCCTCGCGATGGCGAATCGCGCGCCGGTGGTAGCATCGCAGCCCTACATTCCGCCGCCGACCGCGCGTGCGACCGTCGGAGGAACCGGTGGCGGCGCCGATCTGCCCGTCCCGGCCGGCATGCTCCAGATGGCGAGCCAGAACCCCGAGCACACCGCGGAAGTCATCCGCCAGTGGTTGGCGCAGAAGTAAACGATGGCCGACGAGCTCACGGGCATCGACAAGGCCGCCGTTCTCCTGCTCTCGCTCGGCGAGGAGGTGGCGGCCGAGGTCTTCCGCCATCTCGACGAGGGCGAAGTGCGCGTCGTCACCAAGGCGCTCGCCCGCATGCGGTCGGTCCCGGCCGAGCACCTGCGGAGCGTCGAGCAGGACTATCGGAAGCGCGTCACCGGCTCGCGCGGCATGCGGGTCGACGGTCTGCTCTTCGCCCGCTCGCTGGTGAGTCAGACGCTCGGGGGTGGCGAGGCGTCGACCGCCGTCAATCGCGACGAGATCCTCGCCGAGCTCGATCAGCTGCCGGCCGGCGAGTCGACCGGACTCTCGCGCGCCCTCGAAGGCGTGCCGCCGGACGGTCTCGCCCGCCTGCTCGAGACCGAGCATCCGCAGATCGCGACCCTGATCCTCGCCCACCTCACGCCCTCGCAGGCGATGTTGGTGCTGCGCGGCTTGCCGGAAGCGCTGCAGACCGAGCTCGTCGAGCGCCTCGCGCGGCTCGACGCGGCGATCCCACCGTCGGTCGTGCAGGAGGTCGGCGTCATCCTCCGCGATCAGGTGAAGGGCCTGGCGCGCGAGACCGGCAAGTCCGCCGGCGGCCCGAAAGTCGTCGCGGAAATGATGAAGCACGCCGACAAGGCGACCGAGGGCCGCATCTTCGAGGACCTGGAGCAGCGCGATCCCGAGCTCGCGGGCTCGATCCGCGCGATGCTGTTCACCTTCGAGGACTGCCTGCAGTTCGACAATCGCAGCATGCAGACGCTGCTGAAGGAGGTCGCGCGCGAGGACCTGCTGCTGGCGCTCAAGACCGCGAGCCCGGCGCTCTCCGAGAAGATCTTCGCGAACGTCTCGAGCCGCGCCGCCGAGATCCTACGCGAGGACCTGGGCTCGTCGGGGCCGGCACGGCTGAAGGACGTCGAGGCGGCGCAGCAGCGCATCGTCGCCGCGGTGCGCGACCTCGAGGCCGACGGCAAGCTGGTCGTGGCGGGTGGAGCGTCGGACGATGTCCTCGTTTGAGAAGCTGCGGCCGGCGACGGCCACCCCGACGGCCGCGACCGGGCTCGGGACGCTCGGCCGGATCACGTTGGCGTCGCGCGTCGGGGGGGACAGCGTCTTCCGCGACTTCGGCGCCGAGAGCACGAAGGCCGCCGGCGCGGGCGAAATCGCTCCGCTTCAGGAGCATGGTCTTGCCCTGCGCGAAGCCCCACCCGACGCTGTCGGCGGCGTATTGCCAGCGCGCCTGGGAGGTAGTGAGGAAGGCGCAGTCAGATTCCGCCCCGCAGCCGGACGTCACAAAACCAACGGTCGGCCAGCCCCCA
>CAZWAX010000721.1:0-2098 GCA_964631985.1 uncultured Polyangiaceae bacterium | reverse complement strand
AGCGCGGCCTTGATGGCGATCTCGGCGGTCTCGAAGTCGCGGATCTCGCCGACCATGATGATGTCGGGGTCCTGGCGGAGGAAGGCGCGGAGCGCCGCCGCGAAGGTGAGTCCGATCCCCTCCTGCATCTGCACCTGGTTGATGCCGACCAGGTTGAACTCGACGGGGTCCTCGGCGGTCGAGATGTTGCTTGCCGTCTTGTTGAGCTCGGCGAGCGCCGAGTAGAGGGTCGTCGTCTTGCCGCTCCCGGTGGGTCCCGTGACCAGCACCATGCCGTGCGGCCGGTAGATCGACTCCTTGAAGTCGCTGAGCGCCTTCTCTTCGAACCCGAGCTTGGTCATGTCGAGCTGGAGGTTCGACTTGTCGAGGAGGCGGAGCACGACCTTCTCGCCGAAGATCGTCGGCAACACCGAGACGCGGAAGTCCATCTCGCGGTTGTTGCCGAGCTTCAGCTTGATGCGGCCGTCCTGCGGCATGCGGCGCTCGGCGATGTCGAGCGAGGCCATGACCTTGATGCGCGAGGTGATGGCGTTCTTGAGCTTCACCGGCGGCTGCATGATCTCGTAGAGCACGCCGTCCATGCGGAAGCGGACCCGCAGCATTTTCTCGTAGGGCTCGATGTGCACGTCGCTGGCGCGCTTCTTGATGGCGTCGGTCAAGAGCGCGTTGACGAGGCGCACGACCGGGGCCTCTTCCGTCGCACGCTCGAGGTCCTGGAGATTGACCTCTTCCTCGCCCTGGACCAGCTGGACGTCGCCGTTCTCGCCCAGCTCGTTCAGCATCTGGTCGTAGTTGGCGGCGGCGTCGTAGTAGCGGTCGAGCGCGCGCTGGATGGCCGTGGCGCCGGCGACGGCGATCTTCACGTCGTAGCCGGTCAGGAACTTCACCTCGTTGATGGCGACCAGGTTCGACGGGTCGGCCATCGCGATGGTGAGCGTCGAGCGCACCAGGTTGACCGGGATCAGGTGATGCTTCTGCGCCATCGCCGCCGGCATCAGGCCGAGCACCTCGGGGGGGATGTCGAGGTTCGACGGGTCGACGACGGGGAGGCGGTACTCCTTCTGGAGATAGGAAAGGAGGGCGTCCTCGTTGATGAAGCCGAGCTTGACCAGATGGCTCGCGAGCGCGCCGCCGTGGGTACGCTGCTCGGTCATGGCGCGCTCGAGGTGGGTGGCCTCGATCTGGCCGCGCCGGACCAGCAGCTCGCCGAGTCGCGACAAGGTGGTCATGTGCGGCGGCCTCGAGCGCTACGGGTGGATGATGGCATGCGGGTCGTCGTACGGGTGCGGATTGCGGGGCTCAACGCCTACTCGGACCCGGTCGACCGCTTGCGAGTTGTCCAGGTACTTCGCATGAGCACACGCTCGCCCCTCCTCCTGCCGGGGATATCGGCACGGTCGCCGCTTTCCGTGAGCGCGCCGGAAGGAGGAGCGGACGTCATCATTTCTCTTTGTTCCGAGAATCGGCGGGCGTAATGTTCGAACAGGCGGACCGCTTCCCATGCTTCGAGCACCTGCGCTCGTGCTTTTGCTGCTGACCGCCGCCACGGCGGCGCAGGCTGAGGACGGTGCGCGCGGGCCGGCACGATGGCTCCTCGAGCGGCAGGAGGATCTGCTCGTTCCCGCGGACCGCGCGCCGGCGCCTGCCACCGACCCGTTGTCGCGCCTGATCGAGCACTACAAGCGGAATCCGATCGGTCCCCAACCGCTCGTCACACTGTTGCCGACGGCGGACGAGGACCGTCGCGCCCGTGAGCTGCCGACGTTCGCCTTCGTCGCCCGGGCGCACGGACGGACGCTCGTCTCGCTGACGCGGGTGCAAGTACGGCCCGACGACGGCCAGGAGATCGTCATGCAGCGGACGCTCGTTTCGGACCTCTTCGCCGGCCGGCGCTTCTCGCTCACCGTCTACGAAGATCACGCTCTCGGCGACGCGGCGGCGCGGCTCCTGGGCGTCGGATCGCGGCTCACGTACCGGCCGCCGGGCTGGCCGGTGCGCTTCGAGCTGCTCGCCGGCTGGGACCTCGAGGCCGGGGCGAGCGGCTACCTGGCGATCACCGGCGTCCTTGCCGTGGTCGCGGTCCTGGTGTTCGGTCTGG
>CAZWAX010000720.1:0-2106 GCA_964631985.1 uncultured Polyangiaceae bacterium | reverse complement strand
GCGGGCAGAGCTACCAAAGCAGTTGCGGGAATTCAAATCGTTGCGTCGCAGACGACTGCATCGACGTGACCTGGATGTCGCGCCCGTCGGATATCACGCGCACGGCTCCGTGCTCGGCGGTGTTCCGCACCGTCGCGCCCGCCGCGCGCAGGCGCCGTACGACCTCGGGGGCCGGAAATCCGAAGCGATTGCCGGCCCCACTCGACACGACCGCGACGCGCGGTGCGACCGCCGCGAGCCACGACACCGTGCTCGACGTGGCGCTGCCGTGGTGCGGAACCTTCAGCACGTCGCTGCGCAAGCGATCGCCATCGACGAGCAACGCCTGCTCGGCAGCGCGCTCGATGTCGCCGGTGAAGAGTACGGCCGTCGCGCCGAAGCGCAGGCGGAGGACCACGGACGCGTCGTTGACGCCGCGGCCGTCGACCACGTCGGGATGGAGGACCTCGACGACCACGCCGGCGCCGAGCTGGCGCACCATCCCGCGCCGGAGCACGACTGACTCGACCTCGGTGGCCAGGAGCGCGGACTCGAGACGCGCGAAGCGCGCGCCGCCACCGCGCGTGCCGTTCGACCAGAGCGCCCGCGGTCGGAAGTGCTCCGCGAGGTACGCCAGCCCCCCGTAGTGGTCGAGCTGTGAGTGCGAGAGCGCGAGGACGTCCAGCCGCAGGATCTTCCGCGCTCGCAGGAACGGTGCGATCACGCGCTCGCCCGGGTCGAAGTCGCCGGCGAAGCCGCCGCCGTCGACGACCAGCACGCCGCCGCGCGGCAGTTCGACCACGGCGGCGTCACCCTGCCCGACCGACAAAAACGTCACCCGCAGCGTGGGATTGGCCTGGCGTTCCCAGACCCACCAGAGGACGTCGCCCACCGCCATCACCGCGAGCGCCGCGATCGCCGCGCGATGGCACCGGGTGTCCCACCCGGCGCCGCGCGGTCGGAGCCACCAGAGGCCGAGACCCCCGTACGCGAGGCCGAGCTCGAGCAAGGAAGGCATCGGGGTCGTCACCGCGGCCCAGGGCACGCTCGCCAGCCGCGAGGCGATCGCGAGACCGAGGGTCGAGGCGAGCGCAGCGACGTCCAGCAAACGATCCGCGAGGGCGGGTATGACCGCCACGCACGGCAGCGCGGCGAGCCCCGGAAGCAAGGTCGCCGGGCCCAGTAACGGCAGGCTCAGGAGGTTGGCGAGCGGCGCAATCAGCGAGACCTGTTGGAAGTGCCAGGCCGTGAGCGGTGCCGTCACCACCGTGACCGCGATCGAGGTGCGGACGGGCGCGACCACCACGTGACGCCACCAGCGCACGGCCCGCACCGGCGACCGCTCGCGACGCGCGCGCCGTCCGACCGCGATCAGGGTCGCGACCGAGACGAAGGAGAGCCCGAACGAGACGTCGGCGGCAATGTCGGGCGCCGGCGCGGCGAGCAGGATTGCCGCCACGGCGAGGGCGCGCATGCCGTCGGGAGGACGGCCGCACCCGAGCGCCGCGAGCACGACCGCGTACGTCAGGAACGCGCGGGTTGCGGGTACGCTTCCCCCCGCGATCGCCGCGTAGGCTCCGACCGGGACGACCCCGAGCGCCGCAGCCAGCTTCGTGACGTCGAGGCGGAGCGCAAGCGGCTCCACGCGCAACAGCAGCCAGCGCAGGAGCACGACGCAGGCAGCGGCGGCGACGGCCACGTGGAACCCCGACACCGACACCACGTGCGCGAGCCCCGTGCGGGTGAGCGCGGTCCGCATGTCGGGCTCGAGGCTCCGCGCGGCGCCGAGGAGGACGGCCGCGAGATAGCCGCGCACGGGCCCGCTCGCGTTCCGCCGACTGCCCCCCCGCGCGGCCGCCCGACGTCAAACCGATCCAAGGGATGAAACATGATGAGAAAGGCGACACGATCACCCCGGACATGCCGCTCGATGCCGTCAGGATCGAAGGATATGATGGCCTGATCCTGCCGGGCGGCGTCGCCAATCCCGATACGCTGCGCACCAATGCCACTGCTGTGTCGCTGGTGCGCGCCTTTGTGACCACGGGAAAGCCGGTCGCGGCGATCTGCCATGGCCCATGGCTATTGGTGGAGGCTGACGTCGTGGATGGCCGGACGGTCACTGGC
>CAZWAX010000719.1:0-2120 GCA_964631985.1 uncultured Polyangiaceae bacterium | reverse complement strand
TGCACGTCGCTCACGCGCACCTGCCCGACCATCAGCTTCACGCGGATCGGCAGACGCTCGTGGACGTAGACGGTCGTGCGCGGTGCCGAGAGCTCGAGGCGGAGTTGATTCCCGGCCGGGCCCCCGGCCGCGCCGGGCCGGCCCGCGACCACGTCGAGCGCGACGGTGCCGGCCTCGTAGCGCTTGCCGTTGATCGTGACGCTGATCGGGCCGAGCGCTACGCGCCCGGCCTGGCTCGCGCTCACCGAGAAATGATGGGTGACCGACGCCGTCATGCTGCCGTTCACGAAGCTCACCCGTGACGACGGCCCGAGGTAGCGGATCGTCGCGCCGCCGGCATTGGCGATCTCGGGAACGCCGCTGCTCTGCACGCCCTGCACCTCGACGCCGAGGTCGGCTTCCTCTCCCACGCCGACCTGCGGGCGGTCGAAGAGCGCCTTGACCGTGACCTCGGCGCGCGCGCTGGCGGCCGACGTCAGCGCGCTCACGACCACCAGGAGCACGACGAGCGCGGCTCGCCGCCGGAGCACGGGGCCACGATGCATCGCGTGTCCTTACCAGTCCTGCGCGGGCTCGGCGACGCGCGCGCCCTGGAGCTTCTTGATGATGTCCTCGGGCGAGACCTCTTCGCCGCGCTGCGAGTCGAGGATGGCGGCGGCTTCGCCCTTCGAGAGCTCGCCGTCCTTCTTCTCGTCGGCGAACACGTCGCCGCTCGGCTCCTGGTTCGGCGGTGGCTGCTCGCCCGGCTCCTGTTGCGCGTTCTCCTGTTCGCCTGGCTGGCCTTGATCCTGCGGCTGCGCTTCCGGCTTCGGCTCGTCCGGCGGCTCGCCGCCGGCTTGTTGCTGCTCTTCCTCTTCGCCCGGCGGCGGCTGCGGCTGCTGTTGCTCCTCCGGGTTCTCCTGCCCTTGCTGCTGTTGCTCTGGTTGTTGCTGGTCGTTTGCCTGCTTCTGATCCTGCTTCTGATCCTGCTGCTGCTCCTGGTCCCCTTGCTGCTGTTGGTCCTGGTTCTGTTCCTGCTCTTGCTTCTGCTCCTCGAGGCGTTTCTTCAGCTCGGCGATGCGCTGGGTGACGAGCTCGTGGTTGAACTTGCTGTCCTCGTCGTCGGGCGTGAGGCCGAGGGCGCGCCGGTACGACGCGAGCGCCTCGGCGTAGCGCTCCAGCGCCTTCTGCGGCTCGGTCTGCTCGAGCGCCTGGCCCTGACGGAAGGTCGCGTTCCCGACGTTGTACGCGACGCGGCTCGCGCGCTGCGGGTCGCCGGCGGTCTCGACCTTCTGGAACGTGGTGACGGCCTCGTCGTACTTGCCCTGCTTGTAGGTGGCGTCGCCGAGGTTGAAGTGCAGCTCCGCCGAGTCGGGACGGTCGACGAGCGCGGCGTTGTAGGCGGCCGCGGCTTCCTCGTACTTGCCCGCGGTGTAGAGCTGGTTGGCGTCGCGGACCGGCTGGTGGGGATCGAGCCAGGCGATCGAGGTCGCGGCGACGAGCCAGGCGGCGAGGACGACGGGGCGGGTGGACATCAGGCGACCTCCTCGACGCGCGCCGGCTTGGCGGCCGTCGTCGCGGCGGGTTTTCGGCGCCACGGGAATCGGCGCGCCCCGGCCGGACGCGGCGCGGGACGGCGCTCCCCGACCAACGGCTCGATCAGCAGCAACAAGAAGGCGACGAGCAGCGGCCACTGGAAGCGATGCTCGAAGCGCCGCTCGAGGGTGCTCGCGAGCTCACGCTTCTCCATGGTGGAGATGTAGTCGCGGTAGAGCTCGGTGAGCCCGAACTTGGTGTCGGTCGCGTGCAGATACGCGCCGCCGGTCTCGTTCGCGATCTTCTGGAGGATCCCCTCGCCGAGCCGCGACTTCACGACCTGGCCGCTCCGGTCCTTCAAGAAGCCGCCCTGCTCGAGCGGGATGAGCTCGCCGTCCGAGGTGCCGATACCGACGGTGTAGAGCTTCACGCCCCGCTCGGTGGCGTTTTTGATCGCGTCGTCGAGGTCACTCCCGTGGTCCTCGCCGTCGGTGATGATCACGAGCGCCTGGTGCTCTGCCTGGCGACCCTCGAAGGCGTCGAGCGAGGTCGCGATGGCGGCGGCCAGGTTGGTGCCGCCGCGCGGGATGATACCGGCCTCGATG
>CAZWAX010000718.1:0-2128 GCA_964631985.1 uncultured Polyangiaceae bacterium | reverse complement strand
AGATCCTGCTCATGTATCCGTCGGCCAACCGCGACGCCGACGTCTTCCAGGATCCCGACGCGTTCAAGGTCGACCGTGACCCGAACCCGCACGTCGCCTTCGGCATCGGCAACCACTTCTGCCTCGGCGCCAACCTCGCCCGCATGGAGATCCGCGTGCTGCTCGAGGAGATCCTGCGGCGCATGCCGGACATGACGTACAGCGAGGGGCCGCCCAAGATGCATCCCTCCTTGCTGGTGCGATCGTTCACGCATATGCCGGTGAAATTCACGCCGACGGCCTGACACCCGACCACGATACGCACGCTTCCGGGGCACCGGCACCGTTCGCCGATTTGCCGCGCCGGCCGCTGCCGCGCTTTCCGTCCTGGTGGGCTGCCCTCGGGCCCGGCGTCGTGTGGATGGCGCTCGCCCAGGGGAGCGGCGAGCTGATCTGGTGGCCCTATCTCGTCGCCAAGTACGGGCTCACGTTCGTCTGGCTTCTGCTTCCCGCCTGCCTCCTGCAGTACCCGCTGAACGTCGAGATCGGGCGCTATACGCTGCTCACCGGCGAGAGCATCTTTCGTGGCTTCTACCGGGTGCATCCCGCGCTCGGCACCCTGCTGTGGGTCCTCATGACCGTATCGTTTCTCTGGTTCGGCGCCTTCGCCTCGGCCGGCGGGACGGCGATGGCGGCGCTGACCCACTTTCCCGGAGGCTTCACGGTGCGTGGCCGGACGCTCTTCTGGGCCTACGCCACGATCGCCGTGTTCGTTCTCGCGATCGCGCTTTCGGGAGTCGTGTATCGGCTGATCGAACGGTGCATGAAGGTGGTGGCGTTGGTGACGGTGATCGGGCTCCTGTGGGCCTGCACCCAACCCGAGGTCACCGCTGCCCTGCCGACGTTCGTCGCGGCGCTCGCCGGCCCGCCCGGTCCGAGCGAACGCGGCTGGGACGTCAACGACTCGACGAAGCTCCTGACCGCGATCACCTTCGCCGGCCTCGGGGGCTTCTGGATCCTGCTGTACTCGTACTGGCTGCGGGACAAAGGCAACGGGATGGCGGCCTACGGCAGCCGCATCACCGGTCTGCTGGGCGGGGCCCCGCGCCCGACGGACGTCGATGGGCACCTGATCGACGCGTCCGCAGCCAGCGCCGCCGAATGGCCGCGCTGGCGACGCTATCTCACGATCGACGCCCTCGTCGGCATCTTCGGGAATCTCGCCACGACGCTCATGACCTGCCTCCTCGCCTACGCCCTCCTCTATCCGCGTGGTCTCCTTCCCGAGGAGTACGAGCTCACCGTGGTCCAGAGCACCTTCTTCGAGGTGAGCTGGGGCCCGATCGGCCGGATGCTCTTCTTGATCGTCGCCGCGGCCTTCCTCACCGACACCTGGCTCGCGACCGCCGACGGCGTGAGTCGCATGCAAGCCGACATCATCTGCAGCCGCTTTCCGCGCGCCCGCCGCCTGACCGAGCGCCAGTGGTACTACCTCGTGCTGGCGGTCCTCACCGTGATCACCTGCCTCACGATGCTGCTCGATGCGCCCGGTCCGCTCATCCTGCTCTCGGCGGTGATCGGCTTCGCGGGGACGGTGATCTTCCCGCCTGCCCTCTTCGTGCTGAACTATCGCCGCCTGGCACCCGTGCTACCGCCATGGGCGCGGCCGCGTGCCACCGAAGCCGCGCTGCTCGGCGTGAGCTTCCTCGTGTACGCGCTCCTCGCCGTCGCCTACATCTGGTCGCTACAGTAGTCCGCACCGGCAGGTTGCTGAAAAAGGGGCATCTGCTTCGTTGCTCGGTCGCTCACTTGTGCGGCGTGGCTAAGGCCACGCCTCCGCGTTCGCTTCCTCGCGCCTCGCATCTGCCCCTTTTTGAGCAACCTGCCTCGGGCTGGGCACGTGCGCGTGGTGGGGGGTCTCGCTGCGCTCGCCCCCCATCAAAATTCAGAACCGGATACAGCTCTACCCAAAATGGGATCCTGGGGCGAAGCGAAGCGACGCCCCCACCACGCGCACGAGGCACCCCCGCAGGTTGCTCAAAAAGGGGCAGATGCGAGGCGCGACTGACTGAGCGCGGAGGCGTAGCGGAGCTACGCCGCACAAGCGAAGGAGGGAGCAACGAAGCAGATGCCCCTTTTTCAGCAACCT
>CAZWAX010000717.1:0-2129 GCA_964631985.1 uncultured Polyangiaceae bacterium | reverse complement strand
CCCCCGGACCGGGCCGCGCACGCGGTAGCCGTGCTCCATCGGCTCGCGGATGCAATGGCCGGGGATGTAGCCGGTGGGTCCCGTCACCAGCACCAAGGGCTTCGTTCCGTTCGCGGTCATGGCATGTCCTCCGCGGCGGAAGTTGACAGTATGGCCACTTATTGTCAAGTTCGTGTATGGCCAAAGCCGCCCTTGCTCCCCGCCCGACCCGTCGCGACGCGACGCGCGAAGCGATCCTCGCCGCCGGGCTCCATTGTTTCGGCCGCGACGGCTTCCGGCGCACCGCGCTCGAGCGCGTCGCGACCGAGGCGGGCGTGTCGCGCGCCGCCGTCTATCTGCACTTCGCCAACAAGGAAGAGCTGTTTCGTGCGCTCGTCGACGATCTCCACGCGCGCGCGCTCAGTGAGGCCACGGCCGCGGCCCGCGGCGACGGCCCCCTCGCCGATCGCCTCACCGCCGTCATGGTGGCGAAGACGGCCCGATTCTTCGACCTACTGCGGGCGTCGGATCACGCGCAGGAGTTCCTCGACGAAAACCATCGCCTGTGCGGTGAGATCTCGACCGCCTTCGCCGCGAAGCACGCGCGCCTGCTGGCGCGCATGATCGCGACGGCGGCGGCCGCCGGCGAGATCTCCCTCGCGACGGCCGGGGCCTCGGCGACCCAAGTGGCGGAGCTGCTCCTCGACACCGCGGAGGGCATCAAGACCCGCAACCGCACCCTTTTGTCGGCGGACGCCTACCGACGCCGTCTCGGCGACGCCGTCCGCATCATGCTGGCAGGGCTGGTGGCAACGCCGTCGCCCCGCCGCCGCTCCGCACGCTGACGACGGCGGCCCCCCGTGGCGACGCGTGACGATCGGCTCGCGTCCGTGAGGCACACGGGATGGACTCCGTCTCAGGTCCCCTGGGGTGAGCGACGCGTCGCCGGTTCCCCGCGCCCTCGCACGCTCACCACGCGTCGGCGAGCCGCCGTATCCCGGTGTGGATATCCGCTTCCGAGAGGGCACCGTGTCCGAGCAGGAGCGCCGAACGACGGGGCCGCCGGAGATGCAGCGTCGTCGTCGAGTAGATTCCGACCTCGTGCGCCGCGGCCCGCCGCACCACGCGCTCGACGTCCGGACATGACGCGCGGCGAGGAACGAGCATGACGTGCAGGCCGGCACCCGCGCCCCGCACCTCCACGCGGTCTCCCAGGTGGGTGGCGATCGCCGCGAGCAGCGCGGCGCGCCGGCTCGCGTGGCGGCGGCGCGACCGGCGCAGATGCGCCTCGAGATGGCCGGCAGCGATGAAATCCGCGAGCACGAGTTGGCCGAAGCTCGCCGAGCCGAGGTCGGCGGCCGTCTTCGCGATCGCGAACGCGCGCGCGAGCCACGCCGGCACGACCAGATACCCGAGGCGGAGCGCGGGTGAGAGGATCTTCGAGAAGCTGCCCGCGTAGAAGACCCGCCCTGCCCGGTCGAGACCGTGCAGGGTCTCGATCGGCGCCCCGGCATAGCGATACTCGCTGTCGTAGTCGTCCTCGACCACCCACGTCCCGACGCGACGGGCCCACGCGAGCAGCGCCAGCCGACGCGCGAGCGGCAACACCGCGCCGGTCGGAAACTGGTGGGCCGGCGTGACGTAGACGAGGCGCGGACGATGACGCGAGGCGACCACCCGCGCGACGTCGAGTCCCTGCGCGTCGACGCGCAGGGGGATGAGCCGTGCCCGCGCGGCCGCGAAGGCCTGTCGCGCGCCGGCATAGTGCGGCTCCTCCAGACCCACGACGTCGCCGGGGTCGAGCACGAGATCCGCAACGAGGCCGAGTGCCTGCTGCGAGCCGTTGGTCACGATGACCTGCTCGGCCCGGCACGCGAGGCCGCGCCACCGGGTCAGATGCTCGGCGATCGCCGCCCGCAGCGCGGGAACCCCGGCCGACGGCGCGTAGTCGAGCTCCGCCGCGCTCGCGAGACGCGCGCGACGCCGTACCAACCGCGCCCATACCGCGTGGGGAAAGTCGCGCCATGACGGACGGCCGCAGCTGAAGTCCCAGCGCAGGCCCGGTTTGGTTGCCGTCCACGATGCGCCGCGAGCGACGAGACCCCGGGCGACGCGCGCGAGGCGGGGCGGCCGCGGCGGGGCATCCGTCA
>CAZWAX010000716.1:0-2132 GCA_964631985.1 uncultured Polyangiaceae bacterium | reverse complement strand
AGCCCGAGTCCGAGCAGCGCGGCCGCGAGCGCCGGCATCGCGAGCTCGGCCTTGGTGAGCGACGTCAGCCCGAGCGCGAGCCCGGCCAGGCCCGCGAAGCGCGCCCGTCCCTGCCGCGCGCATTCCCCGAGGCAGAAGATCATGAGGACGGCGAGCAGCAGGCCGTGGGTCTGCTCCTGCGCGTAGGGACAGACGTAGTTGTAGTTGGCGACCCGGGTGTACTGCGAGAAGCTGAACACCGTGAGCTGCACCAGGACGGCGAGCGTCGCGGTGAAATGCCCGAAGGCGCGCGCGAAGAGCGCGTACACGAGCACGCAGAGCGCGACGAGCAGGACGAGGTTCGCCCAGATGATGGTGTCGAGCGACACCCCGAAGAGCGCGAACCAGAGCGCGTTCAGGTACTGCGAGAGCGGCCCGTCCTTGTAGTCGATGTCGACGTACAGGGCGCGGCCCTCCGCGAGCCGCCATGGGATGTAGAGCTGGCTCCCGAAGTCGAGGAAGACGTCGGGCCATTTCCGCCAGCTCCAGCGCGCGAGCGCCACGAACGCCGCCGCCAGCAACGGGGGCCCGAGCCAACGCGGGAACCAGGCTTCGGACGGGGCAGTGGCGGAAGCCATGGCGCAGCGCTCACGTAGCCGGTCTGCGCGCTTCGTGCATCCCCCGGCTCGCGTGTACTCGGAGAGTGCTGGCCGCTCGGCCTCGCGCTTTGCGCTCGGAGAGCATGGCGACCGGCGGCAAAAAACGGTTGTCACGGGCGTCGCGACTGGCATAGGACTGCGGGAGCAGCCGACCTTCAGCCCTCACCCTAGAGGAGACCCCCGATGCATCTCATCCGTCGCGTAGCTCCCGTCGCCCTCGCGTTCTGTGCCCTGGCGTGCGTCGCCGCGCCTCGCGCCTTCGCCGAGGACAAGTGCCTGGAAGGCGCGTCGCGAATCGACGACGCGAACAGCATGGCCGCGCTCCGCGTCGTGATCGACGACCAGTGCCCGTGTGCCGCCTTCGACGGCTCGAGCGGCACCACCAGCCACGGCGCGTTCGTGAAGTGCGCGCAGACGATCATCAAGGACGCGACCGACGGCACTCCGGTCCTCGGGTTTTCCCTCCGGTCGAAATGCAAGGGCACGCTCAAGAAGGTCTATACCGCGTCGACCTGCGGCTACCCGGCGGCGACCCGCGTCGCTTGCTGCGAGGTGAAGCCATCCAACGGCAAGAAGAAGGCCGGCATCAAAAAGATCGCGAGCTGCGTCGACTCGCCGACCGGCTCGGTCGTGCGGCATGCCTGCCCGGTCTCGCCCTTCACCACCGACGCCTGCAGCTTCGACGCCACCAACAGCTGCGTCGTCGCGTCGCCGTTCGCGGAGGAGACCGTCGACCTGCCGAGCGCCGCCGAGCCCGACCACACCCCCGGCACGAGCGGCGTCGTCGTCACCAATCCGAAGCTGTTGACGCAGTTCGGCGGGCCGAGCTTCAGCCTCAACAACGCGCGCTACACCCGCCATCGCCTCGCCGCCGCGGTCGGCGCGCCCGACGTCATCCTGATCCTCATCCCCGGCTTCGAGGGCGGGGCCGGCAACTTCCGGATCATGGCGCAGAACCTCTTGCTGCGCGCGCAGACCGAAGGGTTCTCGCTGGAGGTGTGGGCTTACGACCGCCGCTCGAACCAGCTCGAGGACCTCGTCGGTCTCGATCTCGCCGAGCAGTACAAGAGCGCGCAGGTCGCGCTCGACTGGCTCTTCGGTGGCGAGCTCGGGCTGACGCTGCACCCGGTGCTGACGGGTGGTCCGAACCGGCGCGGCATCTTCTACGACGCCCAGGCGGACGTGCCGTTCATGGCGCAATGGACGCCGCTCGTCTTCTCGCGGGACATCGACGCGATCGTCACCGCGGCCCGCGCGGCCGCCGTCAATCAGAACGTCTTTCTCGGCGGTCACTCGGCCGGCACCGGCTTCACCGCGCGCTACGCGGCGACCGACTTCAACCTGAGCGGCGTCGGACCCGCCGATCCCGGCTACGCGAAGCTCCGCGGCCTCGTGTTGCTCGAGGGCGGCGGCGGCAGCACCGGCAACACGCTCTCCAGCGACACCCTCGACCGCATCGAGGCCAAGTTCGACGGCGGCCTCTACGGCGCCGTG
>CAZWAX010000715.1:0-2133 GCA_964631985.1 uncultured Polyangiaceae bacterium | reverse complement strand
CCCGAAGGGCCTTCGCGGGGGGTCCGTGCCAGGCCCAGAAAACGGCGGCGATCCTCACGACGTTCAACGGGGTGGACCTCACGGCGGTGATGGCGCTCCGCGCGGCGCACAAGGAGAAGTTCCAGAAAACACACGGTGTCGGGCTCGGCTTCATGTCGTTCTTCGCGCGCGCCTGCATCGCGGCCGTGGCCGAGGTGCCGGCGATCAACGCCGAGATCCGCGGTGACGACGTCGTCTACAAGCACTTCGTCCATCTCGGCGTCGCCGTTGGCACCGAGCGCGGCCTGGTGGTGCCGGTCGTGCGGAACGCCGATCGGATGTCGTTCGCGGAGATCGAGCGCGAGATCCTGCGGCTCGCCGGTCTCGCCCGTGACGGCAAGCTCAGCATCGACGATCTCTCGGGTGGGACGTTCACCATCTCGAACGGCGGCGTCTACGGCTCGCTCTTGTCCACGCCCATCCTCAACCCGCCCCAGAGCGGCATCCTCGGCATGCACAAGATCGAGAAGCGGCCGGTCGTGATCGACGATCAGATCGTCATCCGGCCGATGATGTATCTGGCGTTGTCCTACGATCACCGCCTGGTCGACGGCGAGCAGGCCGTGACGTTCCTGGTGCGGGTGAAAGAGCGCCTCGAAGATCCGGCGCGCTTGCTGTTGGAGGTGTGATGGCCGGCGAGGCGTACGATCTGATCGTCATCGGCTCCGGCCCGGGAGGGTACGTCGCGGCGATTCGTGCCACTCAGCTCGGCATGCGGGTCGCCTGCGTCGAGAAGTATCCGACGCTCGGCGGCACCTGCCTGAACGTGGGCTGCATCCCCAGCAAGGCGCTCCTGGACTCGAGCGAGCTCTTTCACCAGGCGAAGGACGGCTTGGTCGTGCACGGCATCGGCACCAGCGGGGTTACGCTCGACCTGCCGGCGATGATGGCGCGGAAGGACAAGGTCGTGAAGCTCGGGACCTCCGGGCTGAACACGCTCTTCAAGAAGAACAAGATCGACTGGGTGAAGGGCACGGCGCGATTCCTCGATGCCCGGCGCGTCGTCGTGCGGGACGGCGAGAGCGAGCAGACGATCGCCGGGACCCGCATCCTGATCGCGACCGGCAGCGAGCCGAGCCCGCTCGCCAGCCTGCCGTTCGACGGCGAGCGCGTCGTCAGCTCCACCGAGGCGCTCACGCTTCCGAAGGTGCCGCAGCACCTGCTGGTGATCGGCGGCGGCGCGATCGGTCTCGAGCTCGGATCGGTGTGGCTCCGCCTCGGCGCCAAGGTGACGGTCGTCGAGTTCCTCGACCGCATCGTGCCGATGATGGATCGCCAGATGGGCGTCGCGCTGCAGAAGGTGCTGCAGAAGCAGGGGATGACCTTCCAACTGCAGACGGCGGCCACCAAGGCCGAGCGCACGAAGGACGGCATGAAGGTCACGGTCGAGTCGAAGGGGCAGTCGTCGGAGATCGAAGCCGACGTCGTACTGGTCTCGGTCGGGCGCCGGCCGCACGCGGAGGGCCTCGGCGCGCGCGAGATCGGCGTCGCGTTCGACGAGCGGAATCGGGTCGTCGTGAACGAACGGTTCGAAACCAGCGTCGCCGGTGTCTTCGCGATCGGTGACGTCATCCCGGGGCCAATGCTCGCGCACAAGGCGGAGGAAGAGGGGATGGCCGCCGTCGAGCTGATGGCCGGGCATGCCGGCCACGTGAACTACGCGGCCATCCCGAACGTCGTCTACACCTGGCCGGAGCTCGCGAGCGTCGGCTTGACGGAGGAAGAGGCGACCCAGCAGGGCATTCCGCTCGCGATCGGCGCCTGTCCCTTCCAGGCCAACGCCCGTGCGCGTTGTCTCGGCGAGACCCAGGGCTCGGTGAAGATCCTCGCCGATGCCCGCACCGATCGGATCGTCGGCGTGCACATCCTCGGTCCCCGCGCGTCGGATCTGATCGCCGAGGCGGCGGTCGCCATGGAGTTCGGAGCGTCGTCGGAGGACATCGCCCGCTCGGTCCACGGCCACCCGACGCTGCCCGAAGCGCTCAAGGAGGCGGCATTGGCCGTCGCCAAGCGCGCCATCCATCTCTAGCATCCACCAGCGCGTCTTCGGCATAAGCGGTCGATTTCATTGGGCCATCCAAGTTTCGACGATTT
>CAZWAX010000714.1:0-2139 GCA_964631985.1 uncultured Polyangiaceae bacterium | reverse complement strand
TCGGGTGCGCCGCTACCGCCGGCTCTCGTGGCGTCGGCGGCGAAAGAACGTCGTCCAGGTGCACCGCTCGGTCGGGCGAGGCGCGCCGCGACGGGAGGGGCTGCGCTTCCTGCAACGCTATCTCGACGACCCGAGCGCCGCCGAGCTGCGCCGGGTCGCGGACGAGATCGTGGCGCTCGGACGACGGAAGGACGCGGAGTACGCACGCCGGCGCGGGCTCACTGTGCCTCGGCCCGATGCAGGGAGCACCGGCACATGAACGAGCGCGCACGCGTCTCCTGCACCGTCATCTGCTTCAACGAGGAGGACAACATCCGGGCCGCCCTCGAGAGCGTGAAGTGGTGCGACGAGATCGTCATCGTCGACTCCTTCTCGACCGACCGCACGATCGAGATCTGCCGCGAGTACACCGATCAGATCCATCAGCGCCCGTGGCCGGGGTTCGTCGAGCAGAAAGCCTTCGCGCTCTCGCAGGCCCATTACCCCTGGGTCCTGAACCTCGACGCCGACGAGCGGGTCTCGCCCGAGCTGCGGCGCGAGATCCAGGCCGTCCTCGCGCACCCCCAAGCCGACGGCTACTACATCCCGCGGCTCGTCTATTACCTCGGACGCTGGTGGTGGCGCGGCGGCTGGTACCCGGACTATCGCCTGCGCCTGTTCCGCCGTGATCGCGTGGTCTGGGGCGGCGTCGATCCGCACGAGAAGGTGATCCTGCACGGCCGGAGCGCACGCCTGCGGAGCCCGATGCTGCACTACACCTACCGCGACATCGCGGCCCACCTCGCCACCATCAACTTCTTCACCGGCGTCGCGGCGCGCGAGCTGGAGCTGCGCGGCCAGCAGGCCACGCTCGCCGATCTCTTGCTGCGGCCGCTCTGGCGCTTCGTGCGGTTCTACGTGATGCGCCGCGGGTTCATGGAGGGGATTGCCGGGCTCTTCGTGGCGCAGTCGGCCGCGTTCTACGTCTTCGCGCGCTACGCCAAGCTCTGGGAGGCGACGCACGGCCGCCGCGTGCCGCCACCGTCATGAGCGACGCGGCACCGCTCGTGATCCTGCACGTCGATCCCGAGCGCGGGCTCGGCGGTGGCGAGCAGCAGGTGCTCGGCCTCGTGGCGCATCTCCATGCCGCGGGGCATCGTCAGCGGCTCGCGGCCGACCCGCGCGGGCAGGTGGCGGCACGCGCCGCCGCGCTCGGCGTCGCGACCGCGCCGCTCGCCATCCGCAACCACTTCGACGTCGTTGCGGCCCATCGCCTCGCAGGTTTGCTGGCGCGGGAGCCCTATGACATCCTCCACTTCCACACCGCGCGAGCGCACGCGATGGCCGCGTTTCTCGGCGCCTCGCCCGGGGTGTCGCGCGTCGTGACGCGGCGGATGGACTACCCGCTTCGCGGCGGCTGGTACGCGCGGCGACTCTACAATCACGAGGTACAGGCGGTCGTGGCGATCTCGGAAGGGGTGCGGGCAGCGTTGATGGCGAGCGGCGTCGAGCCGGCACGCATTCACGTCGTGCCGAGCGGGGTCGAGGCCCAACGCTTCGCGGTGACGCCGGCGACCCGTGCCGCCGCCCGCGCCGGCTTCGGCCTCGACGACACCGCCTGGGTGCTGCTCGCCGTCGGCGCGCTGGAGGCACGCAAAGGCCACGACGTGCTCCTCGACGCCCTCGCGAGGCTGCCCGATCCGCGCCTCGTGGTGCTCGTCGCCGGGGACGGATCGCAGCGCAACGCGCTGCAGGCGCGCGCGGAACGGCACGGACTCGGTGCGCGGGTCCGCTTCCTCGGCCGCGTCGACGACGTCGCCGCGGTCCTCGCTGCCGCCGACGTCGCGGTGATGCCGTCGCGTCAGGAAGGCCTCGGGGTGGCCGCGCTCGAAGCGATGGCGACGGGGCTACCGGTGATCGCGAGCCGGATCGGCGGCCTGCCCGAGGCGGTCGTCGACGGCGAGACCGGATGCCTCGTCCCCCCCGGCGACGTGGCGGCGCTCGCGGCGGCGATCGCCGGGCTCGCGGCCGACCCGGAACGCGCCCGGCGCCTCGGTGCCGCGGGCCAGGCGCGCGTGCAGGCCGGTTTCACGATGGCCGCGATGGCGCGCGGGACGCTCGCGGTCTATCGCGAGCTCGTGGAGGCACGACATGGCTGAG
>CAZWAX010000713.1:0-2140 GCA_964631985.1 uncultured Polyangiaceae bacterium | reverse complement strand
CTACGATCTCTCCGCGGCGCTCGAGCTCGACTGGTACGAGAACATCGGGCTCTGTCCCCCCGGCGACGCCGAGAAGCTCCTGAACGACGGCGTGACGACGATCGGCGGCCGCGTCCCGGTGAATCCGAGCGGTGGGCTGTCGTCCTTCGGCGAGGCGATCCCGGCCCAGGCCATCGCGCAGGTCTGCGAGCTCACCTGGCAGCTCCGCGGGCAGGCCAAGGGTCGACAGGTGGAAAACGCCAGGGTCGGCGTCACCGTCAACCAGGGCCTCTTCGGTCACGGCTCCTCGGTAGTGGTGCAACGCTAGGGAAGCCGGGGCGACTCAGCTCGCTTCGCTCGCCGCCCCGCGCCGCACCCGCGGCCGATAGCGCCGCGGCACGGCACGCAAGCGCTGCGTCCGCACCTGCCGGCGCGGCAACCGGCTCTCGTCGGTCGCGCCGCCAGCCGGGCTCAACAGCGCGCGGGCGAGATGGACCGGGTCGAGGTCCAGCGTCTCGCAGATCGCGCAGAACGAAAACGACACATGCATGGCGTCGAGCTCGCCGCGCACCCAGCGCGCCGCTTCGTCGCCGGCAGCGTACTGCGTCCCACGGCGCAGATGCGCGATCGCATTCAACAACACGGCGAGCCGGAGCCGCTTCTCCGGACTCCCGCCGGCATGGGCGCTCGCTTGCTCGAAAAACTCCTCGGGGTCCGGCCCGTCGTCATGCAGCGGGTGACCCCAGCCTACTCTGGTTCCCGAACGATACATCGTTCTCTCCTTCGATCCTGCGCGCCGGCCGAAGCCGGTGCGACCGTCCGCGCATCTCGCGCGGACTGCGTGGACGACGCAGCGGAGAATCAGAATGGATCGGGATCGTCGGGGGACGGTGCGCGTTGCCGGTGCACCTGGAGCCACGCGTGCTCGGTGCACTTGCGTACCGTACGATGCCCTGCGGCAAGCCGGATGATCTTCGTGGGCCGCGTGGTGCCGGGCACCACCGCAGATGGCCCTGACACGTGGCCGCGCGGCTCATCCGGCACGGCGCCTCGTACCGGCGCCGCGATTCTCGAGGCGGGCTCGATCGAGGTGACCAGCGCTCCACGGCGCACGGGATTCCGGATCTCCGTCCGTGCCGTGCTCGGTGTCGCGTGGAGCACCAGAAGCAGCACCGGGAGAATGCGGGTGAGCACGCGGGTCGATCGCGACATCGACCCGGGCACGTAGCAGATCGCCATCAGCACGGCCAGTCGGGTCCCGCGTGGGAGCGCCACCTCGCGGGTGCGCCTGGCATCGTCCGACGTCTTCCGTTACACGTCTTTCCTTTCCCTTCCCATCCCGGCACGGAGGCAACCATGGCAGAGGCTTACATCATCGACGCAGTGCGTACTCCCGTCGGCCGCCGGCGCGGCGGTCTGGCGACCGTCCACCCCGCCGACCTCGGCGCGCATGTGCTGCGCGCGCTCGTCGACCGGACCGGCATCGATCCAGCCGCCGTCGAGGACGTGATCTTCGGCTGCGTCGACACCATCGGTCCGCAGGCGGGTGACATCGCCCGCACCTGCTGGCTCGCGGCCGGGTTGCCCGACGAGGTTCCCGGGACCACCATCGATCGCCAGTGCGGCTCGGCGCAACAGGCCGCCCACTTCGCCTTCCAGGGCGTGATGAGCGGCACGGCCGATCTCCTGATCGCGGGTGGCGTCCAGAACATGAGCATGATCCCGATCTCGTCCTCGATGCTCGCGGGTGAGACGTACGGCTTCGCCGACCCATTCTCGACGTCGGAGGGATGGCTCGCCCGCTACGGCACGCAGGAGGTGTCGCAGTTCCGCGCCGCCGAGATGATCGCCGAAAAATGGGAGTGCACGCGCGAGGACATGGAGCGGTTCGCGCTCGAAAGCCACCGCCGCGCGTTGCAGGCGATCGACGAGAAGCGTTTCGTTCGCGAGATCGTGCCGCTGAAGGGCGTGAGCGTCGACGAGGGTCCGCGGCGCGACACCACGCTCGAGAAGATGGCAACGTTGAAGCCACTCCGCGAAGGGGGTCGGCTCACCGCCGCCGTGTCGAGCCAGATCTCGGATGCGTCGGCGGCATTGCTGATCGCGTCCGAACGCGCCGTCAAAGAGCACGGCTTGAAGCCCCGCGCCCGTGTCCATCATC
>CAZWAX010000712.1:0-2145 GCA_964631985.1 uncultured Polyangiaceae bacterium | reverse complement strand
TGCCCTCGGCACCGAACTGGCGCGCGACCTTCGCGTCGTGGGGCGTGTCGGCGTTGGTGCGGACCTTGAGCGTGCGGGCCTTGTCGGCCCAGCTCATCAGGGTCGCGAAGTCGCCGCTCTCGCCCTCGGCCATCACCGTGGGCACCTTGCCGAGGAAGACCTCGCCGCTCGAGCCGTCGAGCGTGATCCAGTCGCCGCGGCCGATGCGCACGCCGCCTTTGGCGAGGAAGTATTCGCCGTCGTAGTGGATCTCGAGGTCGCTGCAGCCGGCGACGCAGGTCTTGCCCATGCCGCGCGCCACGACGGCCGCGTGCGACGCCTTGCCGCCGCGCGCCGTCAGGATGCCCTCGGCGACCGTCATGCCGTGGATGTCCTCGGGCGAGGTCTCGACCCGCACCAGGATCACCTTCTTGCCCTCGTGCGAGGCGGCCTCGGCGTCGTCGGCGCTGAAGACCACCTCGCCGGCCGCGGCGCCCGGCGAGGCCGGCACGCCCTTGGCGATGAGCGTCTTCTCGGCCTTCGGGTCGAGGCCGGGGTGGAGCAGCTGGTCGATCGAGCTGGCGTCGACGCGGGCGAGCGCCGTGTCGCGGTCGATCAGCTTCTCCTTCACCATGTCGACGGCGATCTTGATCGCCGCGTGCGCGGTGCGCTTCCCGTTCCGGGTCTGCAGCATGTAGAGCTTGCCGCCCTCGATGGTGAACTCGATGTCCTGCATGTCCTTGTAGTGCCGCTCGAGCTGGACGGCGGTCTTCGCGAGCTGCTTGTAGAGGTGGGGCATGACCTCCTCGAGCGACGGCAGGCGGTCGCTCTCGGGGATGCCCTGCAGGCGCGCATCCTCGATCGCGGCCTTCGTGCTGAGCGGCTGCGGGGTGCGGATCCCGGCGACGACGTCCTCGCCCTGGGCGTTCACCAGGAAGTCGCCGTAGAAGGCGCGCTCGCCGGTGGCGGGGTCGCGCGAGAAGCCGACGCCGGTCGCGCAATCGTCGCCGAGGTTGCCGAACACCATCGCCTGCACGTTCACCGCGGTGCCCCACGCGTCGGGGATGGCGTAGAGCTTCCGGTAGGTGATGGCGCGGGCGTTCTGCCACGAGCCGAACACGGCGCCGATCGCGCCCCACAGCTGCTCGTACGGGTCGCTCGGGAAATCGAGTCCGAGCTTGTCCTTGATCAGCTGCTTGAACTCGGCGACCAGCTCGCGGAGGTCGTTGGCGCTGAGATCGGTGTCGAGCTTCGCACCGCGGGCGTGCTTCTTCTTCTCGAGGATCTCCTCGAAGGGATCGGCCTGCAGCTTGTCCTCGGGCTTCATGCCGAGCACGACGTCGCCGTACATCTGGACGAAGCGGCGGTAGGAGTCCCAGGCGAAGCGCTCGTTCTTCGAGTCGGCGATGAGGCCCTGGACGGTCCGGTCGTTGAGGCCGAGGTTCAAGACCGTGTCCATCATGCCGGGCATGGAGGCACGCGCGCCGGAGCGCACGGACACGAGCAGCGGCTTGGTCACATCACCGAACTTCCGCCCAACAATGCCCTCGACGCGGGCCAGGTGATCGGCCACCTGCTTCTTCAACTCCGGCGGATAGGTGCGGCGGTTGTCGTAGTAATAGGTGCAGACGTCGGTCGAGATCGTGAATCCGGGGGGGACGGGAAGTCCCATGCCCGCCATCTCGGCGCGATTGGCACCCTTGCCGCCGAGCAGGTTCTTCATCTCGGCGCGGCCGTCGGCGCGTCCGCCACCGAAGGAGAAGACGTATTTCTTGCCCGCGGCCTTCTTGACGACCGACTTCGCGGTGCTGCGCTTCGCGGCCGTCGGCTTCTTCAGGTGGCGCTTCGTGCTCTTCGTCTTGCTCTTGCCACGGGAACTCTTGGCCATGGACTGACTCCGATCCAATTCTGGGGCGCGGCGAGGCGCGCGCGTTCGTGCTCGTTCAGAGCGCTGGTGCTACGACGCCCGCGCGACCGACCGTCACGCGAGCCCGCAGCTCGTCGACCAGACGATCGACGGGCATGCGGACCTGCTGCATCGAATCTCGTTCGCGCACCGTGACCGTATCGTTCTGCATGGTCTCGTGGTCGACGGTGATGCTGAAGGGGGTGCCGATCTCGTCCTGCCGGCGATAGCGCCGGCCGATCGCGCCCGCCTGGTCGTAG
>CAZWAX010000711.1:0-2150 GCA_964631985.1 uncultured Polyangiaceae bacterium | reverse complement strand
CGCGATCGGGGTCGAAGCTCTCCTCGGTCTTCTCGACCTGCGCCATGTCGAGCGCCACCGTGACCCGCGCCAGCGCGTGCCCGGGGCCGAGGACGCGCGCGAGCATGCTCTCGATGTTGTCGGTGTAGCCCTGCTCGAGATCACGCTGGAACGTCATAAGACCCTTGCCGGGGCTGCGGGTGTCCTGCTCCGCCTGATCGTGCGTCAGCACCTGGCCGTTGACGTCGACCATGGTGACCTCGCTCGGGCGCAGACCTTCGACGCTCGCCGCCACCAGGTGCACGACGCCCGCGATCTGCTCGGGCGCGAGCACGCGACCGGCGCGCAGCTTCAACACCACCGACGCCGACGGCCGCCGCTCCTCGGCGACGAAGAGCGACCGCTCCGGCATCGCCAAGTGCACGCGCGCCGACTCGACCGAGTCGAGCTCGGCGATCGAGCGCGCCAGCTCGCCCTGCAGGGCCCGCTGGTAGTTCAGCCGCTGGACGAAGTCGGTCATCCCGAGCGTCTGCTTGTCGAAGATCTCGAAGCCGACGCCGCCGCCCTGCGGAATGCCGCGCCCCGCGAGCGCCATGCGCGTCTCGTAGACCCGGCCCGAGGCGACCTCGATGTTGCCGCCGGCGTCACTCACCCGATACGGGATCTTCTCCGCCTTCAGATAGTCGATGACGGCCGACGCATCGGAGCCGCCGAGGCCGCTATAGAGCACGCGGTACTGCGGTTGCTGCACCCACCACGCGAGCGCACCGGTCGCGATCAGGATCCCGGCGGTCAGCGCCGCGAACGTGATCCGCCGTGCCGGCGGCAACCCCATGAAGAAGTCGCGGAGCTGCCCCAGCGTTCCACTCAACCGATCCATGCGCGCCCCTCACACCCTCTCGTCAGACCTGCATCCGCAGGATTTCCTGGTACGCCTCGACGATCTTGTTGCGGACTTGCATCATCATCCGGAACGAGACGTCGGCCTGCTCCATCGCGATCATGGTCTCGTGCAGGCTGACCTTCTCGCCGGTCGCGAGCGCGGTGATGGCGGCGTCGGCCTTCTGCTGCATCGCGTTCACTTGCGTGAGCGAGTCCTTGAGCACCGACGCGAACCCGCCCTTGCCGTCGGCGGCTCCGCCGGTCTTGCCGGGCTGCTCCGGCCCGCCGAGCCCGGCAATGCCGGGGAAATTCGTGATGTCCTTGATCTCCATGGCTTACCGTCCGATCGAGAGCGCGGCTTCGAGGACGCGCTTGGTGGCGTTCACGGCGGCGACGTTGGCCTCGTAGGCACGCGTCGCCGCCATGAGGTCGACCATCTCGGTGATCGGGTTGACGTTCGGATACGCGACGTAGCCGCGCGGGTCGGCGTCGGGATGCCCGGGGTCGAACACGACGCGCGGCGGCTTCTCGTCCTCGACGACGCGCAGCACGCGCACCGCGCCGCCGGACTTGGCACCGAGGATGTCGTCGAAGCTGTTGCCAGCCGTCGATTCGAGGAGCACGTCGCGGCGTTTGTAGGGCCCGCCCTCCGGCGAGCGCGTGCTTTCCGCGTTCGCCAGGTTGGCGGCGATGACGTCCATGCGCAGACGCTGCGCCTGGAGCGCGCTCGAGCTGATCGCGAGGGTCGCGGAGACGTCCATCAGCCTTTCCCTCCTTCAATGACGCGCTTCAGGCTCGCGTAGCGGCCCGAGAGGATCTGGGTCAGCGCCTGGATCTTGAACGCGTTCTCCGAGAGCCGGCCGACCTGCACGTCGAGCGCGACCGAGTTGCCGTCGGGCTTGATGGTGGCGTCGCGATCGACGCTCGGGTCGACGCGGACCGGTGCCGAGACGCCCGCGGGCTCGCCCGGGGTCTCGCCGCCCTGGGGCGGCGCCGTGAGGGCGCTCGCGAGCTCGTCGGCGAACTGGATGTCGCGGGCGCGGTAGCCCGGCGTTTCCGAGTTGGCGATGTTCTCGGCCAGGACCTGGTGGCGCGCCTGGTAGAGATCCAGCGCGGCCCCGAGGCCTTGAGTCAGTGCTCCGAAGAGTTGCATGGCATGGTTCTCCTACCGCCTGCGGGGAGCAAGACGCGTTCCAGGAACGGCGCGCCGCCCCGCGCCGCGATTCTCCGCGTCGATCGCATCCATGGCCCGCCGCGGATGGGGGGCCGGGTCAGAACCCTGACCGGCA
>CAZWAX010000710.1:0-2151 GCA_964631985.1 uncultured Polyangiaceae bacterium | reverse complement strand
CCGAGGCGTGTGCCGCTCGCGAGCAACGCGCCCGCGAAGCGCTCGCCGCGGCCGCCGCGCACGACCTCGGGACGCAGGGCCACGATCTGCGGGTCGCGCTCGAGACCGCGCGCGCCGCCGAAGAGACCCGTGACCAGGCCGTTGGCGAGCTCGCGACGCTGCGGAGCGAGCTCGACGCCGCGCGCACCCACGCGGCGGATCTCGAGCGCGAGGTCACGGAGCGTTGGTCCGAGAGCACGAGACTCGGCGTCGAGGCCCGGGAGACGCGCGAAGCCCACGAGCAGCAGTCGCGCGCCTTCGCCACCGCGATTCGCGACGGCGAGGCGACCGCCGCGCGGCTCGCCGAGGTCGAAGCCCTCCTGGCGACGACGCGGGAGGAGGGGGCGGCCGAGCGGACCGCCGTGACGGCGCGGCTCGAGCAGGCCGAGCGCGAGAGCGAACGGCTCCGCCAGACGCACGCGGCCGATGCGGCCGTGCGCGATCGCCTCGCCGCCGAGCTCGACGGTGTCGTCGCCGCCAAGGCTCGTGCCGAGGAGGCGCTGGCCCGCGCGCTCGAGCAGGACGTGGCGCACCAACGGGCGCTCGCGGACGTCCGCGAACGGGAGTCCGAGGTGACCGCGCGCCTCGCCGCGCGGGAGGCGGACCTCCAGGCCCTGCGCGAGACGCACGCCGCCGACGTCACGTCCTTCAGCGGCCGCTGCGACGAGCTCACGCGCGAGCTGCACGGGCTCCAGGACGCCCATGCCGCCGTCGGCGCCGATCGGGATCGCCTCGCGGCCGAGCTCGAGGGCCTCACCGCCGCCAAGGCGCATCTGGAGCGATCCTTCCAGCACGCGGTCGAGGCGAGTCGGGGTCGCGAGCAGGCGGCGCTCGAGCGGACGCAGGACCTCGCGATGCAGCTCGCGGCGCGTGACGCCGAGCTGACGGCGTTCGTCGAGCAGCGCACGGCCGACGTCGCCGCGCACGAGGCCCGCGTGAACGCGCTCGGGGCGGAGGCCGACGGTCTCCGCGAAAGCGTCGCCGCGGTCGGCGGCGAGCGCGATCGCTTGGCGGCCGATCTCGAAGGCGCCGCGGCCGGCAAGATGCATCTCGAGCAGGCTCTCGAGCGCGCGCTCGAGGATGCCCGCGGCGGCGCGCACGAGCTTCGCGACGCACGGGGGCAGGCCTGGGCGCTCGCGGCGCGCGTCGTCGAGACCGAGGCGGCGCAGGCGGCAATGCGGCGCGAGCATGCGACCGAGCTGGCGACGCTCGCGGAACGCGTCACCGCGCTCACGGCCGACGGCGATCGCCTGCGCGAGGCGCACGCCGCCGCCGCTGCCCTCTGCGATCGTCTGGCAGCCGATCTGCAGGGAGCCGCCGCCGCCAAGTCTCACCTCGAGGACGCGCTCCAGGCTGCGCTGGACGGCGCCCGGACGCACGGCCAGGAAACGGCCGAGCAACTCGAAGATGCCCGCGCGCAGGCGTGGCTCACGGCGGCCCGGCTCGTCGAGACCGATCAGCATCTGGGCACGCTCGGGGAGGAACGCCGCGTCGAGGCCGAGGCCTTCGCGGCACGGGTCGCGACGCTCGAGTCCGAGGTCGACCGTTGGCGGGCCGAGGCGGCGGCGACCGTCACCGAGCGCGACCGCCTGGTCGCGGACCTCGGTGGTGCGGCCGCAGCGAAGGCGCACCTCGAAGAGACGCTCAAGACCGTGCTCGAGACCGCTCGCGGGCGCGAACAGGACGCGGCGGCGCTCCTGCATGAGGTGCGTGGGCAGGCATGGGCGACGGCCGCCCGGCTGACCGAGGCGGAGCTCACGCTCCAGGCCCTGCGCGAAGAGCGTGCGTCCGAGGTCGCCGCGCTGGTCGCGCGGACGGAGGCGCTCGCCGCGGACGCGGAGCGCATGCGTGAGGCGGAGGTCGCGGTCACGGGCGAGCGCGATCACCTCGCCGCGGGGCTCGCCGGGGCGCAGGCCGCGCACGAGCGCCTGGGGCAGACCCTGGCCGAGACGCTCGCGGACTCGCGGGCGCGCGAGGAGGTGCTGACGGCCCGGCAGGCCGAGCTCGAGCACGAGCTCGAGACGGCGCGGGCCGCGCAGCCGCCGGTCGCGCCCACGCCGGAGGTGACGATCAGCGTCCCCCCCCGCACCGACGCCAAGCCGGCTGGGCCGG
>CAZWAX010000709.1:0-2158 GCA_964631985.1 uncultured Polyangiaceae bacterium | reverse complement strand
CCCGCCGATCTTCGGGCTCGCGGGGAAGCCCGCGTCGAGACCGGCGACCAGCGTCTCGGCATCGAAGGTGAAGGGGTCGGGAAGCAAGAGGAAGGAGGGCCGGCGCGCGGCTGCGACGCCGAGAAGACCCTCCCATGCGGACGCCGGCGCGTCGCGTTCGGGAAGCGTCTCGCCCTCGAGGTGGAAGGGCGTGAGATCGACCTCCGGGAGCGTCGCGACCGTCAGGGAGACGCCCGCTTGCCGTTCGACCTCGCGGCCCCCACCGATCACGCCGCCGGCGGAGCAGCCGACGACGAAGCGGGGAGCGAGCTCTCCGCGCAGGAGCGCCGGCAGTCGCTCGTACTCGCGCTGATGCTGCTCGGACACGAAGGCCACAGCGAGGTCGGGCGTCGCCCCGTCGAGCGCCGGCGCCACGGCGGCGGACACTTCGCGCACGGCGGCCTCGAGCGGCGACGCCGTGGAAACCGCAGACAGCCAGCGCATGGCGAATCCCTAGGGGAGATGCCCCCGAGCCGCAAGCGTCGGCGGCTGCAGGCGCGGCTCGCGCGCCGCCGCACGACTTGAGGTCAACCCGCCGTCGGCGTATGCGCGACCGGTGCGGACCGACGTAACGTTCCCGAGCGAGGGCACCACGTGCCGCGGCTGGCTCTATCTCCCCGACGACCGTGCCGCGGCGACCCGCGTGCCCGCGGTCGTGATGGCGCACGGGTTCTCCGCGGTGAAGGAGATGCGCCTCGATCGTTTCGCCGAGGCCTTCGCGGCGGCGGGCCTCGCGAGCGTCGTGTTCGACTACCGCGGGCTCGGCGCGAGCGACGGGGAGCCGCGCCAGGATCTCGATCCTCACGCGCAGGTCTGCGACTACCGGAACGCCATCAGCTTCGCGCGCCGGCAGCCGGCGATCGACCCGGACCGCATCGGCGTCTGGGGCTCGAGCTACAGCGGCGGGCACGCGCTCATGCTCGGCGCCTGGGACCGCCGCCTCCGGGCGGTCGTCGCGCAGGTGCCGCTGATCGACGCCTGGGAGTGGATGACGCGCGGGCTCGGCGCCGAAGCCCGGGACGCGATCGTCGCGAGCCAGATCGCCGAGCGCGAGCGCCTCTACGCCGGCGAGGCACCGGCGATGGTGCCGGTCGTCGCGGCCGAAGGCGCGGCGCTCGCCACCCCGGACGCGGCCGAGTGGTTCGCGAAAATGGCACCGCTCGCGCCGACGTGGCGGAACGAGGTGACCGCCCGGTCGTGGGAGCGCATCCTCGAGTACTCACCGCTCCGCTGGATCGACCGCATCGCGCCGACGCCCCTCCTGATCATCGCGGCCGAGCACGACGTGATCTGTCCCGTCGCGCTCGCACGCGAGGCCTTCGGGCGCGCGGGCGAGCCCAAACGCTTGGTCGTCCTCCCGGTCGGCCACTTCGATCCGTACGAGGCACCGCATTTCACCGCCGCCGCGAGCGCCGCCACGGAGTGGTTCACGACGCATCTGGGACGCTGACGTGGCCAAGTCGACCACACGCTCGCGCCTGCCGACCTACGGCGCCGCCGGACGGCTCGCCCGCATCGTGCTCGGACTGCTGTCGCGGCCGCACGGCTGGCCGCTCGCGTCGATCACCGAGGAGCTCGGCATCTCCGAGCGCACACTGCTCCGCTACCTCGCGGTCTGTCGGAGCGAGCTCGTCGACGCCGCCGGCCGGCCGATGGTCGAGGTCGTGGGCCAGGGGCCGGCGCGGGCGCTCAAGCTCGTCGAGCACGGGCCGGCGCCGGATGCCGGCGTGTTCGAGGCCGTCTTCTTCTACTTCACGCAGACGGTCCTGACCTTCCTCGAAGGCACCGTGCTCAAGGACGGGGTCGCCGGATTGTGGGAGCGGCTGCATCGCGGCCTCCCGGCGAGCCAGCGCACCCGCCTCGTCAATCTGAACAAGAAGTTCTACGCGGTGCCGTTCGCGGCCAAGGACTATCGCGGCCACGACGAGCAGCTCGATCTCGCGGTGCGGTGCCTGATCGACCAGCACCGCATGCGGGTCGACTACCAGGGCCTGCTCGGCGAGGGGAAGGTGCACGACTTCGACCCGTACACCCTCGTGCACTACCGCGGCGGCCTCTATCTGATCGGCTACAGCCACCGCTTCCGGAAGACGATCTGGCTCGCGATCGAGCGCATCCG
>CAZWAX010000708.1:0-2187 GCA_964631985.1 uncultured Polyangiaceae bacterium | reverse complement strand
GCGAGGGTCGGATCGAGCGGCGACAGGTAGCATTTGATCGGCGGCAACCGCCGGCTGGCGGAGGCACGCCAACAGCTCGCCATCGCCCGCGCCCGCGTCGCCGAAGCTCGCGGCCGCCTCTTTCCGGCGACCCGCGCCAGCGGACGCTACGCCTTCGCGACCGCCCCGCTCACGACGAGCGTCGACCTGCCGCCCGAGTTCTTCCCGAACGGCGCACCGCCGGAGATGCCGACCGTCGCCATCCGTGACCGGAACCTCGGGGCGCTGAACGCCACGATGACGCTCCCGCTCGATCTGAGCGGCGAGCTTCGGTGGGCGCTGGCGTCGGCACAGGCCGGCTATCGCGGCGAGGCGGCACGCTTGTGGGCAACGACGCTGGAGCAGGAGGTCGTCGTGATCGGCGCCTACTACACGCTGCTCGAGGCCGAAAAGCTCCGCGACGTGACGACTCAGACGATCGCGCTGCAACGCGAGCAGCTCGCGCACGCGAGCCAGCGTTTCGACAGCGGACGGCTCACCAAGAACGAGCTCCTCGTCGTGCAGGTCGGCCTGCAGGATGCCGAGCACGAGCTCCGCCGCCGCGACCTCGCGATCGACGAGGCGCGCTGGGCGCTGAACGACGCGCTCGGCTTGCCCGTGAACGCGCCGACCGCGGTCGCCGACGTTCCCGACCGGCCGACCCTGCCGATCGTCGCCGAGGCCCTCCGGACCGCGTACCGCGACAATCCCGCGCTGCGCGCTCTCGTCGAGGAGCAACAGCGCCTGGAAGCGACCGCGACGTCGATCTCGCGCAGCAGGCTCCCGCGCTTCGCGGGCGGCGGCGCCTTCGATGCGTCGACCACCGAGGTGACCGAGCCGCAGACGTACGGGACCGGCTTCGTCGGATTCGAGTGGGATCTCGACACCGATACCCGGACGCGGGCCCGCCTGGCCGAGGTGCGGGCCGCCACCGAGCAGAACCGCATCCGCGTCGAGCGCGAGCTCCGCGAGCTCGAGCGTGCCATCCGCGCCACCTGGGGTGCCGCCTCCGAGCGCCTCGCGGCGCTCACCACCGCCGAGAGCGCGGTCGGCCAAGCCGAAGAGAATCTGCGCATCCGGCGCCAGCAGTTCGACGTCGGACGCGCGGCCAGCGACGACGTGCTCGACGCGCAGCGCCTGCTCTCGTTTCAGCGCGCCATCCTCGCGACGGCGCGCTACCAGGCGCAGACGCGGCGGGCCGAGCTGCAAGCACTGATGGGCCAGCCGGTCACCGACCTGCTGGCTGACGGGAGATGACCCTGTGAATCGACGCATCCTGCTGGCCCTGGCTCTCTTGCTCGTCGTCGGGCTCGTCGCCGTCGCCGCGTGGCGCCACCGCGGCGGGCCGGTGCACTACACCGGCTTCGTCGAGGGTGAGGAGCGGGTGCTGCGCAGCGAGGTGACCGGGCGGGTGATCGAGATCGCGTTCGGCGAGGGCGACCACGTACCCGCCAAGGCCGTGGTCGCCCGCCTCGCCAACGAGGACGTGCAGAGCCGGCTCGCGACCAAGCGGCAAGAGATCGCCGTGCAGGACGTCGGCATCCGCCGCCAGGAGGAGCAGGTGCGGCTCCTCGAGACCACCTGGAAGACCCAGCTCGACGCCCAGCGCGCCGAGCTCCGCCAGGCCGAGGCCGGCGCCGTGCTCGCCGCCCAAACGCTCGAGCGCGAGCGCGCCCTCGCGAAGACCGGAGCCAGCACGGCGCAGCTCCTCGACGAGGCGCGCGCCGGTCACGATCAAGCGCGGAGCCTCGCCGATCGCGCCCGCGATCTGGTGGCGCGGCAAGCCGCCGAGGAAGGTCAGATCACGGTCGCTCGCCATCAGCTCGACGTGCTGCGCGCGCAGCGCGAGCTCGCGGTCACCGAGGTCGCGGAGTTGGAGGTGACCGCGGCGAAGTACGTCATCCATGCCCCGGACGTTCCGACCGTCGTGCAGACGAAGTTCCTGTGGCCCGGCGAGCTGGCGCAGCCCGGGAGCGCCGTGCTCGCGGTGCTCGATCCGAGCGACAAGTACGTGCAGGTCTACCTGCCCGTCGCCGATCTGGCACACGTCCAGGTCGGCGACGCGGTCGAGATCGAGCTCGACAGCGCGCCGGGCCGCCGCGTGCCCGGGGCGATCACCTTCCTCGCCGACCAGGCGACCTTCACGCCGGAGAAGATCGAGACCCGGAG
>CAZWAX010000707.1:0-2188 GCA_964631985.1 uncultured Polyangiaceae bacterium | reverse complement strand
TCCGCAACTGGAAGCGCTGGGGGCCGTATCTCTCCGAGCGCCAGTGGGGCACCGTCCGCGAGGACTATTCCGCGCACGGCACCGCCTGGGACTACTTCCCGCACGACCACGCCCGGAGCCGCGCCTATCGCTGGGGCGAGGACGGCCTGCTCGGCATCTGCGATCGCGAGTGCCGGCTCTGCTTTGCCATTGCCCTGTGGAACGGCCGCGATCCGATTCTGAAGGAGCGCCTGTTCGGCCTCGCCGGCCCCGAGGGCAATCACGGCGAGGACGTGAAGGAGCAGTACTTCTACGTCGACTCGACGCCGACCCATTCGTACATGAAGGGTCTCTACAAATACCCACAGGCGGCGTACCCCTATGCCGAGCTGGTCGCCGAGAACCGCCGCCGCGGGCTCGCCGAGCCGGAGTACGAGCTCGAGGACACGGGCGCCTTCGACGAGCAGCGCTATTTCGACGTCACCGTCGAGTACGCCAAGGCCGGGCCGAACGACATCGTGGTGCGCATCACGGTCGCGAACCGCGGGCCCGACGCCGCGCGTCTCGATCTGCTGCCGACGCTCTGGTTCCGCAACACCTGGTCTTGGGGTCGCGCCGGCGAGGGCTACTGGCCGAAGGGCACGATCAGCAAGGTCGCCGACGGCGTCGTCGAGGCCGAGCACGCGTCGCTCGAGCGCATGCGTTTCTTCGTCGAGACGCACGACGGGCACGCCCCCGAGCTGCTCTTCACCGAGAACGAGACCAACGGCGAGCGGCTCTTCGGCGCACCGAGCGCCAGCCCCTACGTCAAGGACGCGTTCCACGCCTTCGTCGTCGACGGCCGCGGCGACGCCGTGAACCCCGCGGGCGTCGGCACCAAGGTCGCCGCGCACTACCGGCTCGACGTGCCGGCGCGGGGCACCGTCACCGTCCGGGTGCGCCTCGCGTCGAAGGACGAGGCCCCGCGCACGCCGTTCGGCCCCGACTTCGAGCGCGTCTTCGAGGAGCGCATCCGCGAGGCCGACGCGTTCTACGCGGCCCGCTCGCCCGCGACCCTCGGGAACGCCGAGCTGCAGGTGACGCGCCAGGGCTACGCCGGCTTGCTGTGGAGCAAGCAGTACTACCACTACGTCGTTCGCGACTGGCTCGACGGCGATCCGTCGCAGCCGCCGCCGCCCGCGGCGCGGCGCGAGGGCCGCAACCACGACTGGGTGCACCTCTACAACCGCGACGTCATCTCGATGCCCGACAAGTGGGAGTACCCCTGGTACGCGGCGTGGGATCTCGCGTTCCACATGATCCCGTTCGCGAACGTCGACCCGCACTTCGCCAAGGAGCAGCTCGTGCTGATGTCGCGCGAGTGGTACACGCATCCGAACGGGCAGTGTCCCGCCTACGAGTGGGCGTTTGCCGACGTGAACCCGCCGGTCTCGGCGTGGGCCGCATGGCGCATCTACAAGATGACCGGACAGCGCGGCGCCCGCGACCGGCTCTTCCTCTCGCGCATCTTCCAGAAGCACCTCATCAACTTCACGTGGTGGGTGAACCGGAAGGACGTCGAGGGCAAGAACCTCTTCAGCGGCGGCTTCCTCGGGCTCGACAACATCGGGGTCTTCGATCGCTCGCGGCCCTTGCCGACCGGCGGCCATCTCGAGCAAGCCGACGGCACCGCCTGGATGGCGTTCTACTGCACCACCATGTTGTCGATGGCGGTCGAGCTCGCCCGCGATAATCCCGCCTGCGAGGACCTGGCGTCGAAGTTCTTCGGGCACTTCATCGCGATCGTCGACGCGATGAACAGCCTCGGCGGCAGCGGGCTCTGGGACGACCAGGACGGTTTCTACTACGACCAGTTGCATTTCGAGGGCGGCACCATCCCGCTGCGCATCCGGTCGATGGTCGGCATCATCCCGCTCTTCGCGGCGGAGAACCTCGAGGCCGAGGTGGTCGACAGCCTCCCGGGCTTCGCCAAGCGCATGCGCTGGTTCGTCGAGAACCGCCAAGACCTGGCGAAGTACATCTCCTACTTCGAGTCGCCGGGCGATCACGGCCACGGCCACCGCCTGCTCGCGATCCCGTCGCGCGACCGGCTCGAGCGTGTGCTGAAATACGTGCTCGACGAGAACGAGTTCCTCTCGCCCTACGGCATCCGCTCGCTCTCGCGCTACCACCACGTCCACCCGTTCGTGCTGCACGTCGGCGGCGAGGA
>CAZWAX010000706.1:0-2190 GCA_964631985.1 uncultured Polyangiaceae bacterium | reverse complement strand
ACCTGACGCATCCACGGACCGGGCTCTATGGGGTCTCTCTGTATCTGGAGAACTTCGACGGCCAGGTGCTGATCGTCGAGCGGCCGCCTACGGCGCTGCGCTTCGTGATCGAGACGCAACGTGCCGACGGAAGCCTGACGTCGACCGAGACCATCGGCCGCCCGTTCAATTGGTTCGGTGCATCATCGGGGGGTCACGGTCTCTCGCTGGGTTTTTACCGCCATCCGGAGGACCTGCCGACGAGCGAAGGGCGAGTGGTCGTGGGTGTGGTCGACGCCGATCCCGAGTGGGAGCGACGCTTCGGCCCCGCCTGGATCTGCGTGCGGAAGCTGTCGGACCTCTGAGCCGACTTGGTCAGCCCGGTACGTCGGCGGGATCGAGCAACCCGTGGCGGCGCCAGCCGACGGTGAGGAGCCAGGTCCGCGCCCGGGCCACCGGGGGCCGGGTGTACGCGGTGGCGTGAGCCCGCCGATCTTCGTTCGGGACTCGCTTCCATCCGTCGAACCATCGCCCCGAGGAGGCCGGGTCGATCCGCACGGCGGCCGCGACCTTGGCCTTCGCCATCCTGGCGTGGCGGCGGGCGTTCAAGAGCACGTAGCGGAGCGCGGCACGCACCTCTTTCGGCGTCTGCAGCATGCGGACGTGATAGCGATCGGCCAGTACCTGGCCACTGCGGTTGGCGACCCGGTTCAAGGCCCGGGCGAGCCGGGACCCGATCGCCATCATCCCGCGGCCGAGCGCGTCGCGATCCCTGGCTTCGACGAGCAGATGGGCGTGGTTTCCCTGCAGGGAGTAGTGCACCAACCGGAAGTCCGGCCGTTGGCAGCCAGCGGCGAAGGTCTGTTCGATCTCGTGGACGACGCGGACGTCACGGAGTGACGGAAGGTGGGTTTTCAACCGCAGCGTCACGTGCGCGGGGAGCGCCTTTCCGAAGCGCTCACGTGAGGCGTGTGCCAGGCCGGGATGGTCGCCGGGCTTGCGGCCGGCACCGGCGCGGCGGCCACCCCAGCGAGGGGCGTCGATCAGCTTCAGCCCGAGTTGACGAGATCGATGCGGCATCTTGAATCAGCTACCTTCTATTCATTGGGTCAAATGTAGTCAAATAGAAAGAGGCTGCGTCGGCATCATCGAGGGGAGGCAAGGGCTGAGGAGGCCGTTTCGTGCATTGCCCCCACCCAATTTACCAAGTCCGCCGCCGCGACGACGCTTCTCGACGGACTGCGCACCCCACCCGTCACCAGCGGCTTGAACGCAGGGCATAGGCAGGACCGCGTCTCCGGTCCCTCAGCCTTCCTCCTCACGGTCTTCGGATCGAAACGGATGCCGGAGCGACAACTCTCTGACCCGGCCCTGGCCAAGCCTCTGGCCCGCCGCCGCCGCCGGCCGGCTGCGACCATCGGAAACACCAGCAACGACGGGGTGGGCGCGTGGCACATCCGTTGCTGCACCCGGCAAGAATTGCCGAGTGCAGCCATGCGAACGTCACGTTTCCTGCTCATCGTCCCGTTGCTCATCACGCTCGTCGCGACCGACGTCGCGGCCGAGCCGATCTTCGCGTCGCCGCCGCACGTGGTCTCCGATGGCGACGGGCAGCGCATCGTTCTCTTCTTGAACGAGGCGGTGAGCGGGGCGCTCACGGCACGCGCCGGTCAGGGCTTCGAGGTGCGGGTGCCGCGGAGCGCGGTCGCGCCCGCGATTCAGGGGCAGGACTACGGATCCGACGGCTGGGGGAACGGCGGCGACACCGTGAAGCATCTGGTGCTCGCGGCGGGGGCGAAGGGCGACACCAGCATTCGCATCCAGCCGAGTGGGCCGGTGTACGGCGTGGACGCGCACTCGGTCGACGATCCGCCGCGGCTCGTGATCGAGCTGCTCGCGGCGGCGCCGACGAAGACGCCGGTGCCGACGCGTACGCCGGGCCGTTCGCCGGCACCGGCGAAGTCCGTGGGCGCGCCGACGAAGAGCGCGGCGCCGAAAACCGTGTCGACCAAGATTCCGACCGCGGCGGCCACGCCGCGCCCGCGGGCGACGGCGCCTGCTGCTCCGCCGAAGCCGGTGCCGAGCGCGACCACGGCCGTCGAGCCGGTGGCGATCGCTGCTGCCGCATCCGAACCGCCGACGGCCGAAGCGCTGGCGCGCGCGACGGTGCTGACGGCGATGGCGCCGCTGGATGCCACGACCGTTGGGAGG
>CAZWAX010000705.1:0-2199 GCA_964631985.1 uncultured Polyangiaceae bacterium | reverse complement strand
TCAACAACCCGCTCGAGGTCATCACCAACACCATGGAGCTGCTCGAGGAGTTCGTGCGCCGGACGGCGACCGACGAGCAGATGGTGATCGAGGGCGAGCGCTTCGAGACCGTCGCGCGCGAGGTCGCGAAGATCCACGCCATCGTGAGCCGGGTCCAGGGGCTCGCCGCCGGCGACGCTTACGAGACGCGCCAGTACCTCCCCGGAACCCTCATGACCGACCTCCGCCACGGGACGCCGGCCCCCGACGCGGAGCCGCCCCTGCCCGCGCCCGGGACCAACGGCACCGCCCGCTCGATCGCCGGACTCACCATCCTGGTGGTCGACGACGACCTCGGGGTCTGCCAATCGCTCGCCGAGCTGCTCCGCCATCAGGGCTGCACGGCGGTCATCGCCACCTCGGCCCTCGACGCGCTCGGCATCGCGACGAGCCAGCGCTTCGATCTGGTCGTGAGCGACGTCGTGATGCCGGACATGGACGGCTACGACCTCTACATGGAGCTGAAGGAACGCGAGCCGACGCTGCCGGTGATCCTGATGACCGGCTACCTCTATGATCGCGATCACGTCATCAAACGCAGCAAGCTCGCCGGGCTCGCGACGGGCGTGCTCTACAAGAAGCCGATCGACCTCGAGCGGTTGAAGACCATCATCCGGACCCACTGCTTCCCCGAGGAGACGCATGACGGCGCCCGCCGCGAGCCCGGACGGAACCCGCCGCTTCCGTGACCGTCACGCGCGTCTCCCGGGCGCGCACTTCCGGAGCGCGCCCGGCGATCTGACCGTCGCGTCGCTCGGGCTCGGCACGTACCTCGGCGATCCCGACGACGCGACCGACGCCGCGTACGCCGAGGCGCTCCGCACGGCTCTCGCCCTCGGCTCCAATCTCGTCGACACCGCCGCGAACTACCGCGCCCAGCGGAGCGAGCGCGTGATCGGCCGGACGCTCGCGGAGCTGATCGCGAGCGGCGACGTCCGCCGCGACGAGGTGATCCTCTGCAGCAAGGCCGGCTACCTGCCCTTCGACGGCGGCTATCCGACCGATCCGTCGCGCTACCTCTACGAGACCTACGTCAAGCCCGGGCTCCTCGCGCCCGGGGACATCGTCGCCGGCGGCCACTCGCTCGCCCCGCGCTACCTCGCCCACCAGCTCGACCGCAGCCGCGCCAACCTCGGGGTCGATACGATCGACGTCTACTATCTGCACAATCCCGAGAGTCAGCTGACGTCGGTCGAGCGCGGCGAGGTCCTGGCCCGGATCGGGCGTGCCTTCACGGCACTCGAGGAGGCGGTGCAGGCGGGAAAGATCGGCTGCTACGGGCTCGCGACCTGGAACGGCTTCCGCGTGCCATCGACCGCCCGCGACTACCTGTCCCTCGCCGAGCTCGTGCGGCTCGCCGAGCGGACGGTCGGCCGCGCCCATCATTTTCGCGTCGTCCAGCTGCCCTGCAGCCTGGCGATGACGGAGGCGGTGACCGCGCGGCACCAGCCGGTCGGCAACCACGTCGGCTCGCTGGTCGAGGCGGCCGACCACCACGGCATCATGGTGATCGCGAGCGCGAGCCTGATGCAGGGCAAGCTCATCGGTCCGCTCCCGGCCGTCCTGGCGCGCGCAATGGAAGGCTGCCGCACCGACCCGCAACGCGCCCTGCAGTTCGTGCGCTCGTCGCCCGGGATCACCTCCGCGCTCGTCGGCATGCGCGACCGCGCCCACGTCGAAGAAAACCTCGCGCTCGCCGAACTGCCACCAGCGAGCGACGAAGCGTACGTCCGCCTCTTCACCGACGGCTAACGCCGAAGTCCAAAACTGCAGTACCGATCGTGCCGCGTGGGGATGGGGGGACGCGCCTCCGGCTCCGCGTCTCGCGGACCCATCCCGCTCAAGGATCTCCTTGCGCATGGCCTCGTGCGCTCGCCAGTCGCCTGCGCCGCGTCCCCCCATCCCCACACGCAACGGCCGTTGCGCAAGGTGACCGTAGCCGCCGGTGGAGAGAGTGAGTCGAGGTGCGAGGATAAGCCCGGCGCCTGCGTGACATCCGTGACATCGTCGTAGTCATCGCGCACCGGCCTGCTCCGGGGGTGTGGGGTGTCGGGCGTAGGCGAAGTGGCGAGCGCACGAGGCCATGCGCATGGAGATCCTTGAGCGGGATGGGGCCGCGAGATTCTGAGCCGGAGCCCGACACCCCACACCCCCGCAGCA
>CAZWAX010000704.1:0-2209 GCA_964631985.1 uncultured Polyangiaceae bacterium | reverse complement strand
GGCGATGCCCGGTCTGCGGTGACTTCCGCAATGGGGAACGGGCGTGCCAGGCCGTGCGTGCTGACGGTGCTGCTGGGGTTGGCTGCGGCGCCGGCGGTGCACGCGGCCTTCGACCCCCGCGAGGTGCTCGACACGCGCCGGCGCCTCTACGCCACCGCCTACGCCTGGTCGGACCAGCATCAGGTGCTGCGGGTCACGACCGTCGACGCCGCCGCGCGCCGGCAGGAGCGCACCCTCGAGCTCTTCGAGCGCCGCTACGGCGACGGTGCCCGCAAGGTCCTCCTGATCTTCCAGAGTCCCGACAACGTGAAGGGCATGGCCGTGCTCTCGCAGGAGCGCGCCGGCGGCGCGCCCGAGCGCTGGCTGTACCTGCCGCGCCAGAAGCGGGCGCGGCGGTTTGCGGGCCTGATGCACGACGAAGGCCTGATGGGCACCGATCTCACCGCCGGCGAGCTGGACCTCATGCGCGAGACGCTCGGGTGGACCTCGACCGCGATGCGCCCGACCGCGCGGGGTCCCGCGCGCATCGCGGACGCGGAGGCCTATGGGCTCGAGGTCGCCGCGGTCCGTGGCTACGCGCGCGTGGTGCTGTGGGTCGGAACGCGGGATCTCGTCATGCGGCAGCTGGAGCTGTACGGTCCCGAGGCGATGCTGAAGCGGATCCGGCAGAGCGAGGTGCGCTTCATCGGCACGGTGCCCGTGCCGGCGCGGGTCGAGGTGGAGAACCCGAGCGCGGGGACGCGGTCGATCTTCGAGCTCGTCGAGGCCGAGTTCGACGGTGGCTTTTCCGACGACGTCTTCAGCCTGCCGCGGCTCGCGGCGCCCGCGAAGGACTGACCCCACCATGGAGGACTGGCTCGACGCGCACCGCACGGAGATCCCGACGCCCTGGGCCCGGGTCCGCTTGCATCGGATCGATCTCGCCACCGTCGCCCCCGAGCACGAGCGCTGCATGGATCTGCTCGCGGCCGACGAGCGCGAGCGGGCGGCCCTCTATCGCTTCGACGCCGACCGCCAGCGCTTCGCCGTCACCCGGGCGGTGCTGCGGCTCGTCCTCGCCGACGCCGGGCTCGGGCCGCCCGAGTGTCTCACCATCGTCGCCGGCCCCCACGGCAAGCCGGAGCTGGCGCAGCAGGCCGGGCTGCGATTCAACGTCTCCCACTCGGGCGACCTGGCGCTCGTGGCCGTCGCGGAGGCTCACGAGGTCGGGGTCGACGTCGAGCAGGTGCGGGCGCGGGCCGATCTGCACGCGGTCGCCGCGCGCTTCTTCGCGCCCGCGGAGGCGGCGGCCCTCGCGGCGCTCGACGGTGACGCGCTCACCGCCGCCTTCCATCGCTGCTGGGTACGGAAGGAGGCTTGCGTGAAGGCGACCGGACGCGGCCTCCGGACGGCGTTCGACACGTTCGTGGTCGGCGTCGCCCCCGCACCGCCGGGACCGCAGGACGTGACGCTGCCGGTCGCGGTCGCGCGCGTCGCGTGCCGGTTCGTGGACGTCGAGGTCGGCGCGGGTTACGCCGCGGCGCTCGCGATCGTCGCGTAGCGGCTACAACCCGTACGCCTCCAGCAACCGCAGCCACAGCTCGCTCGTCGTCGGGTACGACGGCACCGCGTGCCAGAGCCGCTCGAGCGGGACCGCGCCGACCACCGCGATCGTGGCGGCGTGGATCATCTCGCCGACGCCCGGGCCGACGAGCGTCAGGCCGACGATCACCTTGCGGTCCTCGTCGACGACCATGCGGGCGCGGCCTTCGTAGCCGTCGGCGTGGAGGCGGGCGCCGGCGACTCGGCCGATGTCGTAGTCGACGGCGCGGACGTTCAGGCCGCGGCGGCGCGCCTCCTCCTGGCTGAGACCGACGGCGGCGATCTCGGGGTCGGTGAAGATGACCTGCGGGACGGCGCGGTCGTCGGCGGTGTCGGTGTGCGGCGACCAGGGCGTCGCCGAGTGGTCGGTGGCGCCGTTTGCGCGGGCGGCGATGACGTCGCCGCAGGCGCGCGCCTGGTACTTGCCCATATGGGTGAGGAGAGCGCGGCGGTTGACGTCGCCGGCGGCATAGAGCCAGCCGCCGGGGACGGCCGTGACGCGGAGGCTGGCGTCGACCGCGAGCCACCCGCCGGCCGCGCCGCCGACGGTGTCGAGCCCGAGGTCGTGGGTGTTGGGCTCGCGGCGGGCGGCGACCAGCAGCTCGTCGGCGTAGAGCCCGGTGCCGTC
>CAZWAX010000703.1:0-2220 GCA_964631985.1 uncultured Polyangiaceae bacterium | reverse complement strand
GGGGCCTGGACCTCCCCGAGGTTTCGCGGGTGGCAATCCTCGACGCCGAAAAGGGGGGGTATCTCCGCTCGGCGCGTTCGCTGATCCAGACGATCGGACGCGCCGCCCGGAACGTCAACGGCACCGTCATCATGTACGCCGATCACGTCACGGACTCGATGCAGCACGCGCTCAGCGAGACCGCGCGCCGCCGCACCATCCAACAGGCCTACAACCACGAGCACGGCATCACGCCGCAAACCATCCGGAAGGCGATCGCCGGACCGCTGGTCGCGATCGCCGACGCGGACTACCTGGAAGGCTCCGAGCCGTTGCCCGACGTCGGTGAGGATTGGCCCGACGCCCACGAAATCCCGGCGACGCTCGACCGTCTGCGGAAGGAGATGCGGCGCGCCGCGACGGCGCTCGAGTTCGAGCGGGCCGCCGAGCTGCGCGATCGCATTCACGGGCTCGAGCGCCACCAACTCGGCCTGGCAGAGCCGCGTCGTGCCTGAGGGCGAGCGCGACCCGCGCGTCGCCGAGCCGACACCCGACGCCGACACCCCGAACCCGGCCGTCGAGCTGCGGGTCACGATCACCCCGCCGATCGACGACGTCGACCTCGAGTCCAAGCTCGCGACACTGCCGCCGCGGCCGGGCGTCTATCTCCTGCGCGATGCGTCCGACAAGGTGCTCTACGTCGGCAAAGCCAAGAGCCTGCGGAGCCGCGTGCGCTCGTACTTCCGCGGCGGCGACGAGCGCGCTCAGGTGCGATTTCTCGTCGGCCGGGTGGCCCGCTTCGAGACGCTGGTCACCACCAACGAGAAAGAAGCGCTGATCCTCGAGAACAACCTGATCAAGCAGTACAAGCCGCGCTACAACATCCGTCTCAAGGACGACAAGAGCTACGTCAGCGTCAAGATCGACGAGCACCACGCCTGGCCGCGCTTGATCGTGACACGCAAGATCACACGCGACGGGTCGCGGTATCTCGGTCCGTTCTCGTCGGCCTGGTCGGTCCGCGAGACGCTCGACACGATCCGGAAGATCTTTCCGATTCGCAACTGCAGCGACACGATCTTTCGGAACCGGGCGCGGCCCTGCATCGAGTACCAGATCAAGCGCTGTCCCGGACCGTGCTGTCTCCCGGTGGAGGCGACCGAGTACGCGCGGAACGTCGCCCAGACGGTCGACCTGCTCGAGGGAAAGAACCAGCAGCTCGTGCGGACCCTGACGACGCGGATGACCGCGGCCTCGGAAGGACTGCGCTTCGAGGAGGCCGCCCGGCTGCGCGATCAGCTGCGTGCCATCGAAACCACCGTCCAGCGCCAACAAGCGGTGGCCCACTGGGGCCGCGATCAGGACGTCTTCGGGCTCTACCGCGAGGGCGGCTTCGTCGAGATCCAGGTGCTGTTCGTGCGTGCCGGAAAGCTCACGGGCAATCAAGCGTACACCTTCGACGACCTGGAGCTCAGCGACGACGAGATCGTGGGGGCGGTGCTGACCCAGTTTTACCAGGGCGACCGTCCGATTCCGGACGGCATCGTGCTCCCTCTGGCGCTCGAGGACGCGGACGTGCGCGCCGAGTACCTCGGGGATCGCAAGGGCCGGCAGGTCGAGATCCTGTGTCCCCAGCGTGGCGCAAAGCTCCGATTGGTCGAGATGGCGATGGCGAACGCGCGTCACAGCTTCGCCGAGCGCCGCGACCAGGGCACGCAGCGGGAACGCATGCTGGAGGAGCTGCGCCAGCGCCTGCACCTCCGGAGCGCGCCGAAGCGCATCGAGTGCTTCGACATCTCGAACATCCAGGGCAATCTGACGGTCGCCTCGATGGTCACGTTCGACGAGGGCGAGCCCTGTCCGGCGCGCTACCGCCGCTATCGCATCCGCACCGTCGAAGGCAGCGACGACTTCGCCTCCATGTACGAGGTGCTCGACCGCCGCTATCGCCGCGCCAAGGAGGAGAACGACTTTCCCGACCTCCTCATGGTCGATGGCGGCAAGGGCCAGCTGAACGTCGCGGTCGAAGTCTTGCGGACGCTCGAGATCGACGGCGTCGACGTGGTCGGGCTTGCCAAGATGCGGGTCGAGCGCGATGCACAGGCGCCCGAGGGGCTGCGCTCGGACGAGCGGGTCTTCTTGCCCGGAAGGAAGAACCCGGTCGTGCTGCGGCGGAACTCGACCGCCCTCTTCCTGCTGCAGCGTGTTCGCAACGAGGCCCACCGCCTCCCCACCCACTAC
>CAZWAX010000702.1:1592-2224 GCA_964631985.1 uncultured Polyangiaceae bacterium | reverse complement strand
GCCCCGCCCGATTCGGCGGCGTCGGCACCGAGCGCCGCCCGCAGCGCCGCCGCGAGCGGCGTCTCGCGCGGTGAGCGCATCCCGGCGACGACCGACGGCGCGCCCACGTCGACGCGTGCCGGCACGTCCGGTGCGCCCGGATCACGGAGGTCGGCCGCCGCGATCCGACGCGCGATCTCGGCATGGACGGCACGCGGATCTTCGTCGGGAAGCGGCCGATAGCTCACCGACAACGTGCACCGGTCGGCGATCATGTTGTCGGCGGTGCCGCCGCGCACCGCGCCGAGGTTCAACGGCGTGTACGGACACTCCGGAAAATCCGCGGCGCTCGCCGGTGGCGCGGCGGCGCGCAACTCGGCTTGATAGGCGCCGATACAGGCGATTGCCTTCGCCATCACCGCGATCGCGTTCTGCCCGCGCTCCGGAAGACTGCTGTGTCCCGCGATGCCGTGCGCCGTGATCGTGAACACCACGATGCCCTTGTGGGTGTGGAAGACCCGCCAGCTCGTCGGCTCGCCGCACCACGCGAGCCCCGGCCGCGGCACCTCGCCGAGCAGGGGCGGCCACCCCGGCCCGAGCCGGCCCGCCCCGCCCCACCCCTACCCCCCCCCCGCGGGTGAGCCGAAGCCCCC
>CAZWAX010000702.1:0-1582 GCA_964631985.1 uncultured Polyangiaceae bacterium | reverse complement strand
GTGGGCAAGTCGGGAACAGGCGGGCGGGAACCGTCACAACCGATCTCCTCGCCGGCGGGGAGGACGAAGGCGAGCGGGCGGCGCGGCGCCCCGCGCGCAAGGCCCGCGGCCGCGGCCACACACTGCGCGACGAAGCCCTTCATGTCGCTGGTGCCGCGGCCGTAGACGCGCGCGTCGTCGATCGCGAGCGCCAGCGGATCGCGCGTCCAACCCGCCTGGCCCACGAACGGCACGACGTCGAGGTGCCCGGACACGATGAGCCCGCCCGCGACCGGCGGCCCCGCCGTCGCGACGACGTTCACCTTGGCCTCGCCACGCGTCTCGTACTCCTGGCACACGACGCGAAACCCGTGGCCCGCGAGCGCGTCGGCGAGGTACGCAGCGGCGGCCGCGTTGCTCTTGGCACTCACGGTGTCGACCGCGACCAGCCGGCGCGCGACCTCGTGGAGATACGAAGCCATACGGCCCGGAGCCTCGGTCAGCGCCCGCCGCGAGTCAAGGTGCGGTCGGCAGCCACCAGCGCGCGATCGCCAGCTCGATGGAGGCGAACGGCTCGGCCTGCACGACGTCGTCGTCGCCGAAGTTCTCGACGACGATCCAGTCTCCTTCGGCATTGCGTCGGTACACCTCGAGCGTCCGCGCGTCGGGATCGACGAGCCAGAGATGACCGACGCCCGCGCGCGCGTAGATCCGCATCTTGCGGCTGCGATCGACCCGGCCCGTCGACGGCGAGATGACCTCACAGGCCCAGTCGGGTGCCTGGGTCATGAAGGCGACGGCGGGCAGCACCGACAAACGATCGCGCCGCCAACCGGCGAGATCGGGGATGAGAACGTCCTCGCCGAAGTGCAGCTCCGGCTCAAAGAGGATCCACCATCCGCCTGGGCGTCCGGCACTTCCCGGCGGCCCATTGAATCCGTCCCATAGGTCGTGGCTCATCGCGCTCCCGACGTGCGCGTGCGGGATCGCAGGCCGCGGAGTCACGATGAGCTCGCCGTCGATGATCTCGGCGACCTTCCACTCGGGAACCTTCAACAGATCGTCGTACGTGGCGCGGCGCTTCGGTGCCGACATGATGCGAACCTACCACGCCACCTTTCACGGGCGAGAGCTATTCCTATCCGTCAGTCGCGCGCCGATCGCAGCGCCGCCGTCAGCCGCGGCACCGCCTCCGCCCAGTCCGCCACGATCCCGAGGTCGGCCTCGGCGAAGATCGGGGCGCCCGGATTGCGGTCGATCGCGACGATGGTTCCCGAGCGCCGGACGCCCACCATGTGCTCGGACGCGCCGCGGAGGCCGATCGCGAAATAGAAGCGCGGCGCAATGGCGCGGCCGGTGATGCCGACCTGGTGCTGGCGCGGCAGCCAGCCCTTGTCGACGACGTCGCGCGTGGTCGCGATCGGCGCGCCGCCGAGCGCGTCTGCGAGCGCCGCGATCACAGGCAACGCCGCGGGACCGCCGATCCCGAGGCCCACCCCGACCGCGATCTCGGCCTCGTCGAGCGCGGCCGCGGCCGCCGCCGACGGATCGCGCCGGCGACCGACGACCGCTGGGAGCAGACGCACGTCGACCCGGTCGAGGG
>CAZWAX010000701.1:0-2232 GCA_964631985.1 uncultured Polyangiaceae bacterium | reverse complement strand
GGGTCTCGGTCCCCTTCGGGTCGGGCTTCACCGCCGGCCGCACGCGCAAGTTCGGGATGCCGAGTCTCAATTGGTACGGGCCGCTGCTTCCGCTCCGCGCCCGGGATCTCCTGCAGACCACCCCGAACGGCGTGGTTGCGCTCGCGACCCTCGCCGCCACGAACACGGCCCTCGACGTGTACGGGACCCGTTACGTCGCGATCGGCATCGCCCCGGGAGCCGCCAACCGTACCAAGACCGCGGCGCTGGCGCCGCCGCGCTGGCAGCAGGTCGGGCGCGAGGGCGACACGGCGGTCTATGAGAACACGCGCGCGCTGCCGTTGGCCTGGCTCACGCCGGCCTGGCGCGAGGTCCCGCCGGAGGAGGCACTGCGGCTGCTGCAGGGTGGGGGCGTCGACCCGCGTGCCGAGGCGCTGGTCGAAAGCCTACCCTCGGGGGGCAGCGCCAGCGCGCCGGGCGGCACCGTCACGGCACGCTGGGTCGACGCGACGCGCATTGCGGTCGACGTGGAATCGGCCGCCGACGGCTTTCTCGTCGTGTCGGTGAACGGCGTCGGCGGTTGGACGGCGACCGTCGACGGCGTCACCGTGCCGGTGCATCGGGCCGACTACGCGCTCATGGGCGTCCCGCTCGCGGCGGGACGCCACGACGTGCGCTTCGCGTTCCGTACCCCCGCCTGGCAGTGGGCGGTCCCGTGGAGCGTCGTGCTGCTGGCCTTCGTCGCGCTCGTCCGCGCTGGCAGCGACACCGAACGAAGACCGCGCGCGGCAGACCGAGCCTCCGGCGCATTGGCAAACTGAGACTTTGTCCGACGCGCGCCATCCTTGCCTCGATCGCCCGTCGACGGCAGAAGGGCGCGTGCTCGAGCTCGTCGCCGAATCGTTCGCGCCCTGGTCCGAGAAAGCCCGCTGGGCGCTCGACCACCACGGGATCGACTATGCCTATCGCGAGTACGTGCCGCTGCTCGACGAGCCGTGGTTGCGCTGGCGTCTCGGCGAGGTGGCGGGACGGGTCAGCACGCCGACGCTCCTGACCGACGGCACGAGCTGCCGCGACTCCTTCGCGATCGCCGAGTACGCCGATCGCTGCGGCACGGGGGCGTCGCTCTTCCCCCCCGAGCGCGTCGCCGAGATCGTGGCGTGGAACGCGCGCAGCGAAGCGGCGCTCTCGGCGGGACGTGTGCGTGTCGTGGCACGAATGGCCACGGTGCCGGGCGCCACGACCGAGATCCTGCCGCCCGGCGTGCCGACGATCCTGCACCCGCTTTTCGGCATCGCCGCGGGCGCGACCTTCGCCTTCCTGCGCTGGAAGTACGGCTTCGGCACCGACGTCGCCGCCAGCGAACGCACGCTCCGCGCCGCCCTCGACCACCTCCGCACCGCCCTCGAGGGCCGCGCCTACCTCTTCGACCGCTTCACCTACGCCGACATCACCATGGCCGTCGTCCTCCAGATGGTCCGTCCAGTAGCGGACGACTACATCCATCTAGGCCCCGCCGTCCGCGAAGTCTGGACCAACGCGCCGCTAGCCGACGACTTCCCCGATCTGCTTGGCTGGCGCGATCGTCTCTACGCCAACCACCGCGCGGTTGATCGCGGTGAAGGTGCGGTCGAAGACCCAGTTCGCCACCCTCCGCCCCTGCGCAATCCCCTCGCTCTTGTCGAACGCCCAGTGGATCCCGAGGTAGATGCGGCTCTGACCGTTCTCCTCTTCCGCCTGTGAGAGCGAGCGGAAGGTGCGCGGGGCGAGCGGGCGGACGTTGCCCTGGTTGTCGACCGTCACGCCGTTCAGCTCGTCGGAGACGAAGGTGAACGGGATGCGATCGGTGCCATAGAAGCGGCGGAGGATCTGGAAGAGGGCGCCGCCGAAGCCGGCGTGGCCGGACGGGTACGCCGGAAAGGGCGGGGTGAAGTTCGGGCCCTGGAGATTGCTCGCGGGCGCGCCGAGCGGGCTGAAGGTCGTGTCGCCCGTCGTCCGTGGGTTGCCGTCGCCGAGGCCGGTCGGTCCGGTGCCGGCCTCGGCTTCGCGGATGCCGGTCACGGGCCGCCAGTATTGATAGTGATACTTCGACTCCCAGATGGCGATGCCGGCGTCCGCCATGGCGACGTGGAGCAGGGCGAGGAGCCGTGCTTGCTCGACGACGCCGGAGCGCATCTGGTCGGCGATCGTCATCGCGATCTGATTGTAGAGGCGCGGCGGCGCGCAGAGGCTCGGCGTGCCGTCGTAGGCCCA
>CAZWAX010000700.1:0-2235 GCA_964631985.1 uncultured Polyangiaceae bacterium | reverse complement strand
GCGGAGGCGTAGCGGAGCTACGCCGCACCCTCTCCGAGGGCACGGCAAGTGAGCGACGGAGCAACGAAGCAGATGCCCCGTTTTCAGCGACTTGCTACGTGTCGAGGCCCCACTTGCGTTTGTTGGCTTCGATCTCGACCGACGTCGGGTGCTCCTTCTTCTCGGTGGGGCTCACCTCGAAGTCGTCCTTGTGCTCCATCATTTTGTAGTTGAGCGGGGTGTCGTCGGCCAAGGGCGCGGGAACGGCGGCCTCCTCGAAGATGGCCTGCCACGGACACTCGGGCTCGCACGCACCGCAGTCGATGCACTCGTCGGGGTGGATGTAGAGCTGGTTCGGGAAGGTGTCGTGGTCGCTACCCTTGTGGGCGTAGATGCAGTCGACGGGGCACGCCGTGACGCACGCGGTATCGACGCAATCGCGGCAGAGGCGCGTGATGATGTAAGCCATGGGCGCGGGTTTTGCCGGTTCCGGGTGCCTGTGTCAAAGCAGCATCATCCGGCGGATCGCGACGTCGGCGAGCACCAGCACGATGGCGAGCGGGAGCAGCAGCCAGTCGAGCCGCACCGTCTCGTGGCGGACGCCCGGCCGGGCGGCGAAGACGCTCGCCGGCTCTGGCTCGACGGCGCCGGCGGTGATGTGCGCGACCTCGCGCAGCAAGCCGAGGTTCGGTTCGGTGCTGCGGAGCTCCCGCCCGCTTTCGGCCGTCGCCGGCACGTGGAGGTCGAGGCGTTCCTCGGTGCCGGTGGGGCCGACGAGGACGGCCGGGTGCAGCCCCGGCCGGAGATTCGGCACGGTCGCGGCGAAGGTGCGCGGTCCGGTCTGCCGCAGCACGATGTCGCCGGCGCCGTCGAGCCGGAGCGTGAACGGCCCGGCCGCGTCGCTGATCGTGTCGAGCGCGATGCGGGTGCCGTCGCGGCGGCGCGTCGCGTTCAGGTGGTGATCGCTCGCAAGGCCGCGCGACGCCGTCCATTCGGCGAGCTGCGTCCAGAGCTTGGCGAAGCCGCGCCAGGTCGGCCAGCTCGCGGCGCCGCCCTGGAAGTCGAGCGGGAGGACGGCGACCCGGCCGAGCTCGTACTGCCAGGTGGCGAGCAACGGGTCGCGGGCCTCGCCGTCCTCGACGAACATCCGCACCTCGGCCCCGCGCTTCTTCTCGACGACCGCCCAGCGCGTGACCGCCGGGAGATCTTTCTCCTCGATGCCCGCGAGAATGGCGCCACCGTCGCCGGCGCGGGGCGCCATCTCGCGCCGCTCGGTCGAGCGACCCATCAGTCGTTGCGCATCGCGGATCATGAGTTGCGGCAGCTGTTGGACGTCGGCGACGTGGTGAAAGGTGCCGCCGGTCGCGCGCGAGATCGCGTCGAGCAGGTCGAGGTTCACCGTGTCGCTGCCGATGCGGATGCTCGTGACGGTGATCTCGGCACGGGCGAGTGCCGCGATGATCTCGGTGTGGTCCTCGGGGGCGCGATTGCTGTCGCCGTCGGTGAGCAGGATCACGTGGCGCACGGTCCGTCCCGACGCGATCAGGTTGCGGCGCGCGATCTCGAGGGACTCCTTGAAGTCGGTCCCGCCGCCGTACTGGATCTGTTGAATCTTGGCCGCGAGCGCGGCGCGGCTGTCACCGGCCGGCAACAGAGGCCCGAGCTCGTAAGGCTTCGAGTCGAACGCGATCGTCGCGACGAGATCGCGGTCGCCGAGCTGATCGAGCACGGCGAGCGCGGCGCGTTTCGCGTAGGCCATCTTCTCGCCGTTGTGGACCGCCGGCTGGTGGCTTGCGTAGCCCATGCTGTTGGAGCGATCGATGACCAAGTAGATCGCAATCGGCTCGCGCTCCTGCGGCGACGCCGCCTGCGCCTGCAGCGTCACCGGCAGGACGCGCTCGAGCGCGCTCCCGCCGAACGACGCGTCGCCGAACAAGTGCTCGCCGCCGGTCGCGATCAGCCCGCCCCCGTGCGCCACCCAGGCGGCCAGGCGCTCGAGCGTGGCGTCCGCGAGCGCGCCGCGGGCCACGTCGTCGAGGATCACGAGGTGATAGGCGTCGAGCCCGCCCACTCGGGCCGCGAGTGCCGCGGGCGCGATCATCTCGACGTGCATGCCGCGCTCGGCGAGCGCGCTCGCGACGACCGGGGCGGGACGCTCGCTCACGATCAGCACGTGCAGCGGCCGCGTGACGGCGACGGTCGCGCGCGCCCGGCCCTGCGAGGGCGCCGTGACGGTCGGCAACACGAGCTCGGCTT
>CAZWAX010000699.1:0-2255 GCA_964631985.1 uncultured Polyangiaceae bacterium | reverse complement strand
ATACCGCAGGTCGAGGTCACCTTCGACATCGACGCGAACGGCATCGTCCACGTCCACGCCAAGGATCTCGGCACGGGCAAGGAGCAGTCGATCCAGATCACCGCCTCCAGCGGCCTTTCGGAGGAGGAGATCAAGAAGATGGTGAAGGAGGCGGAAGCCAACGCCGCCGAGGACAAGAAGAAGCGCGAGGAGGTCGAGGCCCGCATCCAGCTCGACCAGGGCGTGTATCGCGCGGAGAAATCGATCGCGGACGCGCCGGCCGAGATCGACGCGGCCGCCAAGAGCGCACTGCAGTCGGCGATCGACGAGGCGAAGAAGGCGCTCGAGAGCGGCGACCCGGCGCAGATGACGTCGGCGCGGACGGCGCTCGAGCAGGCGAACCACAAGTTCGCCGAGGCGATGTACGCCAAGGCGTCGCAGCAAGGCGCGGCCGGCGGTGGGAATCACGACGGCGCGGGTGCGGGTGCGGGCGACGGTGGTCAGGCCAAGCCCGGCCGCGACGACGCGGTCGATGCCGACTTCGAAGAGGTGAAGGAGTAGCTCCCAGGTTCGGTTGGGGGACGGGCCGCGACGCGCGTGGTGTGCGCGTCGCGGCCTTCGTCGTTCTTGCGAGGTGACTTTTGAGACTCTTCCGCTATAACCCGCGCTGATGGCGTCGCGACGAGATTTCTACGAGGTGCTCGAGGTCTCACGCGACGCGACCGACGACGACATCAAACGCGCCTATCGCAAACAGGCGCTCAAGTACCACCCCGATCGCAATCCGGGCGACAAGGACGCGGAAGATCGCTTCAAGGAATGCTCGGCCGCGTACCAGATCCTCTCGGATCCGGAGAAGCGCGCGCAGTACGATCGCTTCGGCGCGGCCGCGTTCGAGGGTCCCGGTGGCGGCTTCGATTTCGGCGCCGGCTTCGAGGACATCTTCAGCGGCATCTTCGGCGACTTCTTCGGCCAGGCGCGAGGCGGCGGCGGGGGCCGTGGCGGACGGAGCCGCGCGCGCCGCGGCGACGATCTGCGCTACAACCTCGACCTCGGCTTCGAAGAGGCGGCGTTCGGCTGCGAGAAGACGATCACCGTGCCGCGCATGGCGACGTGCGAGACCTGCGACGGGCAGGGCGCCAAGCCGGGCACCAAGCCCAAGACGTGCAGCGGCTGTCGTGGCTCGGGTCAGGTGCGGTTCCAGCAAGGGTTCTTCAGCATCGCCAAGACCTGCGGACAGTGCAGCGGGCAGGGCACCATCATCGGCGACCCGTGCGCCAAGTGTCAGGGGCAGGGCGCCGTCCGTCGCACCCAGAATCTGAGCGTGAAGATTCCCGCGGGCGTCGATACCGGCTCGCGCTTGAAGCTCCGCGGTGAGGGCGAATCGGGCGGCGGCGGCGGACCGGCGGGCGACCTCTACGTCGTGATCCGCGTCCGCGAGCACGCGCTCTTCCGGCGCGAGGACAGCGACGTCATCTGCGACATCCCGCTCAGCTTCCCGCAGGCCGCGCTCGGCGCCGACATCGAGGTCCCGACCATCGAAGGCAAGCACAAGATGCGCATCCCGCCGGGCACCCAGTCGGGCGCGCTCTTTCGGCTGAAGGGGAAGGGCATCGCCGACCTCCGTGGCTACGGGCGCGGGGACCACGTCGTGCGTGTGATGGTCGAGACGCCGCGGAAGCTCACCAAGCGCCAACAGGAGTTGCTCGAGGAGTTTGCGAAGAGCTCGGGGCAGGAGGTGCATCCGCTGTCGCGCGGGTTCTTCGACAAAGTCAAAGAAATGTTCGGCTGAATGGGCAGGTCGCTGAAAACGGCGCATCTGCTGCGTTGCTCGGTCGTTCGCTTGTGCGGCATAGCTCCGCTATGCCTCCGCGCTCGCTTCCTCGCGCCTTGCAGCTGCACCGTTTTGAGCGACCTGCCGGTCGCTGCCTGCCGTCGCTGAGCCATGTCGGCTCGACTACGCGATCGGGGTGAGATCGCGCTGCTGGAGGAGATTCGGCGGCTGATTCCTTCGGCTCCCGGGGTGCTCGTGGGGCCGGGGGATGATGCGGCGGTGCTCGAGCGGAGTCGCCATCGCGTGTTGCTCACCACCGATGCGTTGGTGGAAGGGGTGCATTTTCGGCGGCGGTGGTTGTCGGCGCGGGAGCTTGGGGGGCGGGCGTTCGCGGTGGCGGCGAGCGACGTTGCGGCGATGGGCGGGCGCGTGCGGGCGGTGGTGCTCGCGGACCGGGCGCCGTCCGCGTGGCCGGTCGTCGAACCGCCCCGCGGGGGTCCGG
>CAZWAX010000698.1:0-2259 GCA_964631985.1 uncultured Polyangiaceae bacterium | reverse complement strand
CTCGAGGTACGTGCTCTTCTCGGCGAGCTGCTCGATCGGATAGCCGCGGTGGCGGAGGATGCCCTTGTCACCGTCGATGTAGGTGATCTTGCTCTTGCACGACGCGGTGTTCGTGTACGCCGGGTCGTACGCCATGAGCCCGAAATCCTCGGGACCCGTCTTGATCTTGCGGAGGTCGATGGCACGGATCGTGTTGTGCTCGATCGGCACCTCGTAGCTCTTGCCGGTGCGATTGTCGGTGATCGTGAGCGAGTCGCTTCCCATGGCGTCGTATCCTTTCTTTTTCGCCCGCGGATTCTAGCTGACCGAGCGAATGCCGCAATGCGACGAAGATGCGCCGAGGGCCATCGGAGCGGGGCCGAATCTATGGATGGGCTACGGCCGGGGCAACGTGCGGAGGATGGTTTCCGCCTGCGCGACGATGTCGACGACGATGTCGCGACAGGGCTGGACGCGGGCGATGCCCCCGGCGCTCTGGCCCGTGGGCATGCAGTCGCGGGCGGTGTCGAAGCCCGCGTCGGGACCCAATCCGATGTTCCAGACCCCGTCCTGGGTGGCCCGCGCGGCCTGCAGCGGGAACGGCTGCAGCTCGCCCCGTCGCGCCTCCCATTCGTCGGAATACTCCGTGCGAATCGCGCGCATCGTTTTGCCGCTATAGCAGCGGGTGACCACGGTGCCGGCCTCGTCGATCGCGACGATCTTGTCCTTGAAGTCGCGGTGGGCGCGCGCCTCGGTCGAGGCGATGAACCGGGTCCCCATCCAGATGCCTTGTGCTCCGAGCGCGAGCGCCGCGACGAGCCCGCGCCCGTCGAAGATCCCGCCCGCCGCGACGACCGGGACCTTCACGGCGTCGACGATCAGCGGTACGAGCGGTAGCGTCGCGATCGTACCCGTGTGGCCCCCGGCCTCCGTCCCCTGCGCCACGACGATGTCGCAGCCGGCGTCGACGGCGCGGACCGCATGGCTCACCTTGCCGCACATGTTGACCACGAGGAGACCGTGGCGATGACAGAGGTCGACGACCTGCGACGGCACACCGAGGCCGGCGACGAACGCCCGCGCCCCCGACGCGCAGATGGTTTCGACCATGGCCACGAGATCGCGCGGGCTCGCGGTCAGGAGATCGACCCCGAAGGGTTTCCGGGTCGCGGCGCGCACCGCGGCGATCTCCTGTTTCATCTGCTCGTGATGCATCATTGCGGCGCCGAGACAGCCGAACCCCCCGGCTTCCGAGACGGCCGCGGTCACCGCGGAGTAGGACACGCCGCCCATGCCGGCGAGCATGATCGGGTGCTCGATCCCGAGCAGGTCGCAGAGCGGCGTTCGCAGCATGGGTCAGGGCTGTAGCACGCCGTCGAAGAGCGCGTCGACGGCGCGCTCGCCGCTGTGGATGCAATCGGGAATGCCGACGCCGCGGTAGGCGCTGCCGGCGAGCACGAGCCCGCCGAGCCTGGCGGTCGCCGCCTCGATCGCGGCGACCCGCGTGAGATGCCCGAGCTCGTATTGCGGCATCGCGCGCGGATGGCGCCCGACCCGCACCAGCGACGGCGCCCCGCGGACGCCGATCAGCGCGGCGAGCTCGCGCTCCGCGCTGGCGATGAGCTCGGCGTCGGGTGCGTGCGCGAGGTGATCGGCGAGCGCGCCGCCGGCGAAGACGCGGAGCAATACCTGTCCTGCCGGGGCCCGGCCCTCGTACTTCACGCTGGTGAAACTGCCGGCGATGATGCTGCGCCCCTCGATCGCCGGAACGACGAAGCCGAAGCCGTCGAGCGCGTGCGCGATCTGCGACCGCGGGTATGCCAGGGTCACGATCGCCGACGATGCGTAGTCGATCGTCGCGAGGGTGTCGGCGAGGGCAGGATCGTGGGGGCGGAGCAGCGCCGCGCTGGCGTAGGACGGCAGCGTCAGCACCACGTGCGCCGACTCGACGACGTCGCCGCCGGCGAGCCCGAGCCGCCAGCGGCCGTCGGGCGTGCGCGTGAGCGCGTCGACCCGCGTCCCGAGCCGCACCGCACCCTCCGGCAACCGCTCCGCAAGTGCGTCCACCAGGGTCTGCATGCCGTCGCGAAAGCTCGCGAAGAGGCTCCAGCGCGCCCCGCTGTCGTTCTCGGACGCGGCCTTCGCCTGCCGGCGCATGGCGAGAATGACGCTCCGGTGGCGGCGCTCCATCTCGAGGAAGCGCGGCATCGTGGCGGCGAGGCTGAGGCGCGTCGGGTCGGCGGTGTAGATCCCGCCGACCAAGGGCTGCGCGACGCGCTC
>CAZWAX010000697.1:0-2263 GCA_964631985.1 uncultured Polyangiaceae bacterium | reverse complement strand
GCGCTCAGCGCCTCGAGCGCCGCGACGCCGAAGCTCTCGGTGGCGCTCGGCAGGAGGAACGCGTCGGCATGCGGCAGGTAGTCGGCGACGTCGGCGCGCGCACCGAGGAACGCGACGCTCGCGGCGAGGTCGAGCGCGCGCGTGCGCCCCTCGACCGCAGCCCGCTCCGGCCCCTCGCCGACCAACACCAAGCGGGCCGAAACCTCCCGCCGTACGCGTGCCAGCATCTCGATCAGGTCGCCGACGCGCTTCACCTTCCGGAAGTTCGAGACGTGCACCAGGATCGGCCCGTCGCCACCCGGCGCGGCGAAGAAGCCGTCGAAGCGCGTCCGGTCACGCCGCTCGACGGGCGCGAAGCGCCGCGTGTCGACGAAATTCGGGAGCACCGCGATCGTGTCGGGCGCGAGCCCGAGGCGCGTCACCGCCTCCCGGCGCAGGAACTCCGACGGTACGGTGAGACCGTCCGACGCCGCCACCGTGAAGCGCGTCACCGCCTCGTAGCTCTGCTCGACGCCGTAGCCGGTGACGTCGCTGCCGTGCATGGTCGTCACGAGCCGCGGCGCGGCGGCGCCGAGCGTGCGGCACGCAAGGTAGGCGCTCGCGGTGTGCGGCACCGCGTAGTGGACGTGCAGGAGATCGAGGGGATGGCGCCGGCAGATGGCGACGATCGTCTCGGCGAGCGCCAGGCCGTAGAGCGGAAGCGCCGTCACCGGATGCCGCGTCACCGGCACCTGGTGGAACGCGAGCCGCGCGCTCGCGGGCAGCGCCCGGCTCGGCGGGGCGCTCGCGATCACGTGGACGCGATGGCCGCGTGCGGCGAGCCCCGCCGCGAGCTCGGTCGCGACGATGCCGCTGCCGCCGAGGCTCGCGTAGCAGACGACGCCGATCGAGAGCGGCGCGCTCATCCGCATCGCGCCGGCGCCGCGCCCGACGCGGGTGCCGGCCACGCGAGGTCGACGGGCCTCGGGTCGAAGGGGACGATGGCGGCGAGCACACGCTCGACGAACGCCCGTTCGCCGTAGCGCGCCGCGAAGTACGCGACACCGTAGAAGCGCTCCTGCGGCACGCCGTGCGGCGCCAGCGCCCAGCGCAGCCGCTGCACGTCGTCGGCGCGCTCGTGGTCGCGGTGATGGTGCGCGCTCGCGATCTTGCGCGCGAGCTTCGCGACCGCGCCCGCGACCGTGCCGCGGGTCTTGGCGACCGCCGCGTCGAGACCCGGACCGACCGCCTCGATCCGGGCCTGCACCGTGGTGAGCGCCGCCTCGAAGGGCGCGACCAGCGCGTCGGCCAGCGCCGCGTCGGCGAGCGCGGGATCGGATGACGCCTGCGTGGCCGCCAACAGCTCCGGCACCGGGCGATCCGCGTCGTCCGGACCGAGCCCGAGTCGCGCGCAGAGCGCGAGCGTGCGCTCCTCCACCAGGCGGATACGGGCGCGCGGCACGACGAGCGGCATCGTGACGCCGTACGCGGCGTAGAGCGGCGCCAGCTGCGCGAAGTACGCGACCTCGCCCGGACCGGCGACGTACGCCGCCGTCGGCAGCACCGTGTCTTGCAGGACCGGTCGCAGCAGCGCGCTGGTGCTGCAGTGACGCGGGTCGGCCGCGAGCGCGGCGAGCAACGCGTCGAGCGTATGGGTCGCACTGCCGCCGACCTCGGCGAACCCGCCGTCGGCCGGTTGCAAGCGATACCGCGGACCTGCGGCACCGCCCGGATGGAAGAACGAGAGCGGCGCGCCGGGTCGAACGTGCACCATGGGCTCGTAGCCGGCCGCTGCCAGCGCCGCGTCGCGCTCGCGAAGCGCATCGGCGAGCGCCGCCGCCTCGCTGAGCGCGCGGCGGTGGATCGGGGCGGTGACCCGCGCGATCGCCGAGTCGCGGGCGTCGAGCACGACGAGGCCCTCGTCCGCGAACAGCTCGGCGAGGAGCCCCGTGAAGGCCTCGCCCCACCCCGCGCCGGGCCGGTAGTGCCGGCCGAGCCGCGCCAGATGCTCCTCGGCATGCGGCAGATTGCCGAGCTCGGCGCGGAGCGCGTCGAGCAGCGGCGTGACCTCGTCCGGCAACGTCCGATGCGCGACCGACACGCGCCCCTCCGCGCAGTCGACCGGAGCGGCCGCGAGCCGCAACGCGAGCGGGGCGCGCTGCGTCCGCGGCACGTGACACGTCGCGATCTCGGGGAGGTCGTGATCCTCCGTCTGCAGCCAGAACACCGGCACGACCGGCCGCCCCGACTCGGCGGCGAGCGCCCGCGCCGCCGCGACCGCCGA
>CAZWAX010000696.1:0-2266 GCA_964631985.1 uncultured Polyangiaceae bacterium | reverse complement strand
AGAGGTCGGCGAGCCCGGCCCCGAGGAGCCCGAAGAAGAGCACGACCGGCGCGACGTTCGGCGCCATCGCGACCAGGCCGACGCGCAACGAGCCGAATGCGGCGGTCATCAGGACGAGGATGGTGACCGCAGTGAGCGCCATCGCCGTCAGTTGGTTGCCCGCGATGCCGTCCGAGGCCTGGGTGAAGACGATGGTGTTCCCGGTGATGGTCGGGGTCAGGTCGGCCGGCAGCGCGGCGGCGGCGATCGCGCCCTCGAGGCGGGTGCGGAGCGCGGCGACCTCGGCCGAGCCCGTGACCGCCGTCCGCACCAAGAGGTTCACACGGCTGTGATTGCTGTTGGCGAAGCGCCTGAGCTTGTTCTTCGGAATCAAGAACATCAGATCGGCGATCTCCTTGCGGGTGGCCGGTAGCGTCTCGAACGCGGGGTCGTCGCGCTCGACGGCGCGATGCAGGATCGCCACCAGGTCGACCACCGAGAGCGTCGTGCTCACGCCCGGCACGGCGTCGACGAGGCGCTGCAGCCGTTCGAGCGCCTGCAGATTGACGGGCTCGCGAAACGCGCCTTCGCCCGGGCCGGTGAGCGTGACGTAGATCGGCACCGCTCCGACCAGGCGTGCGCTCGTCTCCGCGAAGTCACGCCGGACGTCCGAGCGCGCGTCGAAGAAGCTCAGATAGTCGGTGTCGACGACGATCCGCGGGATGAGCGCCGCCGCCCCGAGCGTCGTCAGCGTCCACGCGATCAGGATCGGCATCGGCCGCCCGGTTGCGAGGGCGGCGACCCGGACCAGCAGGCGGTCGATGGCGCGGCCGAGCCAGAGGCTGGCGCGTGCCGGCCGGCTCCGCGCCGGACCGCGCTCGGCCGAAGGCAGGGGCAGACACGCGAGCAGCGCCGGGACGCCGGTCACGGCGACGAGCGACATCGCCGACACCCCGAGGATCGAGTAGCTCGCGAACTCGCCGATCGCGGGCTGCGGAGACACCAGGAGCGCCGCGAAGCCGATGATCGTGGTGACCCCCGAGATCATGACCGGGAGCACGGTGTCGGCGATGCAGGCGGTGGCGGCCCGCGGCGCGTCGCCGAGCTCGGCCGCGAGCACGTCGTAGCGCGCCAGCACGTGGACCCCGTAGACGCTGCCGATGCAGATCAGCATCGGGCCGAGCACGATCGTGATCAGGTTCAGCGCCTGGCCCGCGAGCGCGAGCGTGCCGAAGGACCAGAGCGTCGCCACCAGGCTCGCCCCGACCGGCACCACGGCGGCGCGAAGCGAGCCGGAGATGAACCAACAGACCGCCGTCCCGACCGCGACGGCGAGCGGGATCAGCCGGAACACGTCGCGCAGCATGACGTCGGCGGCGCGGTCCTTCACGTGCTGGCGCCCCGTGACGAAGAAGCGCCGGCCGCCCGTGGTCTCGCGGGCGAGGATCGCGTGCACGGCGTCGTCGAGCCCCGTCGCCACGAACTCGCCGTCCGTCATCGTCTTGAACGAGACGTTGATGGCGGCGACCCGGGCATCGCGGGACACCACGGTCTTCGGATGGAGGCGGTCGGCGAGGGCGCGGCTCCGGAGCGCCGCGAGCGTGGCCGGGTCGGACGGGATGACGTCGATGAAGGGCTCGACCACGACCTCGTCCTCGGCCCGGTCGTAGCGAAAGGTGGTCGCGTCGATCAGCGTCTCGGTCGCGCGCACGCCGGGGAGCCGCCGGATCTGCTCCGTGATGCGCCGGAGCGTCGCGAGCTCGACCGCGTCGAAGACCCCGTGCGGGGTGTCCATGCCGATCACCATGACGTCGTCGTCGCCGAAGTTGCGGATGGCGTCGGCGTAGACGTCCCGGCTGGGATCGCCGACCGGCAAGAGCGGCTCCTCGGACGGATCGAGCCGGATGCCGCCCGTCGGTCCGCTCGGGTGGAAGACCAGGAACGCCGCGCCGATCGTGACGGCGGCGAGCGCCGCGAGCACGGTTCGGCGCCAGCGGATCACCATCGCGGGCTGCAACCAGGCACCGACGTACGCTGCGCTCATCCCAGCGGAGAGCAGCAGCACCACACGCAACGACTCGGTCAGTCCGCCCGCCTCCTTCCTCCACCCTACGCAAGTCGCCGCAAAAGGGCCACGCAGGTTGCTGAAAAAGGGCCATCTGCATCGTTGCTCCCGCGTTCGCTTGTGCGGCGTAGCTCCGCTACGCCTCCGCGCTCACTTGGTCGCGCCTCGCAGCTGCCCCTTTTTGAGCAACCTGCTTGCTGCTGTTTGCGCGTGGTGGGGCGT
>CAZWAX010000695.1:0-2267 GCA_964631985.1 uncultured Polyangiaceae bacterium | reverse complement strand
CCAACACGCTCAAGTACATCTCGATCACCACCAGCGCGAATTTCGGGAACATGGTGAGCATGGCGCTCGCAGCGCCCCTGCTTCCGTTCTTGCCGCTGGCGGCGAAGCAGATCCTGCTGAACAATTTCCTCTCCGACGTACCGTCGATCGCGATCTCGAGCGACAACGTCGATGCGGACCGCGTCTCCCGGCCGCAGCGCTGGAACATCAAGGAGATTCGGCGCTTCATGGTCGTGTTCGGGTTGATCAGCTCGGTCTTCGATCTGATGACGTTCGCGGTGCTGCTGCTGGTCTTTCGAGCCGACCAAGCCACGTTTCAGACATCCTGGTTCGTCGTCTCGCTGCTGACCGAGCTTGCCGTCGTACTCGTCCTGCGAACGCATGGGCCCGCGTTTCGCAGCACGCCCAGTCGCTTGCTGCTGTGGGCCACGGTGGTGGTCGCCGTCGCTACCCTCGCGGTCCCGTTTCTCGGGTCCCTGAGCGCGGTGTTTGGATTCGTGCCGCTCTCGGCGCTCCAGATGGGAGCCATCCTCGCGATCGTCCTTGGCTACATTGCAGCGACGGAGGGAGGGAAGGCCTGGTTTTACGGACACCGATCAAAGCGGAATCGACGATTGCAGCACGCATGATCCGATGGGGCACCTTGCGCGCCCAGGATCACGCGACATCCCTCCTTCAGGCGTCTCATTGCCGCGCCCTCGGGCGAGATCGTCGAGATCGAGCCGGCGTCGTCAGCGCCGCTGCAGCCGACGGATACCCGGCGTCCCGAACGTCGCCTCGAAGGCCGGATCCGACTTCTCGTCGACGACCTTGAAGCCGACGCCTTCGTAGGCGCGCTGCGCCGGGGTGTTGCCGATGAGGACGCCGATCTGGAAGAGCGTGTGGCCCTTCGTTCGCCCGGCGTCGAGGATCGCCCCGAGCAGCGCCTTCGTGAGGCCCTTGCCGCGATGGGCGGGACGGGTCGCCACCCACTCGACGATCCAGGCGTCGTCGGGCTGCTCCGGCGCGCAGGACAGGAACGGCACGAGCCGCTGCTGCATCGCCCCGAGCCGCGCCTCGTTCCACCCCTCGGCCGTCAGCGCTTCGAGCAGCGCCAGATAGAAGTGCTGGCCGGTCGCCATCTTCGCGTCGTCGTACGCCGACAACGCCGCCGCCGGCTCCCCATTCACCTCTGCGATCAAGAACCGCGACCAATGCGCGAACGACGTGGCCTCGGCCCGACAGATCCGCTCGACGATCCGCAGGCGATACTCATCGGGTCCCGGGAACGCGAGGTCCCAGAACCCGAACGGCAAATGCGACCGTGAGGCCTCTTGCTGAACCCAGGCGAGGAACGGTGCGTCGTCGATCACTGCCGGCCGAATCGTGGAATGCATCGGAGCGGCATGCCACGGCCCACGAGCCGTTGGAAGGCGTGCCCATTCCCAAGAGGGAGAGATGCTGAACCGTGGGATTCGCGCTCCTGGGAAGACGTCAGAGATCGGCGAGCACCCGAAGCGCGTCGACGCTGGTGAATATGCCGACCAGGACGCCCTGATCCATGACCAGTGCGCTCGTGGCGTTCCGCGCGACCATCTGACCGGCGACCTCGGGAATGGGGGCAAGCGGCGACACCACGAGGAGGGCCTCGCGCCGGCAGACCTCACCGATCGGCATCTTTTGGACCTTCGCGCCGCCCTCGAGGCATGCCTCCTGGACGTCCTGTCGAGACAGGACACCGAAGACATGAGAGCCGTCCATCACCGGGAGGTGCCGGATCCCATGCTCCCGCATCGTGCGGATGGCTGCCGAAAGCGGCTCACGCCGATCCATCTCCTGGGGGAGACGGCTCATGTAATGACCGACGGTGGTCGTCTTGCGCATGCGTTCCTCCGCCGCGAAATCGTCGCAAACGTCGTGCCAGGCCAGCCCCTCAGAGCCGCCCGAAGAAATCGTTGCCCTTGTCGTCCACCACGATGAACGCCGGAAAATCCTCGACCTCGATCTTCCAGATCGCCTCCATCCCGAGCTCGGGATACTCCAGCACCTCGACCTTGCGAATGTTGTCGCGCGCCAGGATCGCCGCCGGGCCACCGATCGAGCCGAGATAGAAGCCACCGTGCTTCTTGCAGGCCTCGGCGACGATCGGTGAGCGGTTGCCCTTGGCGAGCGTCACCAGACTCCCGCCGTGCTGCATGAACTGCTCGACGTACGCATCCATGCGACCCGCGGTGGTCGGGCCGAACGAGCCCGACGGCAGGCCCGGCGGCGTCTTGGCCGGACCGGCG
>CAZWAX010000694.1:0-2268 GCA_964631985.1 uncultured Polyangiaceae bacterium | reverse complement strand
GGGTACATCGCCATCGCACCCACGATCCCGGCAGCACCGACGGCTATCGATGAGAGCAGCGCCGTTCGTCGCGAGTAGCCCCCCGCCAACATGATCGAGGCGATCGTGAACCCCTCCGGAGCTTTGTGGAGCACGATGGCGACGAAGAGCAGCAAGCCGAGCCGCGGACTGATCACGAAGCCCGATGCGACCGAGATCCCGTCGAAGAAGCTGTGAATCGAAAGTCCGACGAGCGCCGACACGCCGACGCCCACGCCGACGTGCTCCAGGTGTGTCTCTTCGCCGAAATGAAAGTGAGGCACGACCGTGTGCTCGACGAGATGGATGAGTAGATAGCCGGCCAGAATCAGGATCGGCGCCAGCGGCGTCATTTCGGCGCTGACCGGCATCATCTCCAACACGACGGCCGCGAGCATGAAGCCGCCCCCGAGTGCAACGAAATGGTTCAGCAACGCCGCATCCCATCGTCGACGCAGCGTCACCACGAGACCACCCAGAGCCGTGGCGCCGGCCGTGATGGCGATGAAGGCCAGCGTCACCCAGAAAGATGCGCCTGCAGGCTCGTCGTGACTCACGATGGTGACGTGTCAATCACGAGAGCTCAGAGATCCGTCGCGAGGGCGTCGAGTCGCGCGGTCAACGTCTGAACCATCGACGCGTGCAGGTGCCCGTTGCTTGCGAGCGTTTGCGTCCCGAAGAGATCGAAGGGCTCGTCGCGAAACGTCGTCACGACTCCGTGCGCCTCGCGAACGATGAGCGCTCCCGCCGCCGTGTCCCAAGGGCGCAGCTTCCATTCCCAAAAGGCATCCAACCGCCCACACGCGACATAGCAGAGGTCCAAGGCCGCCGAGCCATTGCGACGCACTCCCTGTGCACGTCGCACCATGTCCGCGAAAAACCCGAGATAGAGGTCGAGATGCTCCCGACGATCGTAGGGAAAGCCCGTCGCGAGGAGGGCATCGTCGAGCGTCACCGTCGAAGAGACACCGATTGGCCCCCCATTCAACGTTGCCCCGCCCCCGCGCCGGGCGACGAAGGTCTCGTCGCGAATCGGATCGTGGACGATCGCGAGGGCGAGCTCGGTTCCAATCGCGAGGGCGAGGGAGACCGCGAAGTGTGGGTACGCGTGCGCGAAGTTGGTCGTGCCATCCAAGGGATCGAGGTACCACACGTAGCGATCGGGGGGCGGCGCCGTCAGCGTATCCGCAGGCGCCGACTCTTCCGCGATCATGAGGTGGTCGGGGAATGCGTGGGTCAGACGTGCGACGACCATCGACTCGATCGCATGGTCCGTTTCGGTGACGATGTCGACCGCACCTTTGTGCCGAATCGTTTTGGCTTCGCGCCACGACGCCAACAGCATCGCGCTCGCCTCACTCACTGCAGCGCGGGCGACGCGCTCGAAGACTTCCATGCGCGCGAGCTTGTCTCACATTGACCCTGCCAGATCAAGGTGAAACCATGCACGGCCTCCTTGCGACATGCTCACAGCTTCGACGAAGACGACGAGATGGATCGCACCAGCCAAGGTAAATCTCTGCCTGCGGATCGTCGGACGTCGGTCTGACGGATACCATCTCCTCGACTCCATCTTCGCAGCGATCGACCTTGTCGATCACCTCACGATCTCCATCTCGCCGCGCAGGGGGCAGGCGGGATCGAGCGTGACCGTATCGTGCCCGTATCCGGGCGTGCCGAACGACGGAGCCAATCTTGCGGCCCGAGCGGCCGAGGCTTTGCTGGCCGAAGGCAAGATCGCCGCCGACGTCTCGATCGCCATCGACAAGCAGATCCCACCCGGCGCGGGGCTCGGTGGTGGAAGCAGCAACGCCGCGACCGTCCTTGCCGCCTTGAACGCCATGCTCGATTTGCGGGTACCCCGAGACCGCCTCGGGGCGATGGCCCTCGCGCTGGGAGCGGACGTCCCGTTCTTTCTGACCGGAGGTTGTGCGCGGGTGCGCGGAATCGGAGAACAGATCGAGCCAATCCGTGGCTGGCCGGGCCTCGAGCTGATCCTGGCCCTTCCACCTGTTGCCGTTTCCACCGCCTGGGCCTTTGGTGCCTACCCGGGCGGCTTTGCGGAGCGGGCCGACGAGCCCGAACGTCTCGCCGCCGGCCATGTGCTCGCAGCATCGCTGCTCCGCAATGATCTCGAAAGTACCGTCCTCGACGGCTATCCCGAGATTGCGATCGTCAAGGCGACGCTTCTCGAGGTGGGTGCGGAGGCTGCGGTCATGTCCGGGAGTGGCGCCGCCATCGTGGCACTCG
>CAZWAX010000693.1:0-2274 GCA_964631985.1 uncultured Polyangiaceae bacterium | reverse complement strand
TCCTCGAGTACGACGACGTCATGAACAAGCAGCGCGAGGTGATCTACGCGCGCCGCCGCGCCGTGCTTTCGGCGGTGAGTCTGAAGGACGACGTTCTCGAGACGTCCGAAGAGATCGCCGACGGCCTGGTCGCGACCCAGCTCTCGCGCGACGAGTCCCCCGCCGATTGGGACTGGAAGGCCCTCGACGACGTACTCTTTCGTCAGTTCAGCCTGCGGCTGAATCTGCCGGAGTCGGAGCGCGACCGTCTCGGCACCGAGGACGCTCAGCAGCTGGTCGTCGACCGCGTGCGCGCGCTCTACGACGAGAGGGAGAAGGCCTTCACCGAGCCCGTTCTCCGCCACCTCGAGAAGGTCATCATGCTGCAGGCGATCGACACCCTCTGGAAGGACCATCTGCTCGCGATGGATCATTTGAAGGAGGGCATCGGTCTCCGCGGCTACGGCCAGAAGAATCCCCTGCAGGAGTATCAAAAAGAGGGGTTCGACATGTTCCAGGACCTGATGAACCGCCTCGACGCCGACATCATCGAGAAGCTCTTCACGGTCCAGCTCGCGCGCGAGGAGGACGTCGAGCGCCTGGAGCAGAAGCAACAGCAGCGTCAGGCGAAGATCTCGATGACGCACGGAAGCGAGCCGGCCGCGGCGCAGCCGGAGGTCATCAAACGCGACGCACCGAAGATCGGCCGCAATGATCCTTGCGTGTGCGGGAGCGGCAAGAAATACAAAAAGTGTTGCGGTGCGGCGCATTGATCACGTCCCCCCGATCTGAGCCGTGAAGCTGACTGTTCGCGAGACGCCGATTGCGGTGCCGGGGTTCTTGTTCGCGGGGGTCGCGTGTGGGCTCAAGGCGTCGGGGAAGCCGGATCTGGCGCTGATCGTCTCGGACGTGCCGGCGATCGCGGCCGGGGTGGTGACGCGGAATCGGGTGAAGGCGGCCCCGGTGCAGCTCGTGACGCCGCGGCTCGCGAAGGGGCGGGCGCAGGCGGTGGTGATCAACAGCGGCAATGCAAACGCCTGCACGGGTGCGGCCGGCATGAAGGTCGCGCGCGACGCCTGCCGGCAGGTGGCGGACGGGCTCGGCATCGACGAGGCGGCGGTGCTGCCGTGCTCGACCGGCAAGATCGGCATCGTGCTGCCGGCGGCGCCCATGCGGCGCGGGATCGCGGCGGCATTGCATGCGCTCGACGACGGCGGTTTCTGGCGAGCGGCGCACGCCATCATGACGACCGACGCGTTTCCCAAGGTGGCGACGCGGCAGGTCCAGGTCGGGGGCCGGCGCGTGACCATCGCCGGCATGGCCAAGGGCGCCGGCATGATCGCGCCCGACATGGCGACGCTGCTCGTGACGATCGTGACCGACGCGCGGGTGGGTGGGCCGGCGCTGCGGACGTGCGTGCGGGCGGCGGTGGCCACCTCGTTCAACGCGATCAGCGTCGACGGTGATTGCAGCACCAACGACACGGTGCTGATGCTCGCGAACGGTGTCGCCGGCAATGCGCCCTTCGTGGCCGCGAGCGCCGACGGCGTCCGCTTCGGAACGGCACTCGCGGCGCTCATGCAGGAGCTCGCCGACATGGTCGTGGCCGACGGGGAGGGGGCGACGAAGCGCGCGCGCATCGCCGTCGTCGGGGCGCGCACCACCGCGGACGCCCGCCGGGCCGCACGCAGCATCGGCGAATCGCAGCTGGTGAAGACGGCGCTCTTCGGCGGCGATCCCAACTGGGGTCGCATCGCCTGCGCGGCGGGCTATGCCGGGGTGCCGCTCGCCGCGGAGCGCTTGAGCGTGACGATCGGCGGCGTGCCGGTGCTGGCGCGTGGAGTGCCGGCGGCGCCCGCGGTCGTGCGGCGTGCCGCCGCGAGCATGCGCGGCGACGCCGTGACGATCGCCGTCGACCTCGCGACCGGCGGCCGCGGCACCGCGACGTTCGTGGCGAGCGATCTCACGCCCGCGTACGTGCGCTTCAACTCCGACTATTCGACGTAGGCACAGGGGAGGCGAAGTGGGCACCGACGACGCAACGACGTGGAAGCGCTGCAGCACCTGCAAGAAGCCGATCGCCTTCGCAGCCGGGTACTTCACCTGCAACGTCTCGACCTGCAATCGCAAGGGCACCGATTTCGCCTTCTGCTCGGTGTCGTGCTGGGACGCGCACGTTCCGGTGCTACGCCATCGCGATGCCTGGGCCGAAGAGCAGCAGGCGCCGACCGCGGCGGAGTGGGCGGCGCGCCAGCGGGCGGAGACGGAACGTGCCGCGGCGCCGCCGGCCGAGGC
>CAZWAX010000692.1:0-2275 GCA_964631985.1 uncultured Polyangiaceae bacterium | reverse complement strand
AACCCGCGGACGGTCTCGTGCGTCCGGCGCCGCGCGCCGCGCGCGAGCTCGCGGACGCCCGTGATCACGCCTTGTGAGCCGGCTTCGATGAGCAGCGCGCCCACCTGGTCGGCGGCGGCGATCGGCACCCGGATCGCCGCCTCGAGCCACGCCGCGCGCGAAGCGGCAGGGCGCGGCGACGACGTCGCATCGTTCGTCGTGCGACGAGTCTTCGCCCCCGCCGCACGGCGACGCGACCCGACGACCCGAACGGCAGCATTCTTCTTGTCGCGGGTGGCCATGGCCGCGCGGTCTATGCCACGTGCCGGCGGTCGTTGCACGTGCTGGCCCACCAGGCCACGCGCCCTCCGACCCGCAACGCGAGCTGACCCCCCAACCACCGCCGCCGACCAGCTGCTCGCACCCTCGAAAGAATCGCGCTACTCGACGCCCCCATGAGCTTCCTCGGCATCGCCCATCGCGGCGCGTCGGGACGTGCCCCCGAGAACACGCATGCGGCGTTCGCGGCGGCGCTGGCCCTCGGCGCCGAGGCGATCGAGCTCGACTGTCAGCTCTCGGCCGACGGCGAGCTGGTGGTGATCCACGACGAGACGCTCGACCGCACGACCGACGGCCAGGGCCCGGTCGGCGATCGGACCGCCGCGGAGCTCGCCGCGCTCGACGCGGGCGCGTGGTTCGACCCGTCGTATCGCGGCGAGCGGATTCCGCGCCTCGCCGACGTGATCGCACAGCTCCGCGGCCGCGTCACCCTGAACGTCGAGATCAAGAGCGCTCGCGATCTCGGGACGATCGAGTCGAAGCTCGCGGCCCTGATCGCGGCGGAGCGGGCCGCCGAGTGGGTGCTGTGCTCGTCGTTCCACCCCGAGGCGCTCCGCACCATGCGCGCCGCGGCGCCGTGGGCGCGGCTCGGCGTGCTCTGCGACGAGGATCCGCGGCGCGGCGGCCTCGCGCTCGCCCTCGAGCTGAAGGCCGAGGTGCTGATCCCGGGGCGGCGCTGGGTCGACGCGCGAATCGTCGAGGAGGCGCATGTGCGCGGTCTCGACGTCTGGGTCTGGACGGTGAACGAGCCGGGCGAGATGCGCCGCCTGATTGCGCTCGGCGTCGACGCGATCTTCAGCGACTGGCCCGAGCGTTTCGCCGGGCTGGCGCAGCTTTCGCAGGCGTAGACGTCGCCGGCTTCGTCTTTGCCGCCTTCGGCTTCGGGCCGACGATCGCCAGCGTGTAGGCGTCGAGCGTGAAGTACCCGCGCGCCGCGGCTTGAATGGCGGCGGGTGTGACGTGCGCCAGCGAGTCGCGGTAGCGTTCGCCGCCGTCGACGCCGAGCCCGTAGGCCTCGTTGAACGCCAGCTCGTCGGCCTGCGAGGAATTGGTCTGGAGCGAGATCTCGTAGCTCCCGAGGAGATACTTCCGCGCCTCGCCGAGCTCGTCGGCCGACACCGGCACGTCCCGCAAGCGCTTCAGCTCCGCCAGCACGCCCGCCACCGCGCGATCGACCGCGGCGGGTGCACACGCGAAGTAGACGCCGAAGACGCCGGGGTCGACGCCTTCCGATGCGAACGCCGACACGCTGTACGCGAGGCCTTGGCGATCGCGGAGCTCGAGGAAGAGCCGGCCGCCTTGGCGCGAGAGGATCGCCTCCAGCGTCTTCAGCACGGCGCGGTCCGAGTCGGTGATGCGACCGCCGCGCATCCCGAGCACGAAGTGCGCTTGCTGGCGCTCGAGGTGGCGGGTGACGCGTTGGATGCGGCCGTCGGGGGCCGTCGGCAGCGGACGCGGCAACGGGCGGACCATCGGCAGGTCGCCGAGCGCGGCCTCGAGACGGTCGAGCAGCCAGTGGGCGTCGAGGTCGCCGACCGCCGACACCACCAGACGATTCGGGGCGAGGAGGCGCTTGTAGTAGGTCGCGAGCTGGCTCCGCGTGAGCGCGGTCAGCGATGCCTTCTCGCCGAGGGCCGTCATGCCGTAGGGATGGTTCGGGAAGTGCGTGGCGTAGAAGAGCTCGATCGCGCGCGAGGCCGGCTCGTCGTCGCGATGCGAGAGCGCGATCAGGAGCTCGCGGCGCCGCTTTTCGACCTCGTCGGGCGGGAAGGTCGGATGCCGGAGCACCTCCAGGAAGAGCTCGGTGCCTTCCTCGACCGTGCGGGCCATGAACTGCCCGCGGAGGCCGAACGAGTTGCGGCCCGAGAAGCCGTCGATGTTGGCCGCCAGGGACTCGACGGCACGGCCGAGGCTCTCGCGCGAATCGACGCACTCGAGAAGGACTCCGCTGCGCGGG
>CAZWAX010000691.1:0-2276 GCA_964631985.1 uncultured Polyangiaceae bacterium | reverse complement strand
CCGAGAACGTCAAGTCGTTCCTCTACACCAGCACCATCGACGTCTTCGTGATGCCGTACGGGCGGTCGTTCGACGAGTCGCAGCTCGATCCCCAGGCGAAGGCGACGCCCTACGAGCGCTCGAAGCAGGAGGCGGACCGGCTGGTGACGGCGGCGCTCGAACGCGGGCTGCCGGCGCGCTTCCTCCACCCGTCGGGCGTGTACGGGCCAGCGCCGGTCACGACGGGGGTCAACGATTTCATCCGGCGCCTCGCGTGTGGCGAGATCCCGATGCTGTTGCCGGGCGGCATGCCGGTCGTGTTCGCTGCCGACGTCGCGCGCGGGCACCTGCTCGCCGAGCGCAAGGCTCCGGTCGGTGGGCGGTACATCCTGAGCGAGGCATATCTCAGCTTGCAGGAGATGGCGCGCGCGGTGAAGGAGCACGTGCCGACGGCGCGCGTCCCCGCGATCCTGCCGCGCTGGGTCGCCAAGGCGGTGTCGACGACCGGCGAGCTCTGGGCCCGCTTCAGCGGCATGGCCCCGCTCATCCCGAGCGGCCAGCTGCACTTCCTCACGATCGAGGCCCGCCCGTCGGCGACGAAGGCGCGCCGCGAGCTCGGTTGGGAGCCGACGCCGTTCGCCGACGGCCTGCGGGTGACGATCGCCGACCTGAAGGCGCATGCTCTGGTCACTTGATTTCGCCCCCGTGAGCATTCGGGCGCTTCGCGCAGACCGCGGAGTGAATCCGCGGTCCGCGCGACGTCGGCGGCCGCTGGATCAGGGACCGCGTCCTCGCTAGAACGATCCGCCTCCACGTTTTCGTCGAAAGGACTCCCACGATGATGAATCCGCCGCCGCCCGATCTCTTCGGGACCCCCGAGCACGAGCTGTTTCGCCAGACCGTCCGCAAGTTCGTGCAGGAGGAGATGGCGCCGCGGGCACGCGAGTTCGACGCGAAGGGGCGGTTCGACAAGGCGCTCTACAAGCGCATGGGCGAACTCGGCATGCTCGGCCTCCGCTACGACCCGCAGTGGGGCGGTGCGGGGCTCGATTGGTCGTACACGGCGGTGATGTTCGAGGAGATCGCCCACTGCGACAACGCCGGCGTGACGATGGGCATCAGCGTGCAGACCGACATGGCGACGCCGTCGCTGCACCAGTTCGGGAGCGACGAGCTCCGCCGGCGCTACCTGGTGCCGGCGGTGCAGGGCGAGATGGTCGCGGCGATCGCCGTCACCGAGCCCGACGCCGGCTCGGACGTCGCCGGCATCAAGACCCGTGCCGTCCGCGACGGTGACGATTGGGTGATCAACGGCAGCAAGATCTACATCACCAACGCCGCGACCGCCGACTGGCTCTGCCTCCTCGCCGTCACCGATCCCGCGGCCGGCTACGGCGGCTTCTCGCAGATCGTGGTCCCGACCGACTCCCCGGGCTTCAGCTACCAGCTGCTCGACAAGATCGGGAACTGGGGCTCGGACACGGGTCTGCTCTTCTTCGAGGACCTGCGGGTCCCGGTCGCGAACACCATCGGCGAGATCGGCCGCGGCTTCCAGCAACAGATGATGCAGTTCCAGGACGAGCGCCTGATCGCCTGCGTCAGCTCCAACGCCGCCTCGGAAGCGCTCTGGGAAGTCACGCGCAAGTACTGCGAGGAGCGCGTCGTGTTCGGGAAGCCGCTCAGCAAGATGCAGGTCACGCAGTTCAAGTTCATCGAGATGCTGACGCAGATCGTCGCCGCGAAGGAGCTCACCTACGCCTGCATCCGGAAGCGGCTGCGCGGCGAGGACGCCACCAAAGACATCTCCATGGCCAAGCTCTTCACCGGCCGCATGGCCCGCAAGGTCGCCGACGAATGCATCCAGCTCCACGGCGGCTTCGGCTACATGAAGGAGAGCATGGCGGGCCGCGCCTTCGTCGACTCGCGCCTGATCTCGATCGGCGGCGGCGCCGACGAGGTGATGATCCACTATCTCGCTAAGATGTTGGGGTTCTAGTGTCCTGATTCGATGAGCTCGGCGATGGTGAACTGCGCCTCGTTCGTGCCCATCACGTCGCCGAAGTTGTAGTACCAGCCTTCCTCGCCGGGGAAGCGATGACTCGGCAGCGAGGCCCGCGTCGCGTGCATGAGCTGCATGTCGACCATCGTGATCGCGGGCGCGAACGGCACCTCGTAGGGGTAGACGGCGACGGTCGCGGCGGGAAAGGGCTTCCGCGGGAAGTTTACGGCGTTGATCCCAATCTTCCAACACTCCGCGGGCTTGTCCGACCTGTCCGGGGACGGGACTCGGAAGACGG
>CAZWAX010000690.1:0-2287 GCA_964631985.1 uncultured Polyangiaceae bacterium | reverse complement strand
CTGTCTACGACATTCTCTGCGAGGCGAATGCCGGCATGGGAGCCTGCTTCGTCGGCGTCGCACGCGCCGCGTATGAGCACGCGCTTGCTTATGCACACGAGCGCAAGCAGGGCGGCGTGCCGATCATCCGCCACCAGAACGTCCGCTATCGGCTGTTCCACATGCTGCGCAAGATCGAGGCGGCCCGCGCGCTCGCACGGCGGGTTTTTCGCTTCAACGATCTTTCGGGCACCCGGGCCCTACAGGCGTCCATCGCGTCCAAGATCACCGGCACCCAGACGGCCTTCGAGGTTGCGAACGAGGCGCTACAGATGTTCGGCGGTAACGGTATGACCTGCGCTTATCCGCTGGAGAAGCTGCTGCGCGATGCCCGTGCCTCGCTCATCGAGGACGGCTGCAACGAGATGCTGGCCATCAAGGGCGGAAGCCTTCTCGTCGATACCTCGCTGCTGTGAGCGCGCCGATGTCCCGCAACGCCTACGTCATCGGGGCGGCTATGACGCGGTTCGGGAAATATCCCGAGCGCGGCTTGAAGTCGCTCGCTGCCGAGGCCATCAGCGCTGCCCTACAGGACGCCGGTATCGAGCCGGCTGCCCTACAGGCGGCTTACATGGGAAATGCTGCCGCTTCCGTTATCACCGGCCAGGTGCTCATTCCGGGGCAGGTCGTGCTGCGCGGCTTGGGGATCGGCCGGATTCCGGTGGTGAACGTGGAGAATGCCTGCGCTACGTCGGCGACGGCGTTCCAGCAGGCCGTCGAGATGGTGCGGCTCGGGGCCTACGATCTGGTGCTGGTCGCGGGATTCGAGAAACTCTATCACGAGGACAAGGCGCGCACCTTCTCGGTCTTCAAGGGCGCGGTGGATGTCGAGGCGCTCGATCAGGTGCTGGCGAGCGTCAAGGCTTCGGGCGGCGACGCCGACAAGGGGCGCCAGCGTTCGCTGTTCATGGACCTCTATGCGCGGATGGCGCGCCGGCACATGGAGCGCTACGGCTCGACGGTGCGGCACTTCGCGATGGTGTCCGCGAAGAACTCGCGGCACGGCGCGCTCAACCCCTACGCCCAGTTCCGCGAAGAACTGACCGTTGACGAAGTTCTGGCGGCTCCGATGGTCGCGCCGCCTCTGACGCTTCCGATGTGCTCGCCGATCGGCGATGGCGCGGCGGCTCTCGTCATCGCCTCCGAGGCCGCGATGCGCAGGTTCGGCGCGGAGCGCGCGGTCCGGGTCCGGTCGTCGGTGCTCGCGTCGGGATGGGACTATGCCGACGACGACAACAAGGAGACAGTGCCTGAATATGCAGCGCACCTCGCCTACGAGGCGTCGGGGCTCGGGCCGTCCGATATCGATGTGGTCGAGCTGCACGACGCCTCGGCACCGGCCGAGCTGATCTACTACGAATATCTCGGGCTTGCTCCGCACGGCGAAGGGGTAAGGCTTGTCGAGGAAGGGGCGACGAGTCTCGGCGGTCGTCTTCCTGTCAATCCATCGGGCGGGCTGCTGCGCAAGGGACACCCGATTGGCGCGTCCGGTGCGGCGCAGATCTACGAACTCGTGACCCAGCTTCGCGGTGAAGCCGGCGCGCGCCAGGTCGCGGGTGCTCGCGCAGCTCTCGCCGAGAACGGCGGCGGCATGCTCGGTGCGGACGTCGCCGCCATCGTCGTGTCGGTGCTGACGCGGGAGGCTTGAATGGAACGCGGGATGCAGCAGGACGACCTGATCCTCGCGGACCTTATCGCGCTCCGGGCAGAAGCCCAGCCCGACCTCGACGTCCTCACCTTCGTCGGCGTCGGAGCAAATGGCGCTCTCACGGAGGAAATCCGCACCTACGCCCAGCTTTGGGAGGGCGGCCACCGCATCGCCTCGGCGTTGGCCGAGGCCGGTACGATCGATGGCGCCAAGTTTGCGATCATACTGCGCAACCACCCCGCCTTCGTCGAGGCGATGGTGGGAGCTTCGATCGCGGGAGCGGTCTTCGTGCCGATCGACCCGCGCGTCCAGGGCGAGAAGCTCACCTTCATGCTGGATTTCGCGGAGTGCCGCGGGCTGATCGTCGGCGACTACGCGCTCGATGTGGTGCTCGCCATCAGGGATCACGTTCCGCTCCTTGAGTGGATCTGGGTTGTGGAGACGGGTGAAAAGATCGCGTTGCCCGCCGGAGTACGCACGTTGGGCGAGGTGCTGGCCCATGATCGGCCCCGCATCGCGTCGCGGGTGACCAGCCCCGACCAGCCCCAGCAGCTTCTGTTCACGTCCGGCACGACGGGCGACCCCAAGGCCATCGTCGCG
>CAZWAX010000689.1:0-2308 GCA_964631985.1 uncultured Polyangiaceae bacterium | reverse complement strand
AGCTCGTCGGGCTCATAACCCGAAGGTCGGAGGTTCAAATCCTCCCCCCGCAACTTCCAAGGCGTGAGTGTGGGACCGGCGCCAGCGCCGGTCCCCGCTACGCTCCGACGGCCGATGTCAGGCGACCCTCCGCACGCGCAACGTGCGGCCGAGCGAGAGCGAGCCGGGGGTCGTGCGAAGCGGGACAGATCCCCCTCGTGAGCTAAATCGTCCGCGTCGGCATCGTCTGCTCGCGCAACCGCAGCGGCGTCGCCCGTTCGGCGATCAACGGGGCGCTGGTATCGGCGTACGAGAAACACGTGTTCCGCATGCCGGGCACCGCGCCGAGCACCACCTCGCGGCGCCGCGGCGGATCGTCGGGGGCGTTCCGGACCTCAGGGGGCAACGCGCCGAAGAAACGCACGAAGTGCAGTTGGTACGCAGCCTGGCCCACCTCGACCAGCAGCTCCGAGACGCGATGGCACCCGCTGACGCCACCCACCACGGCGCGCGCCGCCTGCGTGAAGCCGCGCGCGACCCGCATGCCGACGAGCCCATGCATGTTCGGCTGGGTGAGGTTGCAGACCGCCGTGAAGGGACCGTTTCGGACCTCCGAGCGGGCGGCGACGATCTCGAGCGTCGGGTGCAGGATCTCGACCTCGACGTGCACGTCGTGCACCTCGTCCTGCAGCGTCGCCTCGATCAGGAAGCGGTCGCCCTCGATGGGGTAGATGCTGACGTTCTTGGTGCGGTGGAAGACGGCTTGGACTTGGCGCATCCGGGGAAGATACCGGCGACCCCGGGGTGTGGAAAGGTGCCGGATCAGACCCGTGGCGCCGGGACGCGGAAGGCGGCGCGAGCCTGCGTACAGGCGGCGCGGCTCGCGCAACCGACGAGGTGGTCGTTCACGAGGCCCATGGCCTGCATGAACGCGTAGGCGGTCGTCGGGCCGACGAACCCGAACCCCCGCGTCCGCAGATCCTTTGCGAGCATGACCGAGACCGGCGTCGTCGCCGGGACCGTCGCGAGCGTCCGAGGCGCGCCCATACTGCGCACATCCGGGGCGAAGCTCCAGATGTACGCCGCGAACGTGCCGTGCTCCTTCCGCACCGCGCGGGTCGCGATCGCGTTCTGAATCGCGGCTTCGATCTTGCCGCGATGACGGACGATCCCGGCATCGCCGAGCAATCGTGCGACGTCGCGGGCGCCGAAGCGCGCCACGCGCTCGGGAACGAAGTCGCGAAAGGCACGGCGGAAGTGCTCGCGCTTGCGGAGAATCGTCAACCAGGACAGGCCCGACTGGAATCCTTCGAGCACGAGCTTCTCGAAGAGCCGCGCGTCGTCGGCGACCGGCCGCCCCCACTCGTCGTCGTGGTACCGCACGTATAACGGGTCGCTCGTGGCCCACGAACAACGGACGGTGCCGTCCATCTTCCGCAACGACGGTCGCGCAGCGCTCATGTCGGCCGCTCTCGTATACGACGCCCGCCGACGGCGGAAGTAGGCGCCCTGGTTTGAAGCCGACCCCGCCCTCGTATAGCAACGGCGGATGCTGCACGAGGGCCAGAGGGGGGCTGACGGCTGATGGCGCACCAGTACATCTTCACCATGAAGGACCTGCGCAAGGTCTATCCGCCGGACCGCGAGGTTCTGAAGGGCATCTGGTTGTCCTTCTTTCCGGGCGCCAAGATCGGCGTCCTCGGCTCCAACGGCGCCGGCAAGAGCACGCTCCTCCGCATCATGGCCGGGGTCGAAAAGGACTTTCTCGGCGAGGCGTGGCCGGCCGAAGGCACGCGCGTCGGGTACCTCTCGCAAGAGCCCCAACTCGATCCGACCAAAGACGTGCTCGGCAACGTCACGGAGGGCGTCGCCGAGACGCGCGCGTTGCTCGATCGCTTCGAGGAAGTGAGCACGAAACTCGGCGAGGTCACCGACGCCGACGAGATGGAAAAGCTCATCGACGAGCAGGCCAAGCTGCAGGACGGCATCGACGCCAGCAACGCCTGGGAGCTCGACCGGACCCTCGAGATGGCCATGGACGCGCTCCGCGTGCCGCCCGGCGACGCGGCGGTCGCGACCCTCTCCGGCGGTGAACGCCGGCGCGTCGCGCTCTGTCGACTCTTGCTGTCGGCTCCCGATCTCCTGCTGCTCGACGAGCCCACCAATCACCTCGACGCCGAGTCGGTCGCGTGGCTGGAGCGGCATCTCCAGGAGTATCGCGGCACCGTCGTCGCGATCACCCACGACCGCTATTTCCTCGACAACGTCGCCGGCTGGATCCTCGAGCTCGACCGCGGCCGGGGCATTCCCTGGGAGGGCAACTACAGCT
>CAZWAX010000688.1:0-2310 GCA_964631985.1 uncultured Polyangiaceae bacterium | reverse complement strand
CGGCCGACAATCGTCTGCTGCTCGCCGCCACGCCATATCAGAAGGGCGGCGCCGCGAGCAGCGGCAGCTACGGCGGCGGCGCAAAGGCGCAGCAGGCGCAGGGCTCGCGCTCGCAGAATCAGGCCAGCCGACAGGGCACAGCGCAGCAGGGCCAGGCCAGCCGATCGAGCAATCAAGCCGCGCGCCAATCGACGTCGCAGACCAATCAGGGGAACCGGCAATCGGCCCAGGCCGGGAATCGCGAGGATCGTCAGGACTACGGACAGCAACAGCAAGACAGTCGCCAAGAGCACCAGAACAACGTGCAGGACGACCGCCAAGACTACGCCGCCGACCACTACTACGGCGGGGGCTACTACGGCGGCGGCTACCATGGCGGCGGCTACTACGGCGGCGGCTACCACAGTGACGGCGACGTCGCCGCCGCAGCCGCCGTCGGGTTGGTGGCCGGGATGGCGATCGGCTCGATGGTCACGGCGTCGCAGGTGCAGACGCAGGCCCAGTCGGCGGGCTGCAGCATGACCAACGTCGAGGTGAACGGGGTCACTTACGCGCGCTGCGGCTCGAGCTGGTACCAGCCGGTCTACGACAACGGCCAGCTCGCGTATCAGGTCGTCAACCCTCCGCTCTGAGCGTCGCGCCCAGAGCCATCCCGATCAGAGCTCGCGGCCGCGCACCGACTGCGCGGGTCGCGAGTTCTCGCTCTTGGGGGATCCGGGATATACGACCTCCGCTGTCGAAAACGGCATGATCTTCACCTCCCGAGGAACCGCATGACGAACCACCGGATGGCCCCACGCATCGCGCGGCCCGCGCAGACCCTGCTCGCTGTCGCTCTCCTCGCCACCGGCTGCGCCACGCCGGTCGGCGTGTCTCGCATCGATCCTCAGGCCGCCTATCGTCTCCACACCGAGAGCGCGCTCTCGGAAGGCGAGCCCTCCGAGGCGTCGAAGATGGTGCTGCGGCGGCTCGATCTCATGGATCGCTTCGAGAAGGAACCCGCCGCCGTCCTCGCCGAGCTGCACAAGGGGCTCGAACCGACCGACGACGAGCATCGCCTGTTCGCGCTCGCCGACCTGTCGTTCCTCCACGGCGAGCGGAGCGGCGATCGCGCCTACTTCCTGGCGTCGGCGGTCTATGCGTACGCCCTCCTCTTTCCCGGTGGCAACGCGCCGACGCCGCTGCACCAATCGGACCCCCGGCTCCGGCTCGCGTACGACCTCTACAACCAGGGGCTCGCCCAGGGCCTCGCCGCCACCGATCCGATCGGCGGCACGGGCAAGCTCGGCACCGGCGGACAACGCGGCAAGCGGGCCGAGGTGCAGCTCAAGGCCGGCCCGCGCCCGTTGCCGTTCGGCAAGCTCGACCTGGCACTCGACGAGACGGGGCTCACCTGGGCGGGCTACCCGCTCGAGCACTTCGTCTCGACTACCACGTTGAGCGTTCGCGGGCTCCGCAATCGCTATCGGCGTCCCGGTCTCGGAGCGCCGCTGGCGGCAAGCCTGGCGGACACGGCGGGGACGGAACAGAGACCCATCGGCGCGGAGCGTATCGGTCCGCGCACCAAGGTCCCGGTGACCGCCCTGGTGCGCCTGGAAAATCCGCGGGCGAGCCTCGCGAGCGGGCAGCTGCGCGGGCGCCTCGAGCTCTATGCCGCCGATCGCACCTCCAGCGTCACGATCGATGGCCAGCCGCAGCCCCTCGAGGTCGATCCGACCGCCGCCTTGGCGGCGCAGCTCGAGAGCAATCCCCTCTACGATCTCGAGATCGCCGCGTTCCTGCGCGGCGGCGCGTTCGGCAGCATGTTGCCCCACGATCGGACGCGGGACGGGCTCTTCACCATGCAGCCCTACCAGCGGGGCAAGACTCCGGTGGTCCTCGTCCACGGCACCGCGTCGAGCCCGACGCGCTGGGCCGAGATGGTCAACGAGATCGCGGGCGACCCGCGCATTCGCGAGCGCTACCAGGTCTGGATCTTCATGTACGACACCGGCAATCCGATCGGCTATTCGGCCGGGCGGCTGCGAGCGGCGCTCACGGCGGCGGTCCACGAGTTCGACCCCGCCGGCTCGGATCCCGCGCTCCAGCGCATGGTGGTGATCGGCCACAGCCAGGGCGGGCTCCTCACCAAGCTCACCGCGGTCGACACCGGGACGCGCCTCTGGGACCACTGGACGAAGAAATCGTTCGATGCGGTGCAGCTCGAGCCCGATACCCGCGCGCTCCTGAAGCAGTCGATGTTCTTCACCCCCCTACCCTTCGTCGGCCGCGTCATCTTCATCTCGACCCCGCACCGCGGCGCCCTCATGG
>CAZWAX010000687.1:0-2318 GCA_964631985.1 uncultured Polyangiaceae bacterium | reverse complement strand
TGGCTCGGCGTCGTGCTGCTCTGGGATCCCCCGCGCCCGGAGGTCGCCGACGCGGTGGCGCGCGCCCGCGCCGCCGGCGTCCGGGTCGTGATGATCACCGGCGATCATCCGGCGACCGCCCGTGCGATCGCCGCCGCCGTCGGCATCGACGCCGCCGTGACGCGCACCGGCGCCGACCTCGACGCGATGGACGACGACGCGCTGCGGGCCGGCACGCGTGAGACCGGCGTCTACGCCCGCGTCACGCCCGCGCACAAGCTCCGCATCGTCGAGGCGCTCGTCGCCGACGGCGAGGTGGTCGCGATGACCGGCGACGGGGTCAACGACGCCCCGGCGCTGAAGCGCGCCGACGTCGGCATCGCGATGGGCCAACGCGGAAGCGACGTCAGCCGCGAGGTCGCCGACCTCGTGCTGCTCGACGACGACTTCGCGACGATCGTGGCCGCCATCGAGGAGGGCCGCGGCATCTACGCGAACGTGCGGAAGTTCGTACGCTTCCTCTTCTGCACCAACCTCTCCGAGCTGTTGGTGGTGACGCTCGGCGCCGCCGGGGCCTTCGCCTTCGGCATCCGGGGAACCGACGGCCTCTTGCTGTTGCCCCTCACCGCCGCCCAGCTGCTGTGGATCAACCTCGCGACCGACAGTGCCCCCGCGCTGGCGCTCGGTCTCGACCGCAACCCCGGCGTCATGGGGCAGCCGCCGCGCAGCCGTTCCGCCCCGCTCCTCGACCGCCCCTCGATCCAGTTCATCGTCACGACCGGCATCGCGCAGGCGCTCGTCGCGCTGGCGTTGCTCGGCCTGCTCCCGGTGGTCCTCGGCGAGTCCCGCGATGCCGCCCGCACCGCGACCTTCCTCTTCCTCGCCTTCGGACAACCGCTCTTCGCCTACCCGGCCCGGCGCACGAGCGTCGTCCCGGCGCGGAACGGCGTCCTGCTCGGCGTGGTGGTGGCCATGGCCCTGCTCCAGGCGGCGGCGCTCGCATTCCCGGCGCTCCGCCAGGCCTTCCACGTCGTGCTCCCCTCGGCCCCGGGGCTCGTCGCGGTCGTCGTCGCGATCGGTCTCGCCTGGGCCGTCAGCGAAGGGGCGGCCCGTCGCATCTGGCGCGCAGGTTGCTGAAAAAAGCCGATCTGCGTCGTTGCTGCTGCGCTGGCTCCCATCCAAATTTCAGACGGGATGCAGCTCTACCCAAATGAGATGCTGGGGCGGAGCGGAGCGACGCCCCCACCGAGCGCACGTGCTAGCCCCGGCAGGTTGCTCAAAAAGGGTCAGATGCGAGGCGCGAGGAAGCGAACGCGGAGGCGTAGCGGAGCTACGCCGCACAAGTGAGCGCCCGAGCAACGAAGCAGATGGCCCTTTTTCAGCAACCTGCCTCTAGGCGCCCGGCGGCGGGGCGTAGCCGCCGATCACCTCGGCGAGCCGGCGCGCGAAGTCGATGGGGGTCCGGTCCTCGAGATACGGGCCGACGATCTGCAACCCGACGGGCAGACCGGCAGGCGTCCGCCCGACCGGAACCGACGTCGCCGGCAGCAGCGCCATGGTCACGAGCCCCGCCCACGCGATCAGCTCGATGTGCGACCGCTCCTGTCCGTTCACCCGGAACGTGCGGGCGAGGATGGTGCCCTCGTGGTCGTGCGGGATCGCGGGCACCGGCCAGACCGGACAGAGCAGCACGTCGAAGCGCGTGAAGAAGTCGGCCCAGTCGCGACGCAGCTGCTGGCGCTCCTCGTCCATGGCGATCCAGTCGCGCTGACGGAGCGTCACGGCGCGGATGAAGCGGTCGAAGACGTTGCCGTCGTCGGGCGGGCTCGTCGCCGCGACCCGCGCGAGCTCGTCGACCTCGTCGGGCGTCATGCCGCCGGAGAGGATGGGCCAGAGCAGCTTCTCGTAGCAGCGATGGACGGCGCCGAGGTCGCGGACCGGCCGCGCCGTCTCGTCGACCGTCACGCCGGCGGCGCGGAGCGCCGCGACCGTCGCCTGGCCGCGCGCGATCACCTCGGCGTCGACCGGCGCGAACGGATCGTCGAGCCAGACCGCGACGCGATAGTCGCGGAGCGCGCGCCGGCGCGGCGGCGGCAGCGTTAGCCGCCAGGCGGTCGCCTCCGCCGCGTCGGGACCGGCGAGGACGTCGAGCAGCAGCGCCAGGACGTCGGCGCTCCGCCCGAGCGGGCCCATGACGCCGAGATCGTACTCGCCGAGCGTGCCCGGCATGCCCGGAATGTGGCCGCGCGACGGGATGATCCCGTGGGTCGGCTTGTGGCCGTAGACGCCGCAGAAATGCGCCGGATTGCGGATCGAGCCGCCGATGTCGCTGCCGATCT
>CAZWAX010000686.1:0-2325 GCA_964631985.1 uncultured Polyangiaceae bacterium | reverse complement strand
ACCGCACGCGGCGAGGGTCCGAAGGGGTTCTCGTTCGAGGCGAGCTTGATCGAGCCGGTGATGCAGTACTCGCGCTCGAGCTCCTCGAGGGGCCTCCCGGGCGGATAAGGTGCCAGCCGCTGGATCCACTCGGGGGTCAGGTCTTTGATGTTGACGGTGGCTTCGCGTGTGCTCATGAGGCTCCGTTTCATGCCGCCGGATACGAGCCCAGGATCTGCATCGAGGTGGTGAGGGGTTTCATGCGGGCGAGCGCCCGCTTCACGCGGGCGTCGGAGCGGTGACCGCGCAGATCGAGGAAGAAGACGTACTCCCACGGGCGTCCGCGGAGCGGGCGCGACTCGATCTTGTGCAGGCTCACGCCGCAGGCCGCGAGCGGCTGCAGCAGCTCGGCGAGCACGCCGACCTCGTCCTTCACCGTGCAGACGACCGATGTCTTGTCGTCCCCCGACGGCATCTCGGCATCCTGATGTCCGAGCACGAAGAAGCGGGTGGCGTTGCCGGTCTCGTCCTGGATGTCGGAGGCCAACACCCGCAAGCCGGCGCGCTCCGCGGCCATGCGGCTCGCGACCGCGGCGACCGTCGGGTCGTTGGTGGCGAGCTCGGCGGCGCGGCTGGTGCTGGCGACCGTTTCGAGGCTCGCCTGCGGGAGGTGCGAGGCGAGCCAGCGTCGGCACTGGGCGAGTCCCTGCGGGTGCGACAGGACGCGGCGGATCGTCGACCACTCGTCCGTGGTGCCGAGCAGACACTGCTCGACGTCGATCCGCACCTCGGCGGCGATCCGGAGCGGGGACTCGACCAGCAGGTCGAGCGTCGACGTCACCGCGCCCTCCGTCGAGTTCTCGACCGGGACGACGCCGAAATCGGCGCGCCGGTGCTCGACCTCGGTGAAGACCTCGGCAATCGATTCTGCCGGCGTGAGCGTGGCGCCGGCACCGAACACCTCGCGTGCGGCTGCGTTGGTGAACGTCCCTTCCGGTCCGAGGAACGCGACCGTGAGCCGGGCCTCGAGCGCGCGCGACGCGGAGATGATCTCACGGAAGATGGCGCGGATGCCGTCGTCGGCGAGCGGACCTTTGTTGAGGGTCCGGAGGCGCTGGTAGATGCGCTTCTCGCGGCTCGGCACCCAGAAGCCGTCGGCCGCCGGGGCGCCACTCGCGCGCCGGCGCGCTTTGCGCTCGCCGATGCGCTGCGCGATGCGCGCGCGCTCGCTCAGCAGGCCGAGGATGCGCTCGTCGATCCGATCGATCTTGGCGCGCTCACGATCGACCAAGGGATCTCGCGCGCTCTGCCGTGCCACGTTGGTCGCGTCCTTCAGAGCAGCGAGAGCTACCGTACCGGTCTCGCCTTTGCAATTCTCCGCGTTCCGGACGCACGGCGGCGCGGGACGCCCTTTTCGCCCGCCGCTGCGGGCGTCTCGACGTGTGCGCCGAGCGCGCGAAACTTCGCGTAACGCTCGCGCAGCAGCGTGGCGGGTGCGACGCGGCGCAGCTCGAAGAGCGCGCGCGTGACGGCGCGCTCGAGCTCTTCGCCGGCACGCCGGGGATTCCTATGCGCGCCACCCGCGGGCTCGGCGACGACGCCGTCGATCACCCCGGCCTCGAGCAGGTCGCGGGCGGTGAGACGCAGCGCTTCCGCGGCGCGCGCGACGTTCTCGGGCGCGCGATCGCGATGGAGGATCGCGGCGCAGCCCTCCGGCGAGATGACCGTGTAGCACGCGTACTGCAGCATCAGGACCCGGTCCGCGACGGCGAGCGCGAGGGCCCCGCCGCTGCCGCCCTCCCCGATCACCACGCTCACGATCGGGACGGAGAGCTCGGTCATCGTGCGCATGGTCGCGGCGATGGCCTCCGCCTGGCCGCGCTCCTCGGCGCCGACGCCGGGATACGCGCCCTGGGTGTCGACGAGCGTGAGGATCGGGATGCCGAGGCGCTCCGCGAGACGGAACACACGGGCCGCCTTCCGATAGCCCTCGGGATTCGCCATCCCGAAGTTGCGTTGCACGCGCTCCGCGGTGGTGTGTCCGCGTTGATGGCCGACGACCGCGAGCGGGTGGCCGTGGAAGATGCCGAGCCCGGCGACGATCGCCGGGTCGTCGGCGAACGCGCGGTCGCCACGCAGCTCGAAGAACTCGCGACACAGCCGGCCGACGTAGTCGAGCGTCTGCGGCCTGTCGACGTGGCGCGCGAGCTGGACCCGCTCCCATGCCGAGAGGGACTCGTAGACCTCACGCTCGAGGCGACGGCGCGCGGCAGCCAGCTCGCGGAGCTCGCGGGTGACGGCCGGCCCACGCGCCGAGAGGCGTCGCCCTCAGAAGCGACAGTCGAG
>CAZWAX010000685.1:0-2329 GCA_964631985.1 uncultured Polyangiaceae bacterium | reverse complement strand
GCGTCGGAGACGGCGCTCCGCGCCGCGTGGCGCCAGCTCGGCGCGCTCGCGCCGGCGACCTGCGTGGTGACGAAAGTGGACGAAGGCGGCGGCCTCGGGACGGCGTGCGGCTGGCTCGCCGAGGTGGGGGTGCCGCTCGACTGGCTCGGGACCGGCACCCGGGTTCCCGACGATCTCGTGGTGGCGGACGGGCAGGCCATCGGCACGTGGCTCAGCGCGGCATGAAGGGACGGAGGACGAGCGTGGATCAGGCACAAGAGCTCTTGGCAGAAGCGGCGACGGGGGACGCGGTGTCCCGCGAAGCGAAGGCAATGGATGCGGGCAACGACGCCGGCATGCAGGTCATCGCGGTGGCGAGCGGCAAGGGCGGAGTCGGCAAGACCAACGTGGTCGCCAATCTCGCGATTGCGCTCCAACGGCGCGGCAAGCGCGTGGTGGTGATCGACGCCGACCTCGGCCTCGCCAACATCGACACGCTGCTCGGCTTGAACCCGCACGCAACGCTCCGGCAGGTGCTCCGCGGCGAGTGCGCGATCAAGGATGTCCTCGTCGACGGGCCCTCCGGGATCCGCATCGTGCCGGCGTCGAGCGGCTACGAGGATCTCACGCAGCTGACGGACGGCCAGCGGCTCACGCTGCTCGAGCAGGTCGACAGCCTCGACGGCGACTTCGACGTGCTCCTGATCGACACCGGGGCCGGGATCTCGAACAACGTCACGTTCTTCGCGACCGCGGCCCAGGAGACGCTGGTCGTGGTGACCCCCGAGCCGACGTCGCTCACCGACGCCTACGCGCTCATCAAGGTGCTCGCGACCCGCTACGCCGAGGACAGCTTCTCGGTGCTGGTGAACATGGCGCGGAGCGAGATCGAGGCCCGGAAGACCTTCACCCAGCTGACCCGCGTCAGCGAGCGCTTCCTGCAAGTGAGCTTGCGCTTCGCGGGCTACGTGCCGTGGGACAGCGAGGTGCCCGAGGCGGTGCGCCGGCAGCAGCCGGTGATCGACATGGCGCCGTCGACGCCGGCGACGCGGGCGATCGACGGTCTCGCCCAGCGCCTCTGCGCGGCACCGGCCCAGGCGCGCGCCAAGGGTGGCCTGCAGTTCTTCTTCCGCCGGCTGCTCGCCGGCGACCGCACGCCCGTGGGAGCCGCTCGCTGACGATGCCGACCGTCGCCAGCCCACCACGGTCGGCGCCGCGCCCGCGCGTGCCGCCGACCACCCAGCAGGGGCCGACACTGCCCGATGAGGCGGTGCGGACCTATCTGCCGCTCGTCCGCTGGCTCGTCCAGCGGCTTGCCGCGCGGAAGCCCCCGCAGGTCGAGCTCGACGAGATGGTGAGCTGGGGCATCGAGGGCCTCCTCGATGCGATGAAGAAATACGACCCGACCAAGCAGGCTGCGTTTGCGACCTACGCGCAGTTCCGCATCCGCGGCGCGATCCTCGACCGCCTGCGCGGCATGGATTGGGTGTCGCGGAGCGTGCGCCAGAAGGCGAGCCTGCTGGAGAAGACCTATCACCGGCTCGAGGGCACGCTCGGCCGTCCGGCGACCGAGGAGGAGGTGGCCGAGGCGCTCGACCTGACCCTCCCGCAGCTCCACGCCCTCTTGTCCGAGGTGGGGCAGATGTCGCTCTTCAGCCTCGAGGACCTCGGCGTCGATGCGGGGCAGGATCGCTGGCAGGTCGAGAAGCTCCTCGAAGGCGACGGCACCGACCCGATGCAGGAGATCCTGTCGCGCGAGCGCGCCGAGCTCGTCGCCGAGGCGATCGCGAACCTGCCCGAGAAGGAACGGACGGTGATCGCGCTCTACTACCACGAGGGCATCACCATGAAGGAGGCGGGCGCCGTGCTCGGGCTCACCGAGTCGCGGGTCTCGCAGCTGCATGCCCAGGCGCTGCTGCGTCTCCGCGGCCTCCTGCACGAGCATTTCGGCGATCCGGCGGCGGAAGCGACCGCGGGGAGAGGACCCAAGGAATGATGGACCAGGTGATGACGTGGATCGGGCCGGGGCTCGACGTGGCGGCGGTCGCCCTGTTGGCGGCCGTCCTGTGGCGCTTGGGACGTGATCCGGGCGCGGCGTGGGGCGAGCGCGAGGCGCGGCTGCAGGCGATCTTCGACGATCTGCGTGCGCTCGTCGCCCAGAGTGAAGGGTTGGCGCGCGACCTCGACGGCAAGCTCTCCGGGCGCGAGAGCGCCTTGCGGGCGCTGCTGGCGGAGGACCACACCGCCCTCGAGCCCGTGGCGATGCCGCGCCCCGCGCGCGTCGAGGTGCGCGGCGACGCGCCGTCGCCGGCCACGTCCGAGACGGCGACGAGCGCCGTCGCACCGGCCG
>CAZWAX010000684.1:0-2337 GCA_964631985.1 uncultured Polyangiaceae bacterium | reverse complement strand
CGCGGAAGCCGGCGGCGCGCGCGCGGAGGCAATAGTCGACCTCCTCGTAGTAGGCGAAGAAGCTCTCCTCGAGCCCGCCGATGCGCTCGTAGCAGGCCCGCGTCACGAGAAAGGCGACGCCGAGGACGCTGCTGACCGCGTAGGGCGCGGTCGCGGCGCCGCGAACGCGCAGCCAGGTACGCGGCAGGCAGACGAGCGGCAACCACACCCGCTCGCCGCGCGAGACCTCGTGGCCGCTCGCGGCGTCGACGACGCGCGGCGCGACGATGCCGACGTCCGGATCGGCCTGCGTCACCGCCGCGAGCGCCGCGAGCAGGCCGGGCTCGACCTCGGCGTCGTCGTTCAGCACGAGCACGGCGGCGGCGCCGCGTCCGAAGGCTTCCGCGAGCCCGACGTTCACCGCGCCCGCGAAGCCGCGGTTCGCCGGCAGCGTCACGAGGTGCACGTCGGTGCGGCCGCCGAACGCGGCCGCGAGCACGTCGCGCTCGCCTGCACCCGACCCGTTGTCGACGATGACCGTCGCGTACGGACGCGGATCGAGGTGCGCGAGCGACGCCACGGCCGCGACCGCCGCGGCCGGCCGGTTCCAGGTCGGCACGACGATGCCGATGGAGGACGGGTCCGCCATGCGCTCAGACCACGGGCGCACGTGCGAGCACGGGCACGATCGGCGCCGGCGGCGTGTCGAAGCGTGCCGCGAGATCCGGGAACGCCCCGGCGAGCACCCCGGCGAGGCGCGTGCTCTGCGCCCGGGTATCGAGATGCTCGGCGAGGAGCCGCCCGGCGGCGGCGCCGACGCGCGGGGCGAGGTCGGGGGTGTCGCGAAGCCGTCGCAACATGGCGACGAGCGCGACGGGGTCGCCGGCCCGCACCGTCAGCACGTCCACGCCGGGCGTGAACACCTCGCGAAGCGCCGGCGTGTCGGCGCTCACGACGGCCCGTCCGGCGGCCGCGGCCTGATAGACCTTGGTCGGGATCACCATCCGCGCCTTGCTGGTCGATCCGAAGATCCCGAGCGCGACGTCGGCGGCGGCGAGACGCGCCGGCAGGTCTTCGTACGCGACCCAATCCTCGAAACGGATGTTCTTGACGCCGCGCTCCGCCGCGACGCGTGCCGTCGCTTCCCGCTCCGGTCCGGTCCCGATCATCGTGATCTCGACGCCGCCTTCGTGGGCGAGCCGCGCCGCCGCCTCGACGATCACGGTGGTGCCGTGGAGCGGCACGTACTGACCGTAGAAGAGGACCCGAAGCGGTTCGTCGGCACGACGGGTGCGGGCGGGCGTCGGACGGAACGACGGCTCGGCCCCGAGATACAGCGTGGCCGTCCGGGCGCGTGGCGTCAGACGCGCGGCGATCCAGGCCCGATGCGTCTCGGTGTCGGTCAGCACGAGGTCGGCGGTCTCGAGCGTCAGCCGATCGAGCGCGCGCGCCGCCCGCCCTTTCATGCCGCCGCGGCGATAGACGCGACGGTCGTCGACCAGCGTCTCGGTGAGGGTCACCAGCGGTGCGAAGATCAACCGCGCGCGCCGCCCCGCCACCAGCCGCGCGAGCGGGACGTCGAGCTGGCCGTTGAACCCGGTCACGACGAAGTCGGGCGGCGGCAGCGCACGGAACCGGGCGCGCAGACGGCGCGCCGCGCCGAGGTACGCCAGGCCGAGGCGGCCGAGGCTCCGGGTCCCGAAGAAAGCCGCCGTCTTGTCGCGCGTGCGTTCCCACAGCGGCTCGTGGCAGACGGTGACGGCGATCCCGGCCGCCTCGAAGGCGGCGGCGAGGAGTCGGTTGGCGGGATGAGTGGCGGTGTAGGTTCCGAAGAGGACGGCGCGAATCATCGCGGCCGGCGGTCCGCCCAGCGACGCGGAGGAGCGTCGCCGTCCCGCGCGTTCTCGGACGGCGTGCGACGGGCACCGGGACCTCCGCCGACGTGCAGCTCGAGCCGCCGCATGCGGAGCAGGATCTCCTCCGAGAGTTGACGATTGCGGCCGATCAGGTCGGCGAGCACGCCGAAGAGCCACGTGACGGCACCGGTGACGAGGAGCGCGCTCGCGAGGATCAAGGATTGGATGTGCCCGGCGCCGCCGTCGGAGAAGTACTCCCAGAGGAAGCGCACGCCGATCGCGGTCGCCACCAGGATCTGCAGGCCGCCGACGAGGAAGAAGAACTTGAACGGCTCGTAGAAGGCGTACATCCGGAGCAGCGTCGCCGCCGAGCGGCGGATGTAGTGCGAGGCCCCGGAAAAGAGCCGCGAGGGACGGACCGTCGCGCGCGCCCGGACCGGCACGTGGGCGATCGCGATCTGCTTCTTCCCGGCCTGGATGATGGTCTCGAGCGTGTAGGTGA
>CAZWAX010000683.1:0-2343 GCA_964631985.1 uncultured Polyangiaceae bacterium | reverse complement strand
GCGGCGGCGCCGCCGGGGCGGCCTCGAGCGCGGAGCGGATGCATGCCGCGACCGCGGGCTCGCCGCCGAGCGCCGCGAGCGTCCGCTCGAGCGCTGCGACCGTCGCCTCGCTCTCCGCGGTCGCGAGATCCACGCGCGGCTCGACGCGATCCCGCAGATTCCGCAGCACGTCGACGGCGGCATAGAGCTGGCCACGCGCGAATGGCGTCGCGACGTCGGGCAGCACGGCGTCGGTGAGGGTCTGCACGACGCCGTCGATCAGGCGTTCCACGGTCGTCAGCATCATGCGGGGCCTCCGCCGAAGAAGTCGAGGGTCATGGCGAGCACGACCAGGAGATAGGGGAGCTGATGATCGAAGATCGCCATGCGGAGGTCGCTCGTGCGGCCGTCGTTGAAGGCGCGAATGCCGGTCTGCATGATCGCGATCATCTTCACGAGCGTCAGGACGTCGTAGAAGCGCATGCGCTCGGGATCGACGCGTCGACCCGCGGCCGTCGCGTAGGTGACGGCCATCTCGTCGGGCGGGAGCAGGGCCGAGGCCCAGTCGGTGCCGGCGCGCCAGAGCGGCGACGCGCACCACGCGAGGTCCTCGAGCGGGTCGCCGAGGTGTACCATCTCCCAGTCGAGCACGCCGGCGAGCCGCGCGCCCCCGCCGGCGCGCTCGACCAGGAAGTTGCCGAGACGATAGTCGCCGTGGACGAGCGTGGTCTCGTCGCAGCTCGGGACGTGGGCGCGGAGCCAGAGGAGCGCGGCCGTGACCGCCGGATCGGGCGGCAGGCCGCTCTCTCCGAGCCGGGTCTCCCAACGGGCGAGCTCGCGCGCCGCGGCGGCGCGGCCGGTACCGGGATCGCCCAGGAAACCGAGCCCGAGACCGCGCCAGTCGACGGCGTGGAGCTCGGCCAACGTGCGTACGACCGCGGGGCCGAGCGTGCGGCGTTCGCCCTCGCTGAACGGCCCCCGGCCGTCCGCGGTCGGCGCGGGCACCGGCACCTCGCCCGGCAGGCACGCCATCACGTAGAAGGGCCGATCCAGCACGGCCGGATCGCGGCTGAACCACGGCGTCGGCGGCGAAGGAAACGGATCGTCGGAGAGCGCGTGCAGCACGCGGAACTCGGGCTCGAGATCGTACGGCTCGAGGAGCCCCGCGACCGGTTCGCGCTTGGCGACGTAGCGCTCGGTCCGGCGCCCATCCTCCCGGCCGATCTCGACGGCGAAGCGAAAGGTCTCCTGCGAGAAGCCCTCGGTCGAGCGCGCCAGCGTGGTGATCCGCACGTCGTCGCTGCGCAACTGCGCGCGCAGGAAGCGCTCGAGTCGCTGCCGCAGCTCGCCGTCGTCGCCGGGGGTCACCGCGCGGCAGGATGGCAAAGCGATCGCCTCCACTCAAGGATTCGGCAGATTGGAGACTTTGCATCGCGCCGGGTGCCGATCGGGTCGCGGCCGGCCGCGGGTGCGGCGGGCCGTGCTGGTCCCGGACTTGCTCGGTACGCAGGCGGAGGAGCTCGGCACATGGCCAAAGTCGCAATGCCCATCGGCGAAGGTTTCGAAGACAGTGAGTTCAGCGAACCGTACGAGCGGCTGAAGGACGCCGGCCACGAGGTCGTGACGATCGGCGCCGAGCGCGGCGCCCGGATCTGGGGAAAGAACGGCAAGGCGATGGCGACCATCGACCACATCCCGGACGATCTCTCCCCTGACGACATCGATGCGCTCGTGATCCCGGGCGGGCAGTCGCCCGACCATCTCCGCACGAATCAGTCGATCGTGGCGTTCGTCCGGCACTTCGCCGAGAACAACAAGCCGATCGCGGCCATCTGTCACGGTCCCCAGCTGCTCATCGAGGCGGAGGTCGTGGAGGGCCGGGAGCTCACGTCGTGGCCGTCGGTCCGGAAGGACCTCGAGAACGCGGGGGCACAGTGGAGGGATCGCGAGGTGGTCGAGGACGGCAACCTCATCACCTCGCGCCGGCCGGAGGATCTCGACGCGTTCTGCGAGGCAATCCTCGCGCGCCTGCCGCTCGCGATCGGAAACCCGCACGCCGAGATGATCGGGTGACGACGACGGGGCCGCGCGAGATCCCGGATCCGAAGCCGCCAATCCAGGATCCGCCGTCGCCGCCGACCGTCCCGCCGAACGAGCCCGACCCGCATCCCGAGCCGATCCGCGAGCCGCCCGCCCCACCGTCGCCGGGCGACCCGCCGCCGCGCGAACGACCGCCCATCGGGGATCCACCGCAGCCGACGCGGACGCCCGAGCGGGCGGGCCGTCGCGCGCCGTGATGCTGTAGGCCGCGGCGTGCAGCGGGTGCAGATCGAGCCACGCAAGTTCAGCATCCGCGACTATCTG
>CAZWAX010000682.1:0-2343 GCA_964631985.1 uncultured Polyangiaceae bacterium | reverse complement strand
CGACTTCGGCAGGAAGCAGAAAAGTCAGCCCGATCATGAGCGGATAGAGATGCGCGGGAAACCAACCCAACTGATTCCAGGGGTAGTTCGGGAAGAAATCCATTATATTCCAGTAGGTCGGGATGCCTGGAATAGAGGGGTAGAGGAGATGCAGGCCGTTCGGTGTGTGCAGGAGGGTAGTCAATAATACCCCGACCCAGAGGAGACGCGACCGTAGCAAAGTCGGCAGTAATCTCACCTGTCCGGGTTCCTCCGCCAGCAAAACCGGCAGGACCAGCAGGGGAAAGGCGAACTTCACCTTATTCATCCACCTCCAACGCAGCGTCTCACCGACGCCGGGGACGCGTCCCAAGCGGTCGATGACCACCCCCGCGATCGTGGCCTCGTCGTCGGAAGGCGGAATGTCGAGCTTCAAGCGAGCGTTCAGCTCTCCCACCGCGACGCGGCCGCTCACGAGGAAGCTGCCGGACGCCCGGCGCCGGATCGACGGCTCGGCATGCTCGTCGAGCTCGTCGCGCATCTCGCCGAAGAGCTCCTCGAGCAGATCCTCCATCGTGACCAGGCCGACGAGGCTCCCGTACTCGTCGAGAACGAGCGCGATGTGCACCTTGCGCGCCCGAAACTCCCGGAAGAGCTCGCCGACCGGCTTCTCGGCCTGGACGACGTAGGGCTGGCGAAGCAGCGGCCCGATGCCGTCGGCGCCGAGCGTCCGGCCGAGCACGTCCTTCACGTAGAGGAAGCCGACGACGTCGTCCTTCTCGCCGCGGTACACCGGCAAGCGCGAGCATCCCGACTCGCGCATCACGGCCAGCACCGCATCCGGCGCGATGTCGCTCGGCACCGAGACGATGTCGCGCCGTGGGGTGAGCACGTGCCGCACCGAGCGCTCACCGAAGCTCACCGCCTTGGCGACGAGATCGCGCTCGGCGTCGGCGAGCTCCGACTCGCCCTCACGGCTGAGCGCCGCCATCTCCTCGGGCGCGAAGATGTTGTCCCCGGACGGGGCCTCGCCGAGAAAGCCGTGGGTGAGCGCCCGGCCGACGCTCTTCTCGAGCGCCGCGAGCCCGCGGAGCGGCGCCAGCATCCACCCGAGCGCCGGACCGATGGTCGCGTTGCCGCGCGCGAGGCGGCGCTTCGCGATCCCGGCGGCCGCACCGCGCATCAGGAGCACGGCGATCGCCGTGGCCGCGACCGCGGCGAGGCCGCCGCGCAAGCCGTCGCGTTGGTAGCCGACCTGTGCACCCAACACGGCCGCCGCCACGAGCGCGAGCTCGCGTCCGAGCGCGAGCGAGATCACCAGCCGTCGGGGATGGCGGTGGAGCTCGTAGAACAGCTCGCCGAGCTGCTTCGGACCGGCCGCGGTGCGCGCCACGTCGCGGGCGACGGCGAGCGTCGCCTCGGCGCCGGCGAGCACCGTCCACACCAGGAGCGCCAGCGCGAGCGGAACCAGCACGGCCATACTCGACACTGCCGGTACGTAGCGGAGCGCGTCGCTCACGGCCGGAAGTGCTCGTAGCCGGTCCGTGCCGGCGCCACGAAGCGGCGGTCGCCGGCGCCGACCGAAACGCCACGGCCGGACCCGACCTCGCCGATGCAGGTGACGGGGCACCCGAGCGCCAAGCGCCGGAGCCGCGCGAGATGCCGGGGCGGCACGGTAAACAGCAGCTCGTAGTCCTCGCCGCCGCGGAGCGCGAGCCCGCGGGCATCGCCCGGGGCGAGCCCGCGTAAGACCGGCGCGAGCGGCAGTCGGGACACGTCGATCGCGAGGCGCACGCCGCTTACCCGCGCGAGTCGTCCGGCATCGACGAGCAGACCGTCGCTCAGGTCCATCATCGCCGACGCGATCCCGGCCGTCGCGAGCGCTCGGCCGGCCTGCAAGCGCGCAACCGGCCGGCGCCAACAGCGTCTCGCGGTCTCACCGCTCCGAAGACTACGGGCGTGCGCCAACAGGCGCAACCCGAACGCCGCGCCGCCGAGCCGTCCGGTCACGAAGAGCCGGTCACCGGGACGCGCCCCGGTCCGCAGCACCGGCCGCGCCGGCGCATCGCCGAGCACGGTGACCGTGAGCGCAACCTCGCGCGCCGCCGTCAGGTTGCCCCCGACGAGCGCCCCGCCGGCGCGCCGTGCCGCGCCCTCCACCCCCCGCACCACGCCGCGGAGATCGACGACCGGCCACGAAGACGGCGCCGCGACCCCGGGCCCCACCGCCCGCCCGCGCCCGCCCATCGCCGCAACGTCGCGCCCCGCCACCGCGACACCCCGCCCCCCAACATCGCGCCCCCCACCACACCGCCACGCACAAAGCACGCCGTCCCCACACAGCACGCGAGTCGCGCACCCGCC
>CAZWAX010000681.1:0-2345 GCA_964631985.1 uncultured Polyangiaceae bacterium | reverse complement strand
GGATGCCGGTGGTCTCGCCCTGCAAGCGGACGGCATGATCGTTGCGGCCGGACGCGTGGCTTCGTCGTATGGTGCCCTCGGCTCGTTGGCGCTCGCCCGCTACGCCGCCGACGGCACGCCCGACCCGGCGTTCGGGAGCGGCGGCCTCGTGACGACGACGCTGACGGGCGAGGAACCTTGGAACGTCATCGTGCACCCGGACGGCGCGCTCTACGTGCTGCGGGTCGGCGGGGGAGACATTCTACTCGCGCGCTTCACGTCGACCGGTGATCTCGATCTGACGTTCGGCACCGGCGGGGTCGTCACGACCGATTGCGGCGGTAGCGAAGGCGTCGGCGCCCGGGGGGACTACCTGGTGGTCCAACCCGACGGCAGGCTCGTGGTCGGGGTGTCGTCGACCTCCGGCCCGATACCCAGCGCGTGCCTCGTGCGCTACGCAGCGGACGGATCGCTCGACGGCTCGTTCGGCAGCGGGGGCATCGCCCTCGTCCCGGGGTTCATCGTAACCGACCTCGCGCTGCAGGCCGACGGCGGCATCCTCGTCGCCGGCGCCACGACGATGACCCCGGAGCCACTCGCTTTTGCGGTGCTGCGCGTGCTCGCCGACGGCACCGTCGCTCCGGGCTTCGGCGCCGGCGGCCTCGCGCTCGCCGAGGACTATACGCTCGCGTACGCGGTCGCGGCGCAGCCCGACGGGCGCGTGGCCGCGCTCAGCCGGAGTCCCATGACCCTCGATCTTGCCCTGCTGCGCTATCGCGCCGACGGGTCCCGGGACACCAGTTTCGGCGACGACGGCGTCGTCACGACCACGATCGTCGGCAGCGCCGAGTCGTATGATCCGATCGATCTCGCGATCCAGGGCGACGGCACGATCGTGGTCGGCTGCACCGGCGAGACCTCCACCGGCCCGCCCATCGGCGTCTTCGAGCACTTCGCGTTCCTGCGTTACACCAGCAACGGCACTCTCGATTCCGCGTACGGCTCCGCCGGCCTCGCGGAGCCTGGCGTCGGAGGCGCCATCACCAGCCTGCGCATGCAACCCGACGGGAAGGCCGTCGCGCTGGGCTCGCCGATTTCGACCCCCCTCGGCGCGGAATGGAACATCGCCCGCACGGTCGGGTTCTCCCATCGATGTCCGGCGCCCCCGGCGCTCGGCTGCAAAGTGACGCTCGCCCCACAGGCGGCATCCTTCAAGGTCCGCAACGTCGCCCCTCCTTCCAAGAAGAACCAGCTGCAATGGAAGTGGAAGGGCGACGCGACGATGCTCGCCGACTTCGGCGATCCGATCGGTGGCGACGACTACGCGCTCTGCGTCTACGACGAGTCCGGCATGGGAGCGACGTTGCTGTCCTCGGCGATCGTCCCTGGCGGCGGCACCTGCAAGGCGAAGCCGTGCTGGAAGCCGCTCGGCACGACCGGCCTCGCCTTCTCGGAGAGCCGGCGGGTCGTGTATGGCATCGGGTCGCTCAAGCTCAAGGCCGGGATCGCCGGGAAGGCGCAGATCCAGGTGAAGGCGCAGGGGGCGTGGCTCGTGGCGCCGAGCCTGCCGCTCGGATTGCCGACGCGGGTGCAGCTCGTCAGCGAGGGCGGCACGTGTTGGGAGGCGGTCTACTCGGCACCCAATGCGTCCAAGAACGACGGCGTACAGTTTCAGGGCAAGTCTGATTGACGGGCGGGGCGCGCGACCTCGCGGCGCGCCGCCTCTCTTGACCCACCCCTGACGAGCTGACTAGCTACCCGACGCCCCGGTGCCGCGGACACGCTGCGGCAGGAATGCCCCGACCGGCGCGCGAGGAGGATCCCATGAAAGAGTTCGGACTGTTCATCGATGGCGAGTGGCAAGCCGCCAAGGGCGGCAAGACTGCTGCCACCATCAATCCCGCGACCGAAGAGCCCTGGGCGACGGTCGCCGTCGCGGACCGCGAGGACGTGCGGAAGGCCGTCGCGGCCGCCAAGAAGGCGCACGACAGCGGCGTGTGGCGCAACAAGTCGCCGCAGGAGCGCGGCGAGATCCTCCAGCGCGTCGCCATGGCGATCTTCGAGCGCCAGGACGAGGTCGCGGCCGCCGAGGTCCAGGACGGCGGCGGCACGATGCGCAAGGCCATGAGCATGGACGTCCCGGGCGCCGCCCAGACCTTCATGCACTTCGGCCAGTTCATCTGCGGCCCGGAGTACCAGGCGATGATCTACGAGGAGTACGACGAGACGGTGCCGATCCCGTCGAAGAACCTCGTGGTCCGCGAGCCGATCGGGGTCTGCGCCGGGATCACCCCGTGGAACTTCCCGCTCATCATGGCGTCGTGGAAGATCGCGCCGGCGCTCGCGGCCGGCAACTGCGTCGTCCT
>CAZWAX010000680.1:0-2349 GCA_964631985.1 uncultured Polyangiaceae bacterium | reverse complement strand
GAGCTGCTCGTGCTCGCCGCGGGCGGTGACGGCGACGGCTTCTCGATCGGCGGCGGCCACGTGCCCCATGCCGTCCGCCGTAACGACGATCTCACCTACATCGTCATGGACAACCAGACCTACGGGCTCACCAAGGGCCAGCTCTCGCCGACCGGCCCGAAAGGACTGCACACCGTGACGTCGGCGTACGGCAGCCTCGAGAACCCGGTCAATCCCCTGCTGTACGTCCTCGCCTACGGCGGGTCGTTCGTGGCGCAGGGCACGCCCGCCGACATGCCCGGCCTGACGGCGATGATCGAGGAGGCCATCCGCTTCCCCGGCTTCGCCTTCGTGAACGTGCAATCGCCATGCGTCACCTTCGGCGCGGAGGAACAGCAGATCAAGGTCCACAAGGCGACGATGCAGCGCCTCGAGGACGTCGGTCACGATCCCGGCAATCGCAGCGAGGCATTGGAGCGGGCGCAGTCCTACGGACGAGCGTTGCTCACCGGCGTCTACTACCGCGACCCGGATCCGCCGCCGACGCTCGGCGCCCTCGTGCGCGACCGCCAGCAACGACTGGCGGCCGGCGCCGTGCCGCGCGAGCGCATCCTCGAGACGTTCGTCCAGCACTGAAGGAGACCACCCATGAGCACCATCACGGGCATCGACTTCGCCACTCTGTCCCTCCAGAACGCCCTCGACCTCGCGGTCTTGATCGAAGAGGAAGCCCGCGAGCGCTACGAGGAGCTCGCCGACCAGATGGAGATCCACCACACGCCCGAGGCCGCGCACTTCTTCCGCGTCATGGCCGACAACGAAGAGAAGCACCGCAGCGCGCTCGCCGCGCGCCGCCGCGAGCGCTTCGGCGACGCACCCTCGACGGTCACGCGGGCCATGCTCTTCGACGTGGAGGCACCCGACTACGACGAGGCCCGGGCGTTCATGACGGTGCGGGCGGCGCTGCAGACCGCGCTACGATCCGAAGCGAAGGCGCACGCGTTCTTCGCCGCCGCTCTCCCTCGGCTGCAGGACGCCGAGGTGCGTACGCTCTTCGACGAGCTGCGGAACGAGGAGATCGCGCACCAGGACATGGTGCGGCGTCAGCTCGCCGCGGCCCCACCCGACCCCGGCCTCTCAGCCGACGACTTCGCGGACGAGCCGATCGGACACTGAGGAGAATCGCCGATGCCGACGCTGCAGCAGATCCTCGTCCCTTTCGACTACTCCGCACCCGCGGAAGCGGCGCTCACGTTCGCCGCCGACCTCGCTCGCGCCCATCGGGCACACCTCCTCGTCCTGCACGTGGTGCCGCTCGAGATCCACACGCTCGACGACTACCCCGTCGTCAAAGGCGAGCCGATCGAGGCCGAGAGGGAGCGCTTGCGGACGCACATGCAGCACGCCCTCGCGGACGCCGAGCCGCCCCTCACGCTCGAGGTCGAAGCCACGTGGGGGTCGCCCTTCCCCCGCATCGTCGAGTCCGCCATTGAGCGCCACGCGGACCTGATCGTGATGGGCACGCACGGATCCTCCGGGGGCCACGGCGTCCTGCTCGGTAGCGTTGCCGAGCGTACGGTGCGCCTCGCCCCGTGTCCGGTCCTGACGGTGCGCGGACCGATGGGCATGGGGAGCGGGACGCTTGCCGAGAAGGGTGCGCGGGCAGCGATCGGCGGCAGCACGCCACACCGTGCCGTGGGCGACATGATGAGCACGACCCTCGTCACCATCGGTCCCACCGAGAGCCTCGAAACCGCGCGCGACCGTCTCGCCGCAGCCAAGATCAGACACCTGCCCGTGCTCGAGGCCGGGCGGTTGGTGGGAATTCTGAGTGATCTCGACCTGCCGGCCTACCGCGGCCAGCTCGCCGACACCCCCGTGCACGTGGCGATGGCGCCTGGCCCGATCACCATTGCCGTCGACGCGTTGGTCGATGCCGCCGCCCGTCTCATGCTCGAACGGCGCGTGCGGGCTCTCCCCGTGGTCGATGGCGAGGAGCTGGTCGGCATGCTGTCCACGACCGACATTCTCGAGGACTACGTGCGCGTCTACCGGGATCGAACGTGATTCGATTCCCGATTGCTCCATGGTCCGCCCGGGCCCGCCCGCACGGTCAGCTCGGTCGATCCAACGCCAGCAGCGCGGCGTCCGCCGCATCCCCATCGTCATTCCCCAGCAGATCCACCCCCGCCCGCGCGAACCGGCGCGCCGCTGCGCCCGGCCGCGGATCACGCTCACGGGCGAGCGCCCACGCCGCGTGATCGACGAGCAGCGCGAGCGACAGCGTCCGCCCGAGCGTGAGCGCGAAGCGACGCGCCCCGGCTTCGACGTGGGCCCCGCCGCGCGCGCTCGCCTCGGCGATCCAGCGCT
>CAZWAX010000679.1:0-2352 GCA_964631985.1 uncultured Polyangiaceae bacterium | reverse complement strand
TTCCCTCACGCCCGACTTCGCCGAGCGAGCGCTCGTGATCGGCGTCGTAGCCCATGAGGGTCGGCATATCGAAGGCGGTGGAGAGACCGGTCTGACCCTGCGCCAGGAGGAACTTGAAGCGCTCGTTGGTGTCGCTCGGGGTGCCGAAGCCGGCGAACTGACGCATCGTCCACGGGCGCCCGCGGTGCATCGTCGGGTAGACCCCGCGCGTGTACGGGAACTCGCCGGGGCGGCCGATGTTGGCGGCGGGGTCACGCCCGGCGACGTCATCGGCCGTGTAGCACTCTTTGATCTCCATGTCGGAGACCGTCGAGAAGCGGTGGGGCTGCTCGGTCGGCGTAGGGGCCAGCTTGGGTCGTGCGCTCATGGCTGTCTCCGTCTGCTCCCGTCCGTCGTCTTAGCGCGATCGCCCCGACGTGTGCGAGCGGCGTTTCTCAGGGCTCGGAGGGTCGGGAGCCGCGCAGGCCACGCGAAGCGCGGCGCCGCTGCCGGAAATCCACGTCGATCACCCTGGCCCCGGGTTGCCGCGGACGCGTCGGGGTACGGTGCGAGATCAGCTTGGCCGCGACCGGCACCCATTCTTCCGGGACGAGAATACGGATCGTGCCGAGGCTGCCGGTGCGGACCGGATCCATCTCGAACCGCTGGTTCTCGAGCAGGCACGGAATGCCTTGGTGCTCGAGGAATCCTTTGACGAGATGCGCTTCGGGCTCGAATGCCGTGGCGTGGCAGACTTTCCAAGGCATGGCGGGGTGTCTTGGTATAGATGATCGACCGAAAGCTGCCAAGGCCGCGCTCGGGGCGTGCTTGAGACCGCACGCACGAACCGCTAGCCCTCGGGAGAGGGGGCATGCCGCCCCGAGGGGAGGACGGTTCGATGGCGAAGCTCCCGGACGCAGCCGAGGTCCGTACACCCGATCGGCCCATTCAGCCGATCTTTCTGCGGCGCTGGTCCCCACGTGCCATGACCGGGGCGGCCGTGGGTCCCGAGGATCTGGCGACCGTCTTCGAGGCTGCGCGCTGGGCCCCGTCGACCTACAACGAGCAGGAGTGGCGCTTTCTCTATGCGCACCGCGATGGGGCGCATTGGCAGGCCTTCTTCGAGCTGCTGGCGGAGGGCAACCAGGCCTGGTGCCATCGGGCCGGCGTGCTGGTGGTCGTGCTCTCCCACACCATGTTCGCGCGCAACGGCAAGCCGAACCGCGTGCACACCTTCGACGCCGGAGCCGCCTTCGAGAACCTGGCGCTCCAGGGATGCAGCATGGGGCTCGTCGTCCACGCCATGATGGGCTTCGACTACGACCGCGCCCGGACGACCCTCGCCGTCCCGGACGACTACGCCGTCGAGGCCATGATCGCGATCGGCCAGCCGGGCGACCCGGCGGATTTGCCCGAGGCGCTCCGCAAGATCGAGGCTCCGTCGCAGCGGAAACCGGTCGCCGATTTGGTTCGCGAGGGAAAATTCAGCTTCTGACCGTACTTGACGGTACCGACAAACGCGGGCAAGCGGGAGCGCAACCAAACCCCACAGGAGGCACCAATGAACCGACAGGCAACGCGTTTCGCCCTGGCCGGCTTGCTCGTGATGACGAGCGCGAGCATGGCTCTGGCCCAGAGCGAAGACGCTCTGATCAAGTACTTCCGCAAGAAGAACAACCTCCCGCCGACGGCCACGGTCACGGTCGCGGGGTTGAAGGACTCGACCAACTTCAAGGGATCGAAGGAAGGTACGCTCAACATCGCGGGCCCGCAGGGCAACAAGGCGGTCACGTTCGTGGCGTCACCCGATCTCAAGTACGTCGTGGTCGGCGAGGTGCTCGACACGTCGGTCGACCCGGCGAAGGCGGTCATGGCCAAGATCAAGCTCGACGGCGAGCCCTTCAAGGGCGCCAAGGACGCGAAGGTCACGATCGTCGAGTATTCGGAGTTCCAGTGCCCGTTCTGCAAGCGCGGCTTCGACACCATCGAGAACCAGGTGCTGAAGACCTACGAGGGCAAGGTGAAGTTTTACTTCAAGCACTTCCCGCTGCCGTTCCACCCGTGGGCGATGCCCGCCTCGATCGCCGCCGAGTGCGCGCAGGTGCAGAAGCCGGAAGCCTACTGGAAGCTCTACGAGTCGTACTTCAACCACCAGGCGGAGATAAATCCGCAGAACGTGAAGGAGAAGGCGGTCGAGTACCTGAAGGACACCGGCATCGACATGGCGAAGTTCAACACCTGCTACGACGGCAAGGAGACCGCCGCCAAGGTCAACGCGGAGCACGACGAAGGCGCGGCGCTCGGCGTGACCGGCACCCCGGCGTTCTTCATCAACGGCCGCATGCTGGTGGGCGCGCAGCCGTTCGAGCAATT
>CAZWAX010000678.1:0-2358 GCA_964631985.1 uncultured Polyangiaceae bacterium | reverse complement strand
GGCACGCTCTGGCACCGCGGCGGCGCCAATCACAGCCAGGCGCCGCGGCTCGCGCTCTCGACCCAATACTGCGAGCCGTGGGCGCGCCAGCAGGAGAACTACACGCTGGCGATCCCGCCCGCGACCGTCGCGACCTTCTCCGAGCGCGTGCAGGAGCTGATCGGTTACTCGATCCATCCGCCCTTCATGGGACACACCGGCGGCCTGCACCCGAAGCGACGTCTCCACCCCGAGCAGGACTGACCGGCATGTACCCGGGCACGCACGCGACGACCGCCCCCGACAAGCCGGCCTATACGTTGGCGCCGCACGGCGCCGCCGCAACGACCGGCAGCGGCGAAACCGTCACCTACGCCCAGCTCGACGCCGCCTCCAACCGCTTCGCCCACGCGCTCCGTCGCTCCGGCCTCGTGCTCCGCGACGGCATCGCGCTCTGCCTCGAGAACCACCCGCGCTACTACGAGATCGTCTGGGGCGCGCAACGCGCCGGCCTCTACTACACGGCGGCCAGCACGCGGCTCACGCCGGGCGAGCTCGAGTACATCCTGAACGACTGCGGCGCCAAGGTCTTCGTGACGTCGAAGGCGCTGGCGCCGCTCGCCGAGGCGGTGCGCGACCGCATCCCGGGCGTGCAGCACAAGCTCATGGTCGACGGCACGATCCCCGGCTACGAGTCGTTCGAGGCGGCGATCGCCGGCGAGCCCGCGACGCCGATCGCCGACGAGCTCGAGGGCACCGACCTGCTCTATTCGTCGGGCACGACCGGGCGTCCGAAGGGCGTGAAGTTCCCGCTCCGCGGCGATCCGGTGGGCACGCCGAACGCGCTGATCGCGCTCGTCACCGCGCTCTACACGATGGGCCCCGCGACCCGGTACCTCTCGCCGGCGCCGCTCTACCACGCCGCGCCGCTCCGCTTTAACCTCGCCGTCCAACGCCTCGGCGGCACGTCGATCATCATGGAGCACTTCGACGCCGAGGAGTTCCTGCGGCTGATCGAACGGCATCGCATCACCCACACCCAGGTGGTGCCGACGATGTTCGGGCGGCTCTTGAAGCTCCCCGCCGAGGTGCGGCGGCGCTACGACCTCTCAAGCCTGACGACGGCGATCCACGCCGCCGCGCCCTGCCCGATCCCCGTGAAGGAGCAGATGATCGACTGGTGGGGCCCGATCATCCACGAATACTACGGCGGCACCGAGGGCAACGGGCTCTGCGCGTTGAATGCCACCGAGTGGCTCGCCCACAAGGGCTCGGTCGGCCGCGCGCTCCTCGGCACGATCCGCATCCTCGACGACGACGGCCGCGAGCTCCCGATCGGCGAGGCCGGGTCGATCTACTTCGCGGGCGGCAACTCGTTCGAGTACCTGCACGATGCGGAGAAGACGCGCGCCAGCCGCCGCCCCGACGGCGCGTCCACGCTCGGCGACATCGGCTACGTCGACGCCGACGGCTACCTGTACCTGACCGACCGCAAAGCCAACATGATCATCTCGGGCGGGGTGAACATCTACCCACAGGAGGCGGAGAACCTGCTCGTCACCCACCCCAAGGTGGAGGACGTCGCCGTCTTCGGCGTTCCCAACGACGATTTCGGCGAGGAGGTGAAGGCGGTCGTGCAGCCGGTCGACATGGCCGCAGCCGGTCCGGCGCTCGCCGAGGAGCTGATCGCGTTTTGCCGCGAGCACCTGTCGCCGATCAAATGCCCGCGCTCGATCGACTTCGAGGCCGAGCTGCCGCGGCACCCGACGGGGAAGCTCTACAAACGCCTCCTCAAAGACCGCTACTGGCAGGGTCGGGCGAGCCGGATCTAGTTCGGCGGCCGCGCACCGTTCAGCCGCGGCTGCCTTTCGCCTCGCGCTTGCGAATCAGTCCTTCCTGCGCGACCGAGATCACGTGCACTCCGTCCCGGGTGTACAAGCGGCCGGTCGTGAAGCCGCGCGCGCCGGTCGCCGTCGGGCTCTCCTGCGCGTAGAGCAGCCACTCGTCGGCGCGGAACGGGCGGTGAAACCACATGGCGTGGTCGAGGCTCGCCATCTGCACGTTCGGGTCGAACCACGGGATCGCATGTGGCAGCGTCGCGGTGTCGATCAGCGTCATGTCGGAGGCGTAGGCGACGATGCACTGATGGAGCAGCGCCGGCTCGTCCGGCAGCGTGCCATCGGCGCGGATCCACACCAGCTGGCTCGGCGGACGCTGCGCGGGATGCAGATAGTCCGGCGGGCTCACGTAGCGCATGTCGATCGGGCGCTCGCGCTGCAACCATTTCTTCAACTCGGGATGTACCTTGTCGCGGTACGGCTCGATGCGCTCGCGGAGGTGCAGGAGCGTTTCGGGCGCGGGGGACGCCGGCAGTTCGAG
>CAZWAX010000677.1:0-2360 GCA_964631985.1 uncultured Polyangiaceae bacterium | reverse complement strand
CGAGCTCTTCGTGTGCGCCGGGCAGTACATGATGGACGGCGAGCAGCTGAAGCGCTTCCGCGTCGCGGTCGACGACGCCAAGCGCGGGGCCGAGCTCGCGAAGCTCCTCGCCGCGCTCGGCCGCGCCGGCTGCACGGTCGATTCGCACGAGCAGACCGCCCGCATCCCCCGCGGCTACGACCCCGCCCACCCCCGCGCCGATCTCCTGCGGAGGAAGGGCCTGATCGCGATGTTCCCGGAGCTCGACCGCGCGCTGCTGACGTCGCCGAAGCTCGTCGACTGGCTCACGGCACACGCCAAGAAGACGGTGCCGCTGGTGGAATGGCTCGCCGCCGTGACGGTGTAGCGATCGCCGAGCGCTACTCGAACGCTCGCTCGCGCAACCGCTCCGTATCCGTCGCGATGACGTAGAGCGGCCGTCCCTTCACCTCCTCGAAGATCCGGCTCACGTAGGCGCCGAGGATGCCGAGGGCGACGAGCTGGACGCCGGAGAGGAAGGCGACGGCGACGAACACGGAGGTCCAGCCGGCCGGGGTCTCGCCGCTGAAGATCCGTCCCGCGAGGCCGTAGAGCACGAGCAGGAGGCTCAGCCCGAAGACGGCGAAGCCGAGGTAGGCGACCAGTTGCAGCGGGAGGTTCGAGAAGGCGGTCACGCCGTCGAGGCCGAGCCGGACGAGCTTCGTGTAGGGATACTTGGTCTCGCCGGCGAAGCGCTCGGCCCGCTTGTAGTGCACCTCGGCGTGGCTGAAGCCGAGCCAGCGGATCAGGCCGCGGACGTACCGGTTGCGCTCGGGCAGCCGGTTCAACGCGTCGGCGACGCGGCGATCGAGCAGGCGGAAGTCGCCCACGTCGGGGGTCATGTCGACGGAAGCGATGCGTTGCAGCACGCGGTAGAAGAGCTTGATCAGGAAAAGGCGGAGCGGGCTCTCGCCCTGCCGTTCGCTGCGGACCGCCGACACGACTTGGTAGCCCTCGCGCCATTTGGCGACGAGATCGGGAATGACCTCCGGAGGGTCCTGCAGGTCGGCGTCGATCACGACCACGGCCCGGCCGCGCGCGTGCTCGATGCCGGCCGTCACGGCGGCCTGGTGGCCGAAGTTCCGACTGAAGCGGAGGACGCGCACCCGCGGGTTGGCGTCGGCGGTGTCGAGCAGGATCGCGGGCGACTCGTCGAGCGAGCCGTCGTCGACGAAGATGACCTCGTAGTCGGGGCAGGAGGCCTCGAGCACCGTGAAGAGCCGCTGCTGCAGCTCGACGAGGACGGCGCGCTCGTTGAAGACCGGCACGACGACGGACAGCAGCGGAACCGGCGCGGCGGCGCTGTGGCGCGGATCGTCCACGGCCTCCACGTCAGGCCCGCCGCTCGGCGAGGCAGACCAGCGACACCCCGACCGGCAAGCGCCAGCGCGCGAGCCAGCGGCCTTCGGCCGCGAAGATGCGCGTCAGCGTGTCGTTCACGAGACCGGGCCTCGTCATGCCGAAGTCCGATTTGATCTCGCCCTGCGGCTCGCCGCGCAAGCGGCGCGCGACGCGCACCGCGGCGACCGCGGGGAACAGGATCGCGTTGAAGTACGACAGGCGGTTCGGCACGAATCCGGCGGCGCGCACCCGCGCCCCGAGCTCGGCGAGCGTGTAGCGCCGGCGATGGTGGCTCACGATGTCCTGATTGCCCCAGAGGAACTGAAACGCGGGAACGGTCACGAGCATGTGTCCGCCGGGACGGCACACGCGCGCGAGCTCCGCGAGGGCCGCCACGTCGTCTTCCACGTGCTCGACGATGTCGAAGGCGGTCACCAAATCGACGGCGGCGGTTTCGAGCGGGATGCGCGTGATGTCCCCGAGCAGCATCGGCGCGTTGCAGCGCGTGCGCGCGAACTGGATCGCCTCGACCGACATGTCCATGCCGACGACGCTGCCGTAGCGCTGGAGGAAGGTGAGCATGGCGCCGGTGCCGAAGCCGATGTCGAGGATGCGGAGCGGCGCGCCCGCCAGCGGTGCCAGGAGGCGCGTGAAGATCTCGCGCCGACCGCGGAACCACCAGTGGGTGTCCTCGATCTCGGAATACTCCGAGTAGAAATCGTGTTGCATCCCGTTACTTCGTGACGGTCTCCATCGTCGTGTCGTTGGCGGCGTCGACGATCTCGATCGTGCGTGGCTCGCTGACCGTGAACTTCTGCTTGGCGTCGCCGAGAATGGTCTCGAGGCGCGTCCGGAAGAGGTTCTTCGCGAAGTCCGGCATGCTTTGCATCGGGAAGTCGGCGACGAGCACGCGGGCGCGAGCCGGCTCGGGCCACTCGACGCTCTGGATCTTGGGCCCGAGGATCTGGTGGGCGCGAAGCTGGGCTTCGACCTGGCTCGGG
>CAZWAX010000676.1:0-2365 GCA_964631985.1 uncultured Polyangiaceae bacterium | reverse complement strand
GACGTCGAGCGCGTCGACGCGCGCCATCACGACCTCGTGGATCGAGTCGGGGATCGTGACGAAGGCGATCTTGTCGGTGGCCCGGAACCGCCCGTCGACGTGCTCGACGGCGCCCTCGTCCACCAGGTTGCGAACGACCTCTTCGATGTAGAAGGGGTTGCCGTGGGCCTTCTCCTCGATGCGCTGGCGCGTGTCGCGCGGCAGGTCGCCCGGCCGGAAGAGGTTGTTCAGCATGGTGCGCGACGCCGACGCATCGAGCGGCGTGAGCACGATCTCGAGCGTCCGCTCGGCGTGCTCCTCGCGGGCGTACTGCCGGATGCGCTCCGACGTCTGCGCGTAGCCGGGCCGGCAGACGTTCACGAAGAGGATGGGGTGCGACTCCGCGAGATGGAGGAGCGCCTCGAAGAGCTCGACCGAGGACACGTCCGCCCAGTGCAGGTCGTCCATGACGGCGACGACGGGCCGGTCGTTGCTGGTGGCGCGGAGCAGCTGCCCGACGCTCCGGAGCGTGAGCTTCTCCATGGCGTCGCCGTGCAGGCCGGAGAGGCGGGTCTGTCCGTCGGCGTCGAGCGGCAGGCCGAGCAGCGCGGCCAGGAACGGCACCACCTCGTCGACCTCGTCGGGCAGGAGGCCGCGGACCATGGCGTCCAGCTTGCCGGCCGCGGCCGCATCGTCGTCGCCGTCCTCGATCCCGATCAGCGAACGGCAGAAGTCGACGATCGCATGGTAGGCGAGGTGCCGGCCCGTCGCGAGCGAGCGGCCCTCGCACCACGCCGCGCCCGCGGCTTCCGGGCTGGTGGCGATCTCGCGGAGCAGGCGCGACTTGCCGAGACCCGCGGGCGCCACGAGGCTCACGATGCCGCCGGTGCCCGTCGCCAAGCGGGCGATCGCCTCGCGGAGCGTGGCGAGCTCGGTGTCGCGGCCGACCAGCGTCGAGAAGACGCGGCGCTCGGCGCCGAGCCGCGCCCGGTGCAAGCGCGCCTGGTCGGAGCGCAGCTGGAAGACGCGGAGCGGGACGCCGCCACCCTTCCGCGGGCTCGGCGGCAGCTCGTGATAGCTGAAGACCTCACGCGTCGCGCGCCACATCTCCGCGCCGACGTAGACCTCGCCGGCGGGCGCCAGATCCTTCAGCTGGTCGGCGACGCTCACCGGGTCGCCCATGACGGCGAACTCGCGGACCAGCGGGCCGGCGACGTCGCCCGCGATGCCGAGCCCGGTGTGGATGCCGATGTGGACGTCGAGCTGCGTGTCGGGCCCGAGCCGCTCGCTGTAGGCCCGCACCTCGCGGCGCATCTCGATCGCGGTATTCACCGCGACGCGCGGCGCGTCTTCGATCGCCTCGGGGAAGCCGAAGAGCGCCATGACGCAGTCGCCGATCAGCTTCTCGACCGTGCCGCCGTGCTTGCGCGTGATGTCTTCCAGGACGCGCAGGCATCCCGCCACGATCGGGAAGGCGCGCTCGGCGCCGACCCGCTCGGTGAGGGCGGTGAACCCGGTGATGTCCGCGAAGAGAATGGTGGCGCGGCGGCGTTCGGTGTCGCCGGCGCGCCGGCCGGTCGTCGCGCGCTCGTGCTCGGCGCGGAGCGCCGGCTCGAAGAAGACGCCGCGGATGATCCGGCCGGGGCGACCTTGGGCGTACGCCAGGACCAGCGCCCGGGACTCTTCCGAGAGCGGCTCCCCGGCGGCGGCGTCGATCAGGCGGCGGCTCTCCTCGTCGGCGAGCGGCTCCAGCCGGATGGTGTCGACGAGCATCGGGGCGAGGGTGTGGCGGAGCGCGTCGGGACCGTCGTCGGCTTCGGGACGGATACCCACCCCCAACCGCACCGGCCGGTCCGCCGGGCCAATACCCGGCATTGGCCGCCCGCCGCGCGGGCAGGTCATCCGCCGCCTCGACGATATCCAGCGCCGCCAGCGCCGCACCCACCACCGCAGGCGGCAAGGCGTTGGAAAACAGGTAGGGCCGCGCACGCTGGCGCAACAGGTCGATCACCGGCTGCGGCCCGGCGATATAGCCGCCAAGCGCCCCGCCAAGTGCCTTGCCCAGCGTGCCGGTCAGGATCTCCACCTTGACCCCGGCCCGCGCGGGGGTGCCGCGCCCCTCAGGGCCCACAAAGCCTGTCGCGTGGCAATCATCCACCATCACCATCGCGCCGTAAGCATCTGCCAAGGCACGGATTTCCCCCAGCTTGGCAAAATACCCGTCCATCGAGAATACCCCGTCCGTGGCGATCAGGATGAACCGCGCGCCCGCCGCCCGCGCCGCCTGCAACTGCGCCTCAAGGTCGGCCATGTCGGAATTGGCGTAACGATAGCGCTGCGCCTTGCACAGACGGATGCCGTCGATGATCGAGGCATGGTTCAGGCT
>CAZWAX010000675.1:0-2375 GCA_964631985.1 uncultured Polyangiaceae bacterium | reverse complement strand
CGAGAGCGGGCTCTGCTCGGCCGGCTTCAGGACGACCGTGTTGCCGCAGGCGAGCGCGACGCCGAGCTTCCACGCCGCCATCAGCAGCGGGAAGTTCCAGGGGATGATCTGGCCGACGACACCGACCGGCTCGCGGAGGGTGTACGCCAGCATGTGCTGGCCCGGGATCGAGACCGGGATGGTCTCGCCTTCGACCTTGGTCGCCCAGCCGGCGTAGTAGCGGAAGTGGTCGACGACGAGCGGCACGTCGGCGACGCGCGAGACCGCGAGCGGCTTCCCGTTGTCGAGGGTCTCGAGCTGCGCGAACTCCTCGGCGTGCTTCTCGATCAGGTCGGCGAGCTTCCAGATGCAGCGCCCGCGCTCGGACGACGTCATGCGGCGCCAGGGTCCGGTCTCGAACGCCTTCCGCGCCGCCTTCACCGCGCGATCGATGTCCTCGGCGTCGCCCGCCGGCACCTCGGCGAGCGGCTCTTCGGTCGCGGGGTCATAGGTCGTGAGCGTCTTCCCGGACGCCGCCTCGACCCACTTCCCGTCGATCAGCATCTTGCGGGTACGCCCGCCGATGAACTGCCGTACGCCGGGGGCGACGTCCGGATAGTCCGACTGCAATCTCGGTTGTGCCATTGCGTGGCTCCTTTTTTTCGTTGACGCGCGGGGTGGAGAAAAACCGCGCGAATTCTAGTCGAGCATCGCCCAAAGATGCCACCGAAAAAAGCCGGGTCGCCGCCGCTTATCGGCCCGCGCGCGCCACGGAGAACGCCGGGACGCAGACCGCCCAATACTCGCATTCGGTTTCGAAGGGGTTGGCGTACGTCACCGTCGTGCCCCGTGGGACCGTGATGCTTTCCCCCGGGCCGATCTCGGTACGGCTTCCGCCCTGCTCGATGACGAGGCGCCCGCGCACCAGGAGGGTCACCTCGTCGAACTGCGGCGTCTGCGGCGGCTCCGACCACCCCGGCGGTGCGATCATGCGGGCGACGCTCAGATCGTCCCGCTGGTCGGAGGCGAGACCACAATGCTCGTCGATGATCTTGCCGCCGGGCACGGGGATGCGCACCGGCTCATTCTTTTGAATGGGCATGGGTTCGGCCTAGCGCGCGACGCGCATCGGATGCAACGCGCCACCCGGTCTGGCCTTCGGCCATTGGCACGAGTACAGAGGGCCCCATGGCGCGTGCGCTCGGGTGGGTGATGGCCGCCTGCCTGATGAGCGTGCTGGGGCTCGGGGCGGCCACCGCCCAGTCGCCGGAGGTCGGAAGCGCGAGCCCGCCGACCCCGGCCGTAGAGCCCCGGCCACAAGGTCCCCTCGGGGTCGACGTCCCGCGCGGCGCCGTGGAGCAGTTCCTCACCGCCTGCCGCGAGAACGATTACGCGCGGGCGGCCGAGCTTCTCGATCTGCGGAAGATTCCCCGCGCCGCGCGCGCGACCCGCGGCCCACTGCTCGCGCGCGAGCTCGAGGCGGTGCTCGAGCGTAGCGTGGCACTCGATCTCGCGCTCTTGAGCGACGCAACCGAAGGCGAGCCCGAGGACGGCCTGCCCGCGAGTCGCGACCTGCTCGCGATCGTCGACACCGAGGGCGGACCGGTCGAGCTTCAACTGCAGCGCATCAGCGTCGGCGGCTCGCCGGTCTGGCAAGTCACGGCCGAGACGGTCGCGCGCATTCCCGCGCTCTACGCCGAGCTCGGCTACGGTCTCTTCGCCGACCGCCTGCCCGCCCCGCTGGTGACGCTCCGCTTTCTCGGCGTCCGTCTCTGGCAATGGCTCGGGCTGCTGGTGGTGATCGGGGTGGCCTTGTCGGTGGCGTGGCTCGCGACCCGTCTCTTCGTCGGGCTCGGCGAACGGCTCCTGGCCCGCGCCGGCCTCGATGTCCGCATCGCGCGCCAGGCGGTCGCCCCGATCCGCCTACTGCTCGCCGTCGCGGTAGCGAGCGCCGCCATCCCCTTCCTGTCGCTCGCCTTCACGCCGCGGCAAGTCGTGATCGGGCTCGGGAAGGGCCTCGTCATCATCGCCTTCACGTGGATGCTGCTGCGCTCGATCGACGTCATGTCGACGCGGGCGCAGCGCCGCTTCGTGCAGCACCGTCAGCTCGGGGCGGTCTCGATGATCCCGCTCGCCCGCCGCGTCCTCAAGATCGTGGTGGCGTGCTTCGCGCTCGTGGCGGCCCTCCAGAACTTCGGCTTCAACGTGACCGGCATCGCCGCCGGCCTCGGGATCGGCGGTCTCGCCATCGCGCTCGCGGCGCAGAAGACGGTCGAGAACCTCTTCGGCGGCGTGACGCTGATCGCGGATCAGCCGGTGCGGGTCGGCGACTTTTGCCGCTTCGGCGACACGCAGGGCGTCGTCGAGGACATCGGCCTCCGCTCGACGCGCATCCG
>CAZWAX010000674.1:0-2381 GCA_964631985.1 uncultured Polyangiaceae bacterium | reverse complement strand
CCTCCTCGTCGGGGCCGAGCGTCACGTCGAAGCGCGGCGTCGCGGCGGGCAGCTCCAGGAAGTCGCCGAAGCGCTGGTAGTGGTCGAGCTTCCAGCCGAACGGCTCGACCGGCGGGATCGTGTGGGTGTTCCAGAGCCAGTTGAGCTCCTTGGCGTTCCGGCGGTGGAACCCGACCCGCACCGGGGCGCGCGTCGCGGCGCTCACGAGGCCGCTCTTGGCGTGCCGCTGCAGATCGAGCACGAGGTCGAAGCGCTCGCCCCGCACCCGCCGGAGGAACGCGAGGAAGGCCCGCGTGCCGCTGCTCCGCTCGAACACCAAGCGGTTGTCGAGCGCCGGATGGCCGGTCAGGATCGGCGCGGACGTCGGCTCGACGGCCCACGCGAGATGCGCGTGGGGGTAGCCGGTGCGGACGCGGTGCGCGAGCGGCAAGGCCCGCGTGACGTCGCCGATCGCGCCCAGGAGCACGATCAGGATGCGCTCGGCCGACACCCGCATGGGTCAGGACCGCGCCGCCACGCGCGCCGGATCGTCGCTCGCGTCGGTCGGGTCGGCGAGCCCGGATGCGCCCAGGCGCGCGCGCAAGTGGAGCAACGCCCCGAGCACGACGAACGCGCCGAGGGTGACGGCCGACATCGTCTCGAGGGTCTGGGCGAGTGACTTTCCGACGACGCCGCGGACGGTGAGCGTCATGAGGACGTACGACACCCCGAGCGCCCAGGCGAAGCGCCGCCGGCCAGCCGGCGCGAGCCCGTAGCCGTCGCCGAACGCCGCGCGCCACAGCACGAATTGGGCGAGGAGCAGGAACACGAAGTAGTGCTTCCATGCGAGGGGCGCGAACAGCACCGTCACGCAGAGGACGATCGCGATCTCGATCGGCACGGCGACGCTCGTGGTCGCGCGGCCACCCCGCCGCGCCGCCGCCACGAAGAGCACGGCGACGAACGCGAGGAGCCCGTAGACGATCGCCGCGACCACCGGATCGTTGGAGGCGGTGAGCCGCTTCTGCGAGGCGTCCCAGACGATGGCGTCGTGGGTATAGAGACGGTCGACCATCGCGTAGACGCTCTGATTGCCTTTGCGGACGGGCCAGCTGCCGGCCGAGAGGGCGAGCCAGTGGCGCACGTAGCCGAGGAAGCGCTCGGGTCCGAACACGAGGACGGGCGCCAGCGAGGCGAGCGCGCCGGTCGCGAGCGCCGCCCCGAGCGCGCCCCACCAGCGCTTCCACGCGAAGTACGGCAGGAAGAAGACCGGCAGGACCTTGACCGCCGCCGCGAACCCGATGAGCGCGCCGCCGGCGACGCCACGTCCGCGGACGATCCAAGTGGCGCCGGTGAGACACGCTGCGAGGATCACCATGTTGATCTGCAGCCGGTCGAGGTTCCCGAGCAGGAAGCGTGCGCTCAGCACGAGCGGGCCGAGCACGGCGGCCGAGGCGAGCGCGACCGTGCTGGGGCGGGCGACGAGCACGAGCGGGCGGCGGTAGACGAGATCGACCGCGAGGTGAAAGAGCGCGACGATGCACGCGAAGTTGAGCCCGAGCCAGACGCCGCGCGCGAGGTAGACGCTCACGCGCGCCAGCAGCGCGAACGGGATGCACACGACCGCGAAGAGCGGCGGCCACGTGTTCACGTCCGGACGGGAGTCGGCGTAGATGTCGGCGCCCTGCAGCACCAGCTCGCCGACCTCGATGTAGCCGCGGAAATCGCCGTCCTCCTTGATGTTGCGGACGGCCGATCCCGCCAGCACCCCGACCAGCACCAGCACGACGACGCGGGTCACCCGGTCCCAATCGCGGGGATGCGTCATGCCGGCCGCCCGGCGTCGTACCCCTCGCGGAGCACGCGCATGTCGTCGCCACCGAGCGGCATGCCGCCGCGGGCGAGCTTGGCGAGCGAGCGCTCGAGCCGGCGGAGCTCGCGCGCCCGCACCCGAGCGCTCACGATGCCGGGCACGTCGGCGCGGTCGAAATCGATGAAGTGCACCTCGAGCTCGCCGGTCCGGTCGCGGACGAGGATGTTGTTGGCATTCAGGTCCCGGTGGTGGACGCCGCGATCGTGCAGGTCGCGGACAGCGCGGCCCACGGTTGCGAGCACGCGTGCCCGCGGCGCGCCCTCGCCGACCCGGCGCAGCTCGTCGGCGAAGGTCACGGCGCCGGTCACCTCGCGGGTCACGATGGCGCCGCGATACCAGCCCCAGGGCAGGCGGTCGACGCGTGCGGCCAGCACCTGGGGCGCCGGCACGCCGCGCTGGATCACGGACTCAGTGACGGCGAGCTCGCGGATCGGGCGTGGGGTCCATCCGAAATAACGGTCGTAGACGAGGTGGCGGACGAAGCCGCCGCGGCGGTACCAGCGCAGCACGCCGCGATCACGCTCGCCGA
>CAZWAX010000673.1:0-2382 GCA_964631985.1 uncultured Polyangiaceae bacterium | reverse complement strand
TCGACGGCGGCGGGCAGGAGCGCGGCTTCCGTTCGAGCACGCTCAACGTCCCCGGCATCGTCGGCCTCGGCCGCGCAATGGAGATCGGCGGCGAAGAGATGGTCGCCGAAAGCGAGCGCTTGCTGCGTCTTCGCGAGCGGCTCCGCCAGGGCATTATGGGCAAGCTCGACGACGTCTATCTGAACGGCCACCCGATGCAGCGCTTGCCCGGCAACCTCAACATCAGCTTCGCCTTCGTCGAGGGCGAGTCGCTGCTGATGGGGCTCAAGGACATCGCGGTCTCGTCGGGCTCCGCCTGCACCTCGGCGACGTTGGAGCCCTCGTATGTTTTGAAAGCGTTGGGCGTCGGCGATGAACTTGCCCATACGTCCATTCGGTTCGGCCTCGGCCGCTTCAACACCGACGACGAGGTCGACTACGTCGCCGAGCGTGTGGTGCACGAGGTGAACCGGCTCCGCGAAATGTCGCCGCTCTACGAGATGGCCAAGGAAGGCATCGACCTCAAGACCTTCAACTGGGCCCGCGAGTAACGAGAAGGAAAGGACATACGACCATGGCCTACAGCGACAAAGTACTCGACCACTACGAGAATCCCCGCAACGTCGGCTCCTTCGCGAAGGACGAGCCCGGGGTCGGCACCGGCATCGTCGGTGCGCCCGAGTGCGGCGACGTCATGAAGCTGCAGCTCAAGATCTCGGAGGAGGGTGTCATCGAGGACGCCAAGTTCAAGACCTTCGGTTGCGGCAGCGCGATCGCGAGCTCGAGCTACGTGACCGAGCTCATCAAGGGCAAGTCGGTCGACGAGGCGTACGCGATCAAGAACACCCAGATCGTCGAGGAGCTGAACCTCCCGCCGGTGAAGATCCACTGCTCGGTGCTCGCCGAGGATGCGATCAAGGCGGCGATCGGCGACTGGAAGGGCAAGAAGTCGAGCGACACCGACTCCGAGAAGAAGGCGATCTAAGGACTCACGTGGCCGCCATCCACCTCAGCGACGCAGCCGCCGAAAAGATCCAGGGCCTCGTTGCGTCTCAGGAGAAGCCCGATCACGGCTTGCGTCTGAAGGTCGTCGGAGGCGGGTGCTCGGGCTTGCAGTACAAGATGGATCTCGACGTCGAGCGCGCCGGCGACAAGATCTTCACCAACGGCGACGCCAAGATTCTCGTCGACCGCAAGAGCTTCCTCTATTTGAACGGTACCGAGGTGCATTACGAAGAGAGTCTGATGGAGTCGGGCTTCAAGCTGCGCAATCCGAACATCAAACGCGAGTGCGGCTGCGGCGCCTCCTTCACGGTCTGAGCAACGTGCGCATCGAATTCCATGACGACGAACACCGAAACAGCTCTGTGTCTCCATTGCGGCAAGCCTGCCGCCGAGCAACTCGTGTGCGCGGGCTGCGACGTCGTCGCACCCGAGGCGTCACAAGCGGGACGGTCTGACTACTTCGCCGTCTTCTCCCTGCCGCGTCGTCCCGTCGTCGATCTTCCGGATCTCGAGCAACGCTACTACGCGTTGTCGCGCCGGGTGCATCCTGACCTCTTCCACGACCGCCCACCGGCGGAGCAGGCGGCGAGTCTCCGCATGACGGCGCTCGTGAACCGCGCCTACAAGACGCTGAAGGACCCGGTCGCGCGCGGGTTGTACTGGCTCGAGCTGCACGGCGAGTCGCTCGGGCGCGACAACGAGCGGGTGCCGCCGGCACTCGCGGCGCGCGTCTTCGCGGTGCAGGAGCAGTTGGACGAGCTGCGTGCGGCACGCAAGGCCGGACCTGCCGACTCCGAGGCGAAGGCCGTGGCCGTGGCCCGCGACGAGCTGCGCGGTGATCTCGACGCCTGCGAGGCGCGGCTCGCGCAGAGCTTCGAGCGCGCCGCCGCTGCCGACGCGCTGGCGGAGACCAAGCGGATCCTCTCGGAGCTGCACTACGTCCGTACGTTGCTGCGGGACGTCGACAGAGAGCTGGGGGCGACGTGGAACGGATAGTCGGCATCGATCTCGGGACGACCAACAGCCTCGTCGCGTATCTGGACGATGCGACGCCGCGCGTGATCGCCGATCCGGCGAGCGGGCGGGTGATCGTGCCGTCGGTGGCGTCCTTCGTCGACGGCGAGCCCGTGGTGGGTGACGAGGCGCGCGCGCTCGCGCCGACCGCGTCCGCCACCACCATCGAGTCGGTGAAGCGCTTCATGGGCCTCGGACGGGCACATCTCAGCGCGGCCGACCGGCAGCGGCACAGCTTCGCCGAGGACGACGGTCGGGTGCTGCGTTTCGTGATCGGCGCGCGGACCTACACTCCGCCCGAGATCTCGGCGCTCATCCTGAAGGAGCTGAAGCGCCGCGCCGAAGCCCGGCCCGGGCGCGCGGTCCAGAAGGCGGTCATCCCGG
>CAZWAX010000672.1:0-2394 GCA_964631985.1 uncultured Polyangiaceae bacterium | reverse complement strand
AAATCGTGATCGACGTGCGGTCCATTTTTCCGCGCTTCGTCAGGTCCGCCAACACGGCGCGGAGCTCGTCGGCGCCGAGGAAGCGCGGCGCGCGCGCCGCGCGCACCTTCTCGCCGCGCATGCGCTTCAGGACGTGCGCGGCGGGATTGCTCGCGACCAGGCCGTCCTCGATGGCGTGGTTGAAGAGCTCGCGGAGCGGCGCCAGGTTGGCGCGGACGGTGGCGCGGGCGCGCCCCGGGAGCAGCGTCTCGTACACGAGCTGCTTCACGTCCGTGCGGGTGATCGTGCGGAGATCGCGGCGGCCGAAGGCGGGAATCAGATAGAGACGACCGGCAGCCTCGTAGCCGGCCACCGTGCCCGGCTTGCAGTGGTGTCGGGCGTAGGTCGCGAGCCACGCCTGGTAGTAGGCGGCGAACGCATACCGGCCGCTCGAGCGTGGTCGTGGTGGCCCTGGCGCCTGGCGCGTACGCATCGGACGATAGGTCCCGGTTCGGACCGGCCGATCATCCCGGTCGACGCGCGCACGCGACAGCCGTACTCGTAGCGGTCGTCTGGGCAGCCGCGGCGGTTGGTTGCAGCACCTGCAGCAACCAACGTAGGCTCGCGCCGACGATGCGCAGCAAGAAGACGACTCCGCCCAGACGCTTGGCGCAAGCATCGCAGAACGGGGTCGACCGATCGTTGATCGAATGGATGCTCAGTCTCTCGCCCCGCGAGCGGCTGGAGGTCTTGGAACACCATCGCCACCTGGTGCGAGCAATGAAGCGTGAGCCCGCACCCCGCTGAATCGACCTCGCTACTGGACGTCCTTCGCCGGCACGGCGTGCGCTTCGTCCTCGTCGACGGCGTCGCTGCCGTCGTCGAAGGCGCGCCGCTCACGACCCTCGACACTGACGTGGTTCACGAACGGTCCCCCGCGAACGTCCGGCGGCTGATCGCCGCGCTCCGCGAGCTCGACGCGCGCTACCGAACCCGCCCCGAGCTCGACCGGTCCCCGCGTGCAGAAGACCTGCTTGGCACCGGGCATCATCTCCTCACCACCAAGCTCGGTCCCCTCGATGTACGCGGCGTCATCGGCAACGACCGACCCTTCGAATCGCTCGCTAAGCGTGCCCGGCGCCGAAAACTTGGCGACTACTTCGTCCTGGTGCTGGACCTCGAAACGCAGATCGCCGTGAAGCGCGAGCTCGGATTGGCCAAGGACCAGATGGCGTTACCCGTCCTGGAAGACACGCTCCGACTGCGGCGGGTACCAGTCCGGCGAACGTCTCGCCGCTCCCAATGACGCGCGCGCCCGCAGACCTACGCAGCCATCAGCGCGCCGCGGCGTCTCGCACCTTCTGCACCGCCGGCAGCAGCATCCCGATCCCCGCCGGGTCGCTGACCTCGGCGCTCAGCACGTCGAGCGCGGGCAGCGGCACCACCTTCGGCGGGTCGGTCTGCACAGCGGGGAGCAGGAGCCCGATCAGGACGGCGATGATGCCCTGGTTCTCCTCCGGCGAGTAGCCGGCGAAGACCTTCACGTGCGGGCCGCCGCCCGCGCCGGCCCCGAGGACGAGCTGCGTGTCGGTGAAGAGCACCGGGAAGTCGCCGGTGAGATCCGAGCGCGTCGACGAGTAGACGACGAGCTGGACGGCGCGCTGCTCGCCGGGCTTGACGCTGCCGTCGGCGACCTTGGTGTGGGTCACGACCAGCGACTGCCCGCGCCGGAGATGCACGGGCTGGAAGATCATCGCCTTCCCGCCCTTCAAACGAAGCACGTCGGCGAGCTTGGGGGGCGGCGGGCCGTCGGCGGCGACGGCAACCGTCGCGAGGCACGCCACGAGCACGAGAGCGCCGATCATGCGGCGCGCGAGCGAGGTCGTCATGCGGCCACCATGCCCGCGCTGCCGCACGACCGTCAAGCGGACGATGCCATGCGGGTTGCCGCGGCTACTTCATCGCGGTGGCTTCGATCTCGACCATGATGTCCGGATGAAAAAGGCTCGCCACGCCGAGCAGCGTCGACGACGGAAAGCACTTCACCTCGGCCAGTCGGGCGAGCCCGCCGCCGGCGGCGCCCTGCATGAAGGCCGCGATGTCGGTCGTGTAGTAGTTCAGCCGCACGACGTCGGTGAGGTCGAAGCCGCCGGCCTGTAGCACGGTCTCGAGGTTCGCGACCGCTTGCCGGAGCTGCGCCGCCATGTCGCCGGCATGCACCGGGGCACCGTTGGCGTCGACCGAGGTTTGACCCGAGCAGAGAAGGGTGCGCTTCGCGGGGCCGAGCTCCATGGCCTGCACGAAACCCATCGCGTCCTGCCACGTCCAGGGATTGATGGCGCGTCGTTCCATGGCGCGGACGCTAGGGAACCTCTGCACAAATCGATCGTATCGGGTAAAAGAAATTTCGATCGA
>CAZWAX010000671.1:0-2410 GCA_964631985.1 uncultured Polyangiaceae bacterium | reverse complement strand
GCGCGAGCGCGCGTTTCTCCTTCGCCGCGATCCCGAAGCCGCCGAGCTCGAGCCGGGTCGCGCCCTCGCCGATCCCGAAGTCGACCCGCCCGTTCGAGATCAGGTCGAGCATGCCGAGCCCCTCGGCCGTCCGCGCCGGGTGGTTGTAGCGCGGGATCACCTGCCGGATGCCGTGCCCGAGCCGGATGCGTTCTGTCCGGGCCGCGGCCGCCGCGAGAAACACTTCGGGCGCCGAGCAGTGCGAGTACTCCTCGAGGAAGTGGTGCTCGACGCACCAGGCGTAGTCGAACCCCAACCGGTCGGCGAGCGCCACCTGCTCGAGCGCCTCGTGCACGACCCGGTGCTCGGACCGCTCGTCCCACGGCTTCGGCATCTGCAGCTCGTAGAAAACTCCGAATCGCATGGGCGGCGTGTAGCGCGCGGTGCGGAATCCGACAAGGCGGACGCGGTGGTCAGGTCGCGTATCGGGCGCGACCTGCGGCGCCGATCTTCATCGCCGCCCCGTTCAGGTACATCGACGAGGCGCGGAATCCTTCGTGACGCTTCGCACGCACCGGAACACCAAAGTCATTCCCGAGCTCGCTATGGCGAGGGCGTCGTGGCTACTCGACGACTTGCTGATGCCGGGTGCCGCTGGATCCATCCTGGTGGGTGGGGACCAGGCGCATTCGCGCGGCGATTCGGCGCAAGCGCTACGTAGTGACGTTGCATGCGCTCGAGGAGATGGATGAGGACGATGTGAGTGAGATCGAGCTTCGGGACGCGCTCTTGAATGGTCGGCTGGTCGCGCGCCTCAGGGGCGATCCAAGGGGCATTCGGCTCGTGGTCCGCGGGGCCCCGCGCCGGTCCCGACGTACCGTCGAAGTCGTCTGTCGCTTCCTTCCCTCCGGGCTGTTGCGTATCATCGCCGCCTACTGCGTGGAGGAGTGACGTGCGAAAGAAGGCCGACGCTTGCGAGTACTGCCGGACCGTTCTCGATGCAGCCGAGCGCTTGATCACTGTCTATCGCCATCGCCACGGCAAGCATTTCATTTTCGAGCGTGTCCCCGCGCGCGTGTGTCCTGGCTGCGGAGAGCGATACTTCGCGGCTGCCGTGGCGCGGGAGATGGATCGGCAGCTGGCGGCACGGCGCCGAAGAGCCACGATCGCCGTCCCCGTGATCGCGCTCCGCGCCGCCGGATGAGCGCTGTATCCGTCGCGCCGACGCGCTAGAACCCCGGCATGCCGATCAGCCCACTCGCCGGAAAGCCCGCGCCCGTCTCCATCCTCGTCGACCTCCCGAAGCTCGTGACCGCGTACTACACCGAGCGCCCCGATCCCGCGATCGCCACCCAGCGGGTCGCGTTCGGGACCTCGGGGCATCGCGGCTCGTCGCTCGACGCTTCGTTCAACGAGACCCACATCCTCGCCGTCACCCAGGCCATCTGCCTCTACCGGAAGGAGCAGGGCGTCGATGGTCCGCTCTTCATCGGCATCGACAGCCACGCGCTCTCCGAGCCCGCCTTCGCTAGCGCGCTGGAGGTGCTGGCGGCGAACGGCGTCGACGCGATGATCGACGCCGGCGGGGGCTATGTGCCGACGCCGGTCATCTCGCACGCGATCATCACCCACAACCGCAGCCGGACGAGCGGGCGCGCCGACGGCATCGTCGTCACGCCGTCGCACAACCCGCCGCGCTCGGGCGGCTTCAAGTACAACCCGCCGCACGGCGGCCCCGCCGACAGCGCCGCGACGGGCTGGATCGAGCGCCAGGCCAACGCGCTCATCGCCGACGAGCTGCGCGGCGTGCGGCGCGTGCCGTTCGCGCAGGCGCGGGCCGCGTCGACCACGCACCGTCACGATTACGTCGCCGCCTATGTCGCCGACCTGCCGTCGGTCGTCGACCTCGCGGCCATCCGCGACGCCAAGGTCCACATCGGGGTCGATCCCCTCGGCGGCGCGAGCCTTGCCTACTGGAACGCGATCGGCGAGCGCTACGGGCTTCGGCTCGAGGTCGTGAACCAGACGATCGACGCGACCTTCCGCTTCATGAGCGTCGATTGGGACGGCCAGATCCGCATGGACCCGTCGTCGCCGTACGTCATGGCGCGCATGGTCGACTTGAAGGATCGCTTCGACGTCGCCTGCGCCTGCGACGCCGACGCCGACCGCCACGGCATCGTGACCCGCAGCCGCGGTCTCCTCGAGCCCAATCAGTATCTGGCGGTCGCGATCGACTATCTGTTCGGCCAGCGCGCCGGGTGGCCGGCGACCGCGGCCATCGGCAAGACCGTCGTCAGCAGCAGTCTCATCGATCGGGTCGCGACCCGCCTCGGGCGGAAGCTCGTCGAGGTGCCGGTCGGCCTCAAGTGGTTCGTCGACGGGCTCGTGGACGGCCCGAACGGCCTCGGTTGCGAGGAAAGCGCCGGCC
>CAZWAX010000670.1:0-2412 GCA_964631985.1 uncultured Polyangiaceae bacterium | reverse complement strand
CTCGCTGCGATGCGGCGTGCGACGGCCGTCGTCGCGCGCGCACTTCGCCGGGGGTCGAGCGCGAGCGCCACCGATCGCGCTCCCGCGAGCGCGACCCGGCGCAGCGTCGAGGGGGCGACCAAGGGGGTGCAGAGGCAGACCGTCACCTCCAGGCCGCCGTCGGTCGCCGCCCGAATGATCCCGTCGAGATCCGGGCGGACCCGGAAATCGCCGCCCGAGAGCACGAGCCGAACGGCCCCGATGTCCACGATCTGCGCCGCGACGTCGAGCGCCTCGACGGCGGACAGCGGCACGGCATCGACGTCATCCGGAGCCACCCGTCGGCACCGCAGACAGGCGAACCGACAGGCCCGCGCGACCTCCCACTGCACGATGACCGGCTGCTCGTCGAGCGTCCGAACACGAGCCACACGACTCCGCAAGCAAGGAGCATGCCTTGGCGCGACCGTTGCTAGCGGAGAAGGTCGAGGACCGTGAGGAGCCATCAAGCGACGTTTCAACGGTCAGCTCGCTGCCTGATCGTTCGCAGCAACGAGAAGAGACGCCCGGCCCGCTTACCGTAAATGGGAAGGGCCGACTGGAGGACGCCATGCGGCGCATCATGTGTCAGCAGTGTACGATCCGCGACCAGACCTGCATCGCCGATCTGCCGCTCGACGATCTCGGCGACTTCCAAACGTGTGGCGTCTCGGGACTCTACAAGCCGCGCCAGGTCGTGTTCCACGAAGGGAGCCCCGCGACCGGCCTCTACGTCCTCTGCCACGGAACCGTGAAGCTCTATCAATCGGATCGCTTCGGTCGCGACTACATCATCGAGATCGCGACGCCGGGCGCCCTCCTCGGCGAGCTCGCACTCGACGATGGCCACACCTACTCGTCCTCTGCGGAGGCGCTCACCGAGGCGCAGCTCTCCTTCCTCCCGCGCGAGCGGCTGGTGCGGTTCATCGAGCGGCACCCGCTGACGGGCGTACGCCTCATCGCGGATCTCAGCCGGACACTCGCGCGCACGCGGCGCAAGGCCGGGGAGCTCGCGCTGAAGCGCGCCGACGCACGCCTCGCCGAGCTGCTCGTGCGGTTCGCCGCGGACGTCCGCCGGACGGACGGTGCCGCTACCGGCCCGATCCACATCCCGCTCGCCTACTCACGACGCGACCTCGCCGAGATGATCGGCGTCTCGACCGAGACCGCCATCCGCCTGCTCGGCAAGCTGAAGCGCAACCGCATGATCACGACCACCGAGAACGAGATCGTGATCGCCGACCTCGAGCGCCTCACGCGTCTCGCGCACCACGGCAACCTGGCGGCGTAGCCGCGCGGCGAGGTCTCAGGCGCGTTCGACGGTGAGCGCGCGCTCCACGAAGCGAAGCACGTGGCGCCGAATCTGCTCGACGCGATCCGCGCCGCCGGCGCCCGCGGCCCAGCGCGGCGCCACGATCGGCGCCGACGTGAAGAGGAATGCCACCATGCCGACGACGCCGAGCAGGAGGGTCTCCGCGTCCACGGGGGCGAACGCGCCGGCCCGCTGCCCGTCGGCGATGAAGGAGGCGGCGTGGGCGAGCAGGCGGTCCGACTCGTGGTCCGCAACGTATCCGTCGGGCGCGTCACCGAGGGATTGCCGGAGCAGGATCTTGGTCTGCTCCGGGTGCGCCGCGACGAGAGCGATGTAGGCGTCGAACATCCCGCGGACGCGCGCGAGCCACCCGTCCTCGGCGGCGACGAAGCGCGTGACGACGGCCTCGATCTGGCCGCGGCTCTCCACGAGCACGGCGCGGTAGAGCTCCTCCTTGCTGGCGAAGTAGTGGAAGATCGACGCCTTCTGGATCCCGACTTGCTCGGCGATCGCGTGCAGGCTCGTGCCCCGATAGCCGTCGTCGGCGAACGAGCGGGCGGCTGCCGCAACGATGGCGGCGCGCGTGCCGCGCCCGCCGCGGTCGGGCGTTGCCATGCCGCTCGTGACGCCCACCCCACGCGCGGACGAGCCGGACCGTGCGACCACTCGCATGGCATGTTTCTACCGAACGGTCGGATGGCGGCCCATGACACCGATCACGAGGCGAGCTGACGGCGATCATGCCGCCACGGTTCCAGCGGCGCCGGTCGCTCCGTATCATGGCGCCTTGGTCCGCACCGCCCCGTTCTTCGCCGCCGCGCTCGTGATCGCCCTCACCTTCGGCGCCGCCCTCGGGGCGTTGGTCCTGGCATCGCGCCATCTGCCGTGGCCGGGGCTCTCGACGGCCGCGCTCGAGGCGGCGCGCCTCGTACACGGGCACGCCCAGGTTTTCGGGTTCGCGACGCTCTTCGTGATGGGCGTCGCCTATCACGCGCTGCCGCGTCTCTCGGGAGCCCCGCTCGCGCGCGTGCGGCTCGCGTACGCGACGCTCTGGCTGCAGTCCGGCGGGGTCCTGCTCCTCG
>CAZWAX010000669.1:0-2414 GCA_964631985.1 uncultured Polyangiaceae bacterium | reverse complement strand
CTGAAAAAGGGCCATCTGCGTCGTTGCTCGGTCGCTCACTTGTGCGGCGTAGCTCCGCTACGCCTCCGCGTTCGCTCCCTCGCGCCTAGCAGCTGACCCTTTTTGAGCGACCTGCTCCGTGCCGGGGGCTCGATCAGCGGATCTCTAGGGCGGCGGCTTCGATCATTTGGCGGCGGGTGCGAATGGTCTTTAGTTGGTCGTTGACCCAGGTGGTGAAGGCGGGGTCGGTGTCGTTGCGGGTGTAGGAGCGGTAGAGCGCGATGTCGCGGTCGTCGTTGGTGCGGAGGGCGGCCACGTAGGCGCGATCGAAGGCGGGGCCCGAGAGCGTGGCGAGGCGCGCCTTGATGCCGCGTTGCTCGAGATCGATGGTTTCGGGCGGGGCGGCGGTGACGCCGGCGCCGGTCGCGATGGCGAGCAGGGTCTCGTAGGTGTGGGCGTGCTCGTCGTGGGCACGCCGGGCGAGTCGCCGGACGGCGGCGCTCTCGCTCCGCTGCAAGGCGAGGTCGCTGAGCTCGATGCCCGCGAGGCTGCGGCCGGCGGCCTGGGTGACGAACTGGTCGACGCTGCGTTTCGGCCTGGCGGCGGAAGCCGCCTGGGTCACGGTCGCAAGCATGAGCACCAGGCCGATCGCGGCGAGTCGGAGGGTGAGAGGGCGCATGGCCGCGATCATCGCAGATCAGGCGCGCGGTCGCACCCGGCGATCGGCAACGGAGCCGCCGACGCGGTGCGGGCTGGCAGCGCGATCTCCGCCCGCAACGGCAGATGGTCGGAGGCCACGCGGGCGAGCGGAGTGGCGACGACGGCGAGGGACACGAGCGCGCTGCGCGGTCGGAGCCACACGCGATCGAGGGCCAGTACGGGCCGGCGGGCCGGAAACGTACGCAGCGCCGGCGTCCGCCCGAAGCGTGCCTCGACGGCGGTGAGCAGGCGATCCCGCCACCACCAGTGGTTGAAGTCGCCGAGGAGGACGGCCGGCGTCGTGGCGTCGTCCCAGCACGCGAGGAGCCGCCGCCACTGCTCGCCGCGCTCCACGCTCCGCAGGCCGAAATGGGTTGCCATCACGCGCACGAGGGTGCCGTCGCACGCGACGTCGAGATCGAGGGCGCCGCGCGGCTCGCGGCCGCGCACGCTCAGGTCGATCCGGCGAATCGTGTCCACGGGCCAGCGCGAGAGCACGGCGTTGCCGAAGGGGTGCCGTCCACGATGCAACGTGGGCCCCGCGACGCCCCACGAGAAGCCGGCCGCCCGGGCGAGCCAGAACAGTTGTTCGGGGTCCTCGTGCGGGTCGCGCGGCGACTCGACCTCCTGAAGCGCCACGATGTCGGCCTCGAGTCCCCGGATGACCTCGGCCACCCGTTCGCTGTCGTGGCGCCCGTCGGTGCCGACGCAGGAGTGGATGTTGTAGGTCGCGACGACGAGCCGACGCCGCTCACGCATGGCCCGCGCCGTGGCGTGCGGCGCGGCGGCCGCCGACCCAGCGGCCGAGGGCGAAGCCGACGAAGGCACCGAGGACTCCCGCGCCCACGCTGCGCCAGAAGGAGCGCCAGGGGCCGTTCATGGGAAGGGGTAGCAGCCGCGCCAGCAGGCGCGTGGCGTCGATCGGCTCGACGGGATCGAAGACGTACGCCTCGGGCGGGAGGCACTCGGCCCAGCCCGGCGCGGTCGTCGCGCGGAGCGGCGTCAGCGCGTGGCGCGCACCCCGCACCCGCTCGATCGCCTGGATCAACGAGCCGGTCGCGTGCATCGCCGCCTCGATGGCAGCGGGATCGACCCCGAGATGGTCGCCGAGCAGGCGATGTCGCACGCGGGCGATGGCGACGCGGGTGGCGGCGTTCTGCGCGGTGATTGCGAGGTCGCATTCGGTATCGACGGCCATCGAGCGATTGCTCAGGTTGGCCGACCCGACACGCAGGTGCACGTCGTCGACGACGAGCACTTTGGAATGCACGTTCACGACCACCGTCTCGTCGATGATCGGCGCGCAGATCCGGAGGCGTCCGAAGCGGTCGCTTTCGTACAGCCGGGCGACGAGGCGCCGGCGCCGCATGCTCATCGTCTGCTCCTCGAGCCAGCCGCAGCCGTCGCGGGGCACGACGACGACGACCTCCGGGCCGTCGGGCTCGGCGAGCCGCGCGGCGAGCGCGTCGGCGACTAGGTCCGACGTGAAGTACTGATTCTCGACGTAGATCCACTCGTGCGCCGCCCGGATGGCATCGAGGAAGAGCGTTTCGACCTCGCGGACGGGAGGTGTCGCGTCGCTCGCGGGGATGGTCCGCGCGATGGCGACGTCGACGTCGGTGAGATCGGGGGTGACGCTCGCCGGCCAGGGATCGTGGCGCGCGGGCGCCACGGCCAGCCGCTCGCCGGTCGCGTCGTGCCACCGCCCGCGCGCCAGCTCGCCGAGGGCGCGGGCC
>CAZWAX010000668.1:0-2415 GCA_964631985.1 uncultured Polyangiaceae bacterium | reverse complement strand
TCGACCACATCCGCAACTTCAGCATCATCGCGCACATCGACCACGGCAAGTCGACGCTGGCCGACCGCATCCTCGAGCGTACCGGCACCGTCGCGGCGCGCGACATGAAGGAGCAGCTCCTCGACAAGATGGAGCTGGAGCGCGAGCGCGGCATCACCATCAAGAGCCAGGCGGTGCGCATCGCCTACAAGGCGCGCGACGGCCAGACCTACCAGCTCAACCTCATCGACACGCCCGGGCACGTCGACTTCACCTACGAGGTGTCGCGCAGCCTGGCCGCGTGCGAAGGCGCGCTGCTGGTCGTCGACGCGGCGCAAGGCGTCGAGGCGCAGACCGTCGCCAACGTCTACCTCGCGCTCGACAACGATCTCGCCATCGTCCCGGTCCTGAACAAGATCGACCTGCCGGCGGCCGAGCCGGATCGCGTCCGGCAGGAGATCGAAGACGTGATCGGCCTCGATGCGTCCGCGGCGGTGTTGGCGAGCGCGAAGTCGGGGCAGGGGATCGAGGAAGTGCTCGAAGCGGTGGTGCGCACGATCCCGCCGCCGGTCGGCGACGCCACGGCTCCCCTCGAGGCGCTCCTCTTCGATAGCTGGTTCGATCCCTATCACGGCGCGGTCATGCTGGTCCGGGTCTTTGCCGGGAGCGTACGCCCGGGCACCCGTATTCGGCTGATGGCGACCGGGAAGGAGGCCGAGGTCAACCGGCTCGGGATCATGAAGCCGGGGCTGGTCGAGGTCGATGCGCTCGGTCCGGGCGAGGTCGGTGTGGTCATGGCTGGGCTGAAGGAGGTGGCCGACACCCAGGTGGGCGACACGATGACCGAAGCCGATCGCCCGGTCGCGGCACCGCGTCCCGGCTTCAAGGCCGTTCAGCCGATGGTCTTCGCGGGGCTCTATCCCGCCGAGTCGCACCAGTACGGCGCGCTCCGCGATGCGATCGAGAAGCTCAAGCTCAACGATTCGTCGTTGACCTACGAGGCCGAGAACTCGGTCGCGCTCGGGTTCGGCTTTCGGTGCGGCTTCCTCGGCCTGCTGCACATGGAGATCGTGCAGGAGCGGCTCGAACGCGAGTTCGGGCTCACCCTGATCACGACGGCGCCGACCGTCGCCTACCACGTCCACACGACCGACGGTCGCACGCTCGTCGTCGACAGCCCGGCCAAGCTGCCTCCCGAGGGCGAGATCGAGAGCATGGACGAGCCCTTCATCCTGGCGAGCATCCACCTTCCGACCGAGCACCTCGGCAACGTCATGGCGCTCTGCGAGGAGAAGCGCGGCCGGCAGCGCGAGCTCCGCTATTCCGGCGAGAAGCGGGCGCTGCTCATCTACGAGCTGCCGCTGAACGAGATCGTGCTCGACTTCTACGACCGCCTGAAGTCGGCGAGCCGAGGCTACGCGTCACTCGACTATGAGCCGCTCGACTTCCGCCGCTCGACGCTGGTGAAGCTCGACGTGCGCATCAACGGCGACCTCGTCGACGCGCTGTCGGTGATCCTCCACAGCGAACGCGCGTACTTTCGCGGACGCGAGCTCACCCAGAAGATGCGCGAGCTCGTGCCGCGCCAGATGTTCGAGGTCGTCATTCAGGCCGCGATCGGCAGCAAGGTCATCGCGCGCGAGACCGTGAAGGCGCTTCGCAAGAACGTGACCGCCAAGTGCTATGGCGGCGACATCACCCGCAAACGCAAGCTCCTCGAGCGTCAGAAAGAGGGCAAGCGCCGCATGAAGCAGGTCGGCCGCGTCGAGATCCCGCAGGAGGCCTTCCTCGCGGTCCTCAAGGTGGGCGAGTGACGGGGTCGGCTGGCGGGCCGCCGACGGTTCCCCTATCATGCCGCGCGTGACGAAGAGCCGTACCGGTGTCGCCGGCGAGGCCGAGGACGAAGGAACGCGGCCGGCGACGCGGACGGCGGTCAAGACCAAGTCGACCGTCCGCGAGTACGCCGAGGCCCTCGCGGTCGCGTTTCTCCTGGCCCTGTTCATCCGCACGTTCCTGGTCCAGGCCTTCAAGATCCCGTCGGGGTCGATGCTCGAGACCCTGCAGATCGGCGACCACATCCTGGTCAACAAGCTGCGCTACGGCATCCGGCTGCCGATCCTCGGCAAGCGCGTCGTCCAGTTCCAGGACCCGCGGCGGGGCGACGTCATCGTGTTCGTCTACCCGGTCGACCCGAGCAAGGACTTCATCAAGCGCGTGATCGGCGAGCCCGGAGACACCGTCGAGGTGAAGCACAAGCAGGTCTTCATCAACGGCGAGAAGTTGTCCGACGCGTGGGGCCAGTTCGTGGAGGGATCGGGGGAGGGCAGCCGCCTCACCCCGCGCGACAACTTCGGCCCGGTGACCGTACCGCCCGACCAGGTCTTCGTCATGGGCGACAATCGCGATCGCAGCTACGACAGTCGTTTCTGGGGCTTC
>CAZWAX010000667.1:0-2420 GCA_964631985.1 uncultured Polyangiaceae bacterium | reverse complement strand
TCGCGCTCGGACGCACCGGTGGGTCGGTCGGGCTCGCGGTCGGACGGGTCGGCCGGTCGGTCGCGGTCGGACGCACCGGTACGCTGTCGGCGTCGGTCGCGCTCGGGCGCGGGCGCGGCGTCACGCCCGGAGTCGGCGTCGCCGGGAGCCGGGTGCGTGGGGGCGTCGGCTCGGGGACCGGCGTCACCACCACCTCGCCGTCGGCGATGCTCTCGTCGTCCTGCACTGCACCGTTCACGGCGACCTCCAGGCCGGTTTGCAGATCCTCGCAGCGGAGCGGACGATCGGCGTCGTCGCGCAGGGTGGTGCGCTCGAGACGAATCGTGAAGACGAGCGGCGCCGCCGCGACGGGGCTCACCACGAAGAGCCGCGCCGCGGGACAATCGACGTCGTCGATGCGCCCGCGGAAGCTCACGGTCCGCCGGGCGGGCCGCGCCTCACCGCTGGTGCCGTCGAGGACGACGTCGGCGAGCGCGAGGGTGCCCCCGGCCGGCACCTGTACGTCGACCTGCACCGATAATCCGTCGGCCGGCCGCGCGAAGACGAGGGTGACCGGGCCGTCGAACTCGCCGCTCAGGCTGAACGAGCCGTCTCCGTCGGTTCGTCCCACGAGATCGGTCCCGGCGACGGTCACCTCGATGCCCGCGACGTCGCCGCCGGTACCGGTGATCTCGACGACGTTGCCGGTCACGGCCGAGATGCCGGTCCCGCTGACCCCACCGTCGCTGGCGATGCCACCGCCGCCGCCACCGCAGGCGGCGAGGGCGAGCAGGAGGACGAACGCGAGGCATCGAAGAGCGCTCATGGCTGGGCTTCCTTTCGCGGGCGGCGCCGCGTGGGTGCGGGCCCGGGTGCGGCGGGCGCGGCGGACGGGTCGACGGCCGATTCGAAGTAGTAGAGACCGAGGCCGGCGCGACGGCGCGCGCCGCCCGGGGCCCGCGAATTGCGATCGCGGTCGTAGCGTGCGAGCAGCCGATCGATCTGGTGGACGAACCGCTCGCTGGTGCGCCGCAGCTCTTGGCGGAGGCGCGGCAAGCCGTCCGCGCCCACGTGGTCATAGGCGATCCGCCGCTGCAGCAACGGCTCCGCGGCCGTGTCGAGCACGTTGTGCAGCATCGTCGCCAGCAGGTCGGGCGGATCCTCGGCCAGCATGGCCACGGACTCGGCCCGTCCACGGCGCGGCAGGTAGGCATTGGCCGTGAGGGCGATCCGCCCGTCGCGCCGCACCTCGGCGACGCCGCTTGCGACCAGCGCATCGAGGAACGCTCGGGCCGGCAGATCCACGGTGGTCGCGAGCGCGAGCTTCACGAAGCTCGGCCCGCGCCCGGCCTGATACGGGATCGGGCGCGGGCGGCCGCGATGAGCGGCACGCGGATCACGGATCCATCGGCTCACCAGGCTGGCGGCGAGATTGCGTCCGAAAGCGCTCGGAGCCGCCGGCCGCTCGGCGGAGGCGGCCCGCAGGCGCTTCACCTCCTTGCGATTGATGCCGGTCAGCAGCGCGATGCGGCTCACGGTCTGACGCCGCGCCGGCAGCGCGCACTCCCGATCGGCGGTCTCGACATAGAGTCTGCGCAGACGCGTCTCGAGCTGGCCGAACGGCACGCCTGCCGCGAGGAGGCGCCGCACGAGCGGGCGCAGGGTCTCGGTCGCGGCGCGCAGCAGGCCTTCGGCGATCTCGGTGTCGGCCACGAGTGGCACCGTAGCATGCATGGCTGCGGCTCGAAACCAAGAATGGGAAATATTCCCATTTGCGTATTGACCGAGAAAGCGCCGGCGAGTAGCACCCTCCCCTGGGGAGACACCACATCGACTGCAAGGAGGCCCCAGATGAGAATCCATTCGTTGCTGCTGCCGGCGCTCGCGCTGCTGCTCGCCGCGCCTTTCGACCGTCCCGGCGCTCGCGCCGAGGACACCCCCGCTTGCCTCACGGCGTGTGAGCGCGGTCCGACCGACGGGCCGGCGCTCGCCGCCTGCGTCGTGGAGCGCTGCGCTCCCGACACCCCCACCTGCGAGGACCGTTGCACCCGACGGGGCGCCACCCTCGTCGAACGCTGCGTCACCGCCGGTCACGACCCCGAACGCTGCGCGCACCTCGGGCGCGAGGCCACGGCGCGCTGCCTCGCAGCGCATTGCGACTCGGACGAGCCGCCGTCCTGCGAGGATCGCTGCGCCTCGCTCGGCCGGCATCACTTCGAGCGCTGCATCGCCGCCGGTGGCGACGAGGCCGTCTGTGCCGAGGAAGGCCGCGGCATCGCCGCGCGCTGCGTGGCGCTCCACTGCCAGCTGCCACCGCGTTGCGAAGCCCGCTGCACGAAGAAAGCTGAGGCGGCGCACCGGCGCTGTCTCGCCGCGGGGGGCGATCCCGAGCGCTGCGCCGCGCGCGCCCGCGCCCTCCTCGATCGCTGCCTGGAACGCTG
>CAZWAX010000666.1:0-2427 GCA_964631985.1 uncultured Polyangiaceae bacterium | reverse complement strand
TTGGTTCGCTTGTTGTGCCGCGTCTTGTAGCCACGCGACGGCTGCCCCCATGGCGATTGCGGATGATTGCCCTTCGAACGGCCTTCGCCGCCCCCGTGCGGGTGATCGACCGGATTCATTGCGATGCCGCGCACGCTGGAGCGGCGACCTTTCCAGCGCGTACGCCCCGCCTTGCCGACCGAGATGTTCTCGTGGTCGAGGTTCCCGACCTGACCGATGGTCGCGCGGCACTCGATACGCACCAGGCGCTGCTCGCCCGACGGCAGCTTGATGAGGGCATGCTCGCCCTCCTTCGCCATCAGCTGGGCCGCGCCGCCGGCACTGCGAACCATTTGGCCGCCCTTGCCGACCCGGAGCTCGATGTTGTGGATCATCGTGCCGAGCGGGATGTTCTTGAGCGGCAGGCAATTGCCCGGTCGGATGTCGGCCTCGACACCGGCCATGACCTTGTCACCGACCCGCAGACCGACCGGGGCGAGGATGTAGCTCTTCTCACCATCGACGTAGTGCAGAAGCGCCAGGCGCGCCGACCGGTTCGGGTCGTACTCGACCGCCGCGACCTTCGCGGGAACATTGTCCTTCGTGCGACGGAAGTCGACGATGCGGTAGCGGCGCTTGTGCCCACCGCCGCGATGACGCGTCGTGATGCGACCATTGTTGTTGCGACCGCCCGACTTGCGAAGCGGGGCGAGGAGGCTTGCCTCGGGAGTATCACGCGTGATCTCGGCAAAATCATGGCCGGTTCGAAAGCGCTTTCCCGGAGATGTCGGCTTGTAGAGGATCGTCGGCATGGCTCGTCTACACCTGCTCGAAGAAGTCGATGCGTTGGCCCTCACCGAGGGCCACGTAGGCCTTCTGCCAATCCGACCGGCTCCCGAGGGAGCGGCCAACCCGTCGCGTCTTGCTGAGAACGTTGGCCGTGCGAACTTTCACGACCTTCACCTTGAAGAGCTTCTCGACCGCGTGCTTGATCTCGATCTTGTTGGCATCCGGTCGCACCTGGAACACGACCTGATTGCCGATCTCGTTGACGTAGGTTCCCTTCTCGGTGATGAGCGGAGCCTCGACGACGGTGTACTCGCGCCTCATGCTGCCACCCGTTCCTTGATGCGCTCGAGCGCCGCCTTCGTCAGCACCAGGTGGTGGTAGCGCAGCAGGTCGTACACGTTCAGACCGGCGGCGCGCAGCACCTTGGCGTTCGGGACATTCCGACCGGCGAGCTCGACGCGCGTGTCGGTGTCGTCGATCACGACGAGCACGCTGTCGTCGATCCCGAGCGCACCGAGCATTGCGACGAAATTCTTGGTCTTGGTCTCGGCGAACTCGATCCGGTCGACGATCGTCAACCGCTCCTCGCGGAGCTTCTGCGCGAGCGCAGAACGAATGGCGGTGCGCCGCGCCTGCTTCGGCATGGTGTACGAGTAGTCGCGCGGGTGCGGTCCGAAGACGATGGCGCCACCCGGCCACAGCGGCGAACGGGTGCTCCCCGCGCGGGCGCGGCCCGTGCCCTTCTGCTTCCACGGCTTCTTGCCGCCGCCGCGCACGTCCCCACGCTCCTTGGTGGAAGACGTGCCCGCACGGCGACCGGCCATCTGCATCCGGACGACGTCGGCGAGAAGCGCGCGACGCAGCGGCTCACTGAAGATTTCACCCGGAAGGTCAATTGTCCCGGCGGACGCCTTCGACTGCGTGACGACGGGAGCGTTGATCGCGACGACTGCTTTCTCGTCCGCCATCATTCTTCTCCTGCGGCTTTACCGCTGGCCTTGCCGCCGGCGTGCTTGCGGATGATGATCGTGCCGCCCTTCGCGCCTGGCACCGCGCCGCGCAGAAAGATCAGGTCCTGATCGGCACGCACCTCGATGACCTGGAGCTTGGCCACGGTCACACGCTCGTTGCCCATCCGGCCCGACATCCGCTTCCCCTTGAAGACGCGACCCGGGAAGGAGCGGTTGCCGATGGAGCCGCCGTGCCGGAAGTACTCGTGCGTACCGTGCGAGCCCGGGAAGCCGCTGAAATGGTGGCGCTTCATGACGCCCGCCGTGCCCTTGCCCTTACTCACACCGGTCACATCGACGACGTCACCCGCCTGGAACACGTCGCCCACGCGCACGTCCTGCCCGACCTCGAGCGCCGCCTCGTCACCAACCGGGAACTCGCGCAGCACGCGGAACGGGCCCTTCGCCGACTTTGCGACGTGCCCGCGCATCGCCTTAGAGACACGCTGCGCCTTTTGCGCACCAAAGCCCAGCTGCACGGCCGCGTAGTGGTCGCGCGCCGGCGTCTTCGCCTGCACGACGGTGCACGGACCCGCCTGCACGACCGTCACGGGGACGAGGCTACCCTCCCCCGTGAAGACCTGGGTCATGCCAATCTTCTTGCCGATGATCCCGCTCACCATGTCGAGGCCGCCGTCCTGTTACTGAA
>CAZWAX010000665.1:0-2430 GCA_964631985.1 uncultured Polyangiaceae bacterium | reverse complement strand
TCGTCTTCCCGTGATCCACGTGCCCGATCGTCCCCACGTTCACGTGCGGCTTCTTCCGCTCGAACTTCGCCTTGCTCATACCTTCCTCCGCTACGCGCCCACGGCCTTTGCCGCGATCTCTTCCGAAATGGCCTGCGGCACTGGCTCGTAGTGAGCAAACTGCATGGTGTAAGTGGCGCGCCCCTGAGTCTTGGAGCGCAGATCCGTCGAATAACCGAACATCTGAGCGAGCGGCACGTGGGCGTTGATCACCTGCGCACCGGCTCGCGAATCCATCCCCTGAATGCGACCCCGGCGACTGCTGAGGTCGCCCATGACCTCACCCATGAACTCTTCCGGCACCACTACTTCAACCGCCATGATGGGCTCGAGGATGATGGGCTTGGCCTTCGCTGCGCCCTCCTTGGCTGCCATCGAGCCAGCGATCTTGAACGCAATTTCGGAGGAGTCGACGTCGTGGTACGAACCGTCCGTCAGCACGGCCTTCACGTCGACCATCGGATAGCCGGCGAGCACGCCGCCCTCGAAAGCCTCGCGAATCCCCTTCTCGACCGCCGGAACGAACTCCTTCGGGATCGGGGCGCCCTTGGTGCCGTCCTTGAACTCGAAGCCGCCGCCCGGCGGAAGGGGCTCGAGCGTGATCCAGACGTGCCCGTACTGCCCGCGGCCGCCAGTTTGACGGACGAACTTGCCTTCCTGTTCGACCTTGTTGCGAATCGTCTCACGGTAAGCGACCTGCGGCTTGCCGACGTTGGCGTCGACTTTGAACTCGCGCAGCAACCGGTCGACGATGATTTCGAGGTGGAGCTCGCCCATGCCGGAGATGATGGTCTGACCCGTTTCCTTGTCCGACTGAACGCGGAAGGACGGATCCTCCGTTGCGAGTTTCTGAAGCGCGATGCCGAGCTTCTCCTGATCGTCCTTCGTCTTCGGCTCGATCGCGACGTCGATGACGGGATCGGGGAACTCGATGGACTCGAGAATGATCGGATTGTCCTCGTCGCAGAGCGTGTCGCCGGTAGTCGTCGAGCGGAGCCCGACGGCCGCCGCGATGTCACCCGCGTAAACTTCCTTGATCTCCTCACGCTTGTTGGCGTGCATCTTGAGGAGTCGGCCGATGCGCTCTTTGCGCATCTTCGTCGAGTTGTAGACGGAGCCGCCGGCCGTCAGGACGCCCGAGTACACGCGGAAGAACGTGAGCGTGCCGACGAACGGGTCGGTCATGATCTTGAAGGCCAGCGCCGAGAACGGCGCATTGTCCTTTGCCTCGCGGTCGTCCTCTTCCTTGCTGTCGGGGTTGACGCCCTTCACCGCGGGTACGTCCAGCGGCGAAGGCAGGAACTCGACGACGGCGTCCAGCAAGAGCTGCACGCCACGATTCTTGAAGGCCGATCCACAGAGCACCGGGACCAGGGTCATCGCCAGCGTCCCCTTGCGGATGGCGCCCCGGATCTCGTCCTCGGTGATCGCAGTGCCCTCGAGGTACTTCTCCATCAGCTTCTCGTCGGCGTCGGCCGACGCCTCGATCAGCTTCTCGCGATATTCCTCGGCCTGCGCCTGCTCGGCCTCCGGGATCTCGGCCTCGCGATAGTTGGACCCAAGACTGTCGTCGTCCCAGATGATCGCCTTCATCCGAACGAGATCGATGACGCCGACGTGCGCATCTTCGGTCCCGAGCGGGAGCTGAATCGCCACGGGATTGGCGCGCAGACGGTCGCGCATCATCTGCACCGTGCGAAAGAAGTTCGCACCGATGCGATCCATCTTGTTGACGAACGCCATGCGCGGAACGCCATACTTGTCGGCCTGACGCCACACGGTCTCCGACTGCGGCTCGACGCCGGCGACCGAATCGAACAACGCACACGCACCATCGAGCACACGAAGTGAGCGTTCGACCTCCATCGTGAAATCGACGTGACCGGGCGTGTCGATGATGTTGATGCGATGGTCCTTCCAAAAACAGGTGGTCGCGGCGGAGGTGATGGTGATGCCGCGCTCCTGCTCCTGCACCATCCAGTCCATCGTGGCCGTGCCTTCGTGGACCTCGCCGATCTTATAATTGATGCCCGTGTAATAGAGGATGCGCTCCGTACACGTGGTCTTGCCGGCATCGATGTGGGCCATGATGCCGATGTTGCGAGTACGATCGAGGGGTGATTGGCGGGGCATGACGGGCTACCAGCGGTAATGGGCGAAGGCCTTGTTGGCGTCCGCCATACGGTGCGTGTCTTCCCGCTTCTTGATCGCGGCACCGCGATTGTTCGCGGCGACGTTCAACTCACCGGCGAGACGCTCCACCATCGACTTCTCCGGCCGAGCACGAGCCTGCAGCACGAGCCATCGCATGCCCAGAGAGATGCGCCGTGCCGGACGAACCTCGACGGGCACCTGATAGGTTGCGCCACCGACACGCCCAAAGCGCACCTC
>CAZWAX010000664.1:0-2443 GCA_964631985.1 uncultured Polyangiaceae bacterium | reverse complement strand
TCCCGTATCGCGTCACCATCTCGCTCTCGCCGCCGCTCCTCAACATGCTCGCCGACCCGCTCCTGCAAACACGCTACGAGCGTTACCTCGAGAGCCGCATCGCGCTCGCCGAGCGCGAGGTCGACCGCACGCGCCACGACGCGAGCTTTCAGCCGCTCGCGCGCCACTACCTCGACGCCTTCACCCGCGCCCGCGCCACCTACAGCGAGCGCTACCGGCGGAACCTGATCGCCGCGTTCGCCGCCCTCGCCGACACCGGCAGCGTGCGTCTCATGACCTCGGCCGCGACCCACGGCTGCCTGCCGCTGCTCGCCGTCAACGAGCAAGCGGTGCGCATGCAGGTCGGGCTCGGGATGAGCGAGTTTCGGCGCCTCTTCGGCCGGCCGACGTCGGGTTTCTGGCTTCCCGAGTGCGCCTACTACGCGGGGCTCGACCGCATCCTCGCCGACGCGGGGGTGCGCTACTTCTGCGTCGACACCCACGCGATCGAGCTCGCGTCCTCTCCTCCCAGCCACGGCGTCTACGCGCCGATCTTCTGCCCGGCCGGGGTCGCCGCGTTCGGACGCGACGCCGAGTGCGCGCGCCAGGTGTGGAGCTCGATCGAAGGCTATCCCGGCGACTTCGACTATCGCGAGTTCTACCGCGACATCGGCTTCGACCTGCCGATCGAGGACGTACGCCCCTTCCTGCCGGCGAGCGGCGAGCGCGTCTATACCGGCATCAAGTACTACCGCGTCACCGGCACGAGCGATCACAAGGAGCCCTACAACCCGGCCTGGGCGCGCGCCAAGGCCGAGCTCCATGCGGCGCACTTCGTCGAGAGTCGGGCCCGCCAGCTCTCGCGCCTCCGCGACGCATCGGGCCGACCGCCGCTCCTCACCGTGCCGTTCGATGCCGAGCTCTTCGGTCACTGGTGGTACGAGGGGCCGATCTGGCTCGACTTCCTCTGCCGGCACGTCGCCGCGCAGGACGCGTTTCAGCTGACGACCCTCGACGAGTACCTCGACGCCTACCCGACGCATCAGGTCGCAGAGCCGAACACCAGCTCCTGGGGCTTCAAGGGTTATCACGAGGTGTGGCTCTCGAGTGCCAACGACTGGATCTACGCCCATCTCCACCACGCCGCCGATCGCATGGTCACCCTGGCGCGCCGCTACCCCGAGGCCCGTGGTCTCACCAAGCGCGCGCTCGATCAGGCCGCGCGCGAGCTGCTGCTCGCTCAGGCGAGCGACTGGGCCTTCATCATCGCGCGCGGCACCGTCGTGGACTACGCCATTCGCCGCACGACCGAGCACCTCGCGCGCTTCCGCCGCCTCGCGGACGGCATCGAGCACGACGGCATCGACGAGACCTGGCTCACCGCCATCGAGTCGGCGGACAACCTCTTCCCGACGATCGATTCGAAGCGTTACGCCTGAGCGCCGCCGCGGCGGCCGGCGAGGAGCCGGAGCCCGGCGGGGACGAGCGTGAGCGCCATCACCAGGCCGGCGCTGCTTCCGAGCGCGCCCGCCATTCCGAGATCGCGGAGGCCGTCGAAATCCGAGAAGGCGAGCGCCGCGAACCCCGCGGCAGTGGTGAGCGCGGTCGCCGCGATCGGCGGCCCTTCGTCGCGCAGCGTCGTCGCGATCGCGTCGCCCCCCCGTGCCGTGCCGGCGCGATGCAGCAGGAACATCCCTTCGTCGACCGTGATGCCGAGCAGCACCGGGAGCACCAGGGCCGAGTAGGCGTGCAGGGGAATTCCGGCGAGGCGAAAGATCGTGAGGACGGCCGCCACCTCGCCGACCACCACGAGGGCCGCGATCGCGACGTCGCGCGCGCGCCGGAGCGCGGCCACGAGCGCCAGCATGACCAGCACCGCCGCGACCAGGCCGATGCGCGGCAGGTCGCGCCGGAGCGTGTCACGGAGATTGGTCTCGAGCCGGCTGTATCCCGTAATCACCGCCCCCGGATCGAGCGCGTGCACGGTCGCCGCGAGCCGCACGACCGCGTCACCCTCGCCTCGCGGCTGGACGTACACGGCGACCAGGGTCTCGCCCTCGTCGACGCCGAGGTAGCGCGACAGCAGGATCGCCGACGGCGTCGCCTCGAGCGCGGCCAGGTCGAGCAGATCGTGCGAGGGGTCGCGCATCGACTCGAGCACCGCCGCGAAACGCTCCGGGGCGAACCCGGTATCGCGAAGGGCACGCGCGAGCTCGTCGGCCTTGGCCGGGAGATCGAGGACGTCCCGCTCGGCGAGGCGTGCCCGCTGGGTCGCGAGCGCCGGCGCGAGCGTGGTGAGCGCGTCCACCGTCTCGGCTTCGGGCGTGGTGGCGAGACCGTCGACCAGACGGTCGGCGCGCCCACGCGCCGCTTCGGCATCGCGATCGGCGACCATGACGATCAGCTGGCCGGGACGTCCGCCGAAGGCGTCATAGATCTCCTCCTGCACGCGCAGCGGCGCGAG
>CAZWAX010000663.1:0-2454 GCA_964631985.1 uncultured Polyangiaceae bacterium | reverse complement strand
CGACTCGCGAATCGCAAGGGCGGCGGACGCCAATGCCGCCGCTTCCTGCCGGCGGATCTCCCACGACTGCAATGCCCTTCGGAGCGCTGCATACTCTGCTGCATCCAGCGTCTTCATTTGACCGCCAAACGCATCGACCCTTGCCCGCTCCTCGGCCTGGAGCGCTTCTGTGATTTCGTGCGCCATCGTCCGCAGCCGGTCGTATTCCGTGCGCAGCCGTGCGAATGCCGCGGTTTGCGCCTTCCCGATCTCCGAGGTCCCTCGGATGAAGCCGATCTTCTCCGGGCTCTCCCAGAAGGGATCGAACAGGGACAGGAGTGACGGCACCCGGACCCGGTGCGGGTGAAACTCCACGAGCGGAAGCCCCCGCCCAACCGGGTCAAGGAAGACGTCGACCACCGCGAGAAAGCAGAGCCATGCACGGTGTCGCTCGTCGGCATCGCCCATCGCGAGACGGCGCAACGTCGCGCTCCGCCACAACGCTTCCGTGGCTGCCGCCGTGTCGGCGTCGGGGATCTCGCTGAGTTCTGCACACCGCTTGATGTCCCGATACCACTCCGCGAGAAGCCACGCCGAATCTCCGGGCTCGTTCATGCCGCCGAGACCCGCCGGGACGACCGCTCACGCGCGAGTGTCTCCACCCGTGCGGCCCACGTCTCAAGCGCAGTGCGCTTCTCCGCGAGCCATCCGTGCCGCACGTAGGTCGAGGTGACGTCCGCCTCCGCATGCCCGAGCACGCGCCGGATGATGTCCTTCGCGATCCCCGCCGCCGCCATCTGCGTTGCGGCTGTTCGGCGCAGATCATGGAGCCGCCAGCCGGACACCTCAGCCGCCTCGCTCGTCTTGTCCTTGAGCTTGCCGAAGCCGGAAATCGGCCGCGCACGGCGCGTCGAAAAAACGTACGCGCACCCATGCTGTTGTGGCAGCGACCGGAGCAATGCGACGGCGGCGGACGCGAGCGGCACCTCGTGCGCGTGCCCGCCCTTGGCGCGAGGAATCGTCCAGCGCCCGCCGTCGAGGTCGAGGTCGGCCCACCGCATCGCGGCCACCTCGCCGCGTCGCTGCGCGGTGAGCATCAGCACCCGGCAATAGGTACCGACGATGCCGCCGCGGGCTTCCCACGCGAGCCAGAGCGCGCGGATCTCCGCGTCGGCGAGCACGCGCTCTCGCTTCCGTTCCTTGCCACCGGGCTTCTCGAGCCCGACGCACGGTGAGCCGGGCGCCAGGTCCTGGTTGACGGCCCATGAGAACAGCCGGCCGAGGACGGCGAGCGTCCGATTGGCCTGCACGGGGGCGCCACGATCGGCGATCGCCTCCACGAGCGCGATCACGTTGCGCCGGCTGATGCTCGCGATCGGCCGATCGCCCCAGGCGGGCACGAGCTCGCGCTTGATGACGCGCCCGCGCTCCTTCGCCCAGCCCGGACCCGCTCGGCGGTCGTTCGCCTCGAACGCGGCGGCGACGGCGGCGAACGTGTCCGGCTTCTCGTCCTCGGCCCGCTTCCGCTCGTCGTCGCGCTTCCGCTCGTCGGTCGGATTCTTGCCTTCGGCGATCAAGAGCAGCGCCGTGCGCGCCAGGTCGCGCGCCGCGGCGAGCGGGATCTCGGGATAGTTACCAAGCGTGTGGCGAAGCAGTCGGCCGCGGAGTCGCTTCATCAGCACCCACGTCTTGCGACCCTGCGCTGTCACGCGAAGCCCGAAGCCACGCACGAGCGCGTCCCAATGTTCCACTTGCCCGTTGGTCGGCGGGCGCACCCGCTTGACCAGCACGTCCGTCAACGTCGCCGTCGCCATCGCCGCACCTCCCGTTCCGCACGACCCCGCGAACGGCGAGTCAGGTGCCCTCAGGTAACAGCGAGGTAACCGACTCGGGGCGTATCAGCGTGACGGCGTGAGACGGGTTGTACTCTAAAAGCCCGTTCGGTCAAGATTTTTCGCGATCCACCGCGACGGCGTGTGACGGCGAGAACGGTACGGAAGCAGACTGAAAATCTGCGTGTCGGCGGTTCAATTCCGCCCCTGCCCACTTCCTGTCTTGAGCAGTGACCCGCAATTGCAGTTCGCTCCTCTACCGACTCAGCGCCGATGCGGGCTCAGATTCGGATACCCATGAATCTTGAATTCGGCGCCGGCCGCCGGAGACGCCTGCCGAAAATCGGAAGCAAGCCCGCGACGTCGAGCACCTCGCCCTCGAGGGGTCGCGTAGATCTGCGCCACGTTCTCGCTGCCCGCCTTGACCTCGACCACGATTCGAAAGTGCTGCGCGGCCTCGGGAACGCTCCGCTGCAAGTGCGCGACCGCCACGGCCCTGCCCATGATCAGGTTCACGTCGAGCTTGCCGTCCGGGTTGGCCGCACGCCTGCAGACTATGAGCTTGATCGGCGCGGCTCGATTCGGAGCTCAGGGCTCGATGTTCCAGATGCCCATCATCCCGATGTCCTCGTGCTCGACGATG
>CAZWAX010000662.1:0-2461 GCA_964631985.1 uncultured Polyangiaceae bacterium | reverse complement strand
CACCCGCGCCAGCGATCGATGCTGCGCAGAGTACCTAGTGCACTGACGCGGTCGTAGGATTCACAGGTTTGATGAGGCATGCGAGTCTGGGCCATTGCTCAGGCTGTTTGTGTGCTACTGGACGAAGCCGATCGATGCCGATTGATCGAGATCGCAGAAGACCGTTCGCGTCCGCTGAAGCATGTGCTGCGGGCGCGCATCGTGCTGCTCGAGCAGAATGCCAAGCCCGGGATGACCACCCGCTTGCTCGCCCGGCTGGCCGATCGGGTGTGCGTCAGCTTCCCGGAGACCGCGGCCGGCTTCCCCGCCGGGCGCGCAGTCATCACGGGCAATCCCGTCCGGACGTTCGCGGCGCCGGCGGTGGCCGCGGCCCGCTCGGGCTTCACCATCGCGATCGTCGGCGGCAGCGCCGGGGCGCACCGGTTGAACGAGGCCGGGCCGGCGCTCCGCGCCCATCTCAGCGACGTTCCGGGACTCACCATCATCCACCAGACCGGGCTCGCCGAGGAGGCGACGGTGCGGGCGGGGTACGCCGGCGCGCCCGGGGTCGACGTCCGGGCGTTCATCACCGACATGGGGGCCGTCTACGGCGCCGCCGACCTCGTCATCTGCCGCGCCGGCGCGACGACCATCGCGGAGCTCGCGGCGCAGGGGTTGCCGGCGATCTTCGTGCCGTACCCGCATGCGGCCGACGATCACCAGCGGGCCAACGCCGAGGCCCTGGTCCATGGTGGCGCAGCGCGCATGGTTCTCGACAACCACGCGACCGGGGAGCGGCTCGCCGCCGAGGTGCGCGGGCTCGTCGCCGATCCCGTGCTCCTGCCCGAGATGGGGCGCCGCATGCGCCAGTTCGCCCGGCCGGACGCCGCGGAGCGGGTCCTCGCCGTCGTCGACGAGCTGATCGGAAATCGGCGATGAGGCGCGCCGGTTCGACCTCCGCCCCGGATGGGCATAGATGAAAGGCCGGTCGATCGCATGGAGCTGACCAAGCGCAAGCATCGCGTCCATTTCGTCGGGATCGGCGGCATCGGCATGAGCGGCATCGCCGAGGTGCTGCTGAACCTCGGCTTTCCGGTGAGCGGCTCCGACCTCGCCTCCAGCGAGACCACCGAGCGACTCACGAAGCTCGGCGCCACGATCGCGCTCGGCCACCACGCCGACCGCGTCGCGCCGGACGTCGAGGTCGTCGTCATCTCGTCGGCCGTGAAGTTCTCGAACCCCGAGGTGGTGCGCGCGCGCGAGCTCAGCATCCCGGTGATCCCGCGCGCCGAGATGCTCGCCGAGCTCATGCGCATGAAGACCGGCATCGCGGTCGCCGGCACGCACGGCAAGACCACGACGACGTCGCTGCTCGCGCACGTCCTCGCCGACGCCGAGCTCGATCCCACCATGGTGATCGGCGGGAAGGTGAAGGGGCTCGGCTCCAACGCGCGCCTCGGGGAGAGCACGCTGCTCGTCGCCGAGGCCGACGAGAGCGACGGTAGCCTCCTCGTGTTGACACCGACCATCGCCGTCGTCACCAACATCGACCCCGAGCACCTCGATCACTACGGCAGCGTCGAGCGGATGCACGAGGCCTATCTGCAGTTCATCAACCGCGTGCCGTTCTACGGGCTCGCCGTGCTGTGTCTCGACAGCGTGGCCGTGCGCGCGCTCGTGCCGAGCGTCCGCAAGCGGCATCGCACCTACGGCTTCGCGAGCGACGCCGACCTGCAGGCGGTCCACGTCCAGGTGACCGCCGAGGGCACGCGCTTCGACGTGCTCGAGCGCGGGCGCTGGATCGGCGAGATTCGCCTGCGCATGTTCGGGCGGCACAACGCGCTGAACGCGCTCGCGGTGGTCGCGGCGGCGACCGAGCTCGGCGTCCCGTTCGCGACCAGCGCCCGCGCGCTGGCGTCGTTCGACGGCATCCATCGCCGCTTCGAGATCAAGGGCGAGGTCGGCGGCGTGACCGTGGTCGACGACTACGGCCATCATCCCGAGGAGGTGAAGGCGACGCTGCGTGCGGCCCGTGAAGGGTTCGGGCGCCACCTGGTCGCCGTCTTCCAGCCGCATCGCTACACGCGCACGCGCGATCTCTTCGAGAGCTTCCTCTCGGCGTTCGACGACGCCGATCTGCTCGTGCTGACCGAGATCTACGCGGCGGGGGAAGACCGCATCGAGGGGGTGTCGGGCGAGGCCTTGTACGAGGCGCTCAAACGCCGCGGCCACACCGACGTGCGCTTCATCGCGGATCGGCGGACGATTGCGGCGGAGCTCGCCCCGCATCTTCGCGGGGGCGACATGGTGGTGACGCTCGGCGCCGGTGACGTGCACCGGGTCGGGGACGAGGTGCTGCAAGCGTTGACACAGGATCGACCGGTCGCGCTGCAGTAGAGGAGGGGGCCGTGGGGGACACGGGCGGTGGAGGGGTGGAGCAGGGAAGGGATGCGACGCGCGGACGCGGACGAGCCGGGCTCGT
>CAZWAX010000661.1:0-2471 GCA_964631985.1 uncultured Polyangiaceae bacterium | reverse complement strand
CGCGCGCTCTGCGCGGCGCTCGCGAACGCCGGCGGCGGCCTTCCCGGCGTCGTCCGCAGCCGCGCCGTCGGGACGACGGCCAAGACCCGGGTCATCGCCCACAGCCAACAGGTCGTGCGCTTCGACCAGGACCCCGAGGACGGCGGCGTGCCGCCGCGGCTCGTCCAACGCCTGCGCACGTGGGTCGGGGCGCACGCGCGGCGCTACGCCGTGATCGTCGTGTCCGACTACGGCAAGGGCGTCGTCACGCCCGAGCTCCTGGCCGACCTCGCCGCGCTTCGCCGCCGCCACGGCTTCGCCTACGTCATCGACCCGAAGCGTCCGAACTTCCCGCACTACCGCGGCGCGAGCCTGATGAAGCCGAACCTCGGCGAGGCGAGCGTCGCCTCGGGCATCGACATCACCGGACGGGCGTCCCTCGATGCGGCCGGCGGCGAGCTGCTGCGCCGCTGGGAGGCCGACGCCATCCTGATCTCGCGCGGCGAGGCCGGCATGACGCTCTTCAAGCCCCGCGCCCGCGCCCATCATTTCCCGACCGCCGCCCAGGAGGTCTACGACGTGACCGGCGCGGGCGACACCGTGCTCGCCACCTGCGCGCTCGCGCTGGCCGCCGGCGGCAGCTTCGAGGAGGCCGCGCGCCTCGCCAATCAGGCCGCCGGGATCGCCGTCGGCAAGGTCGGCACCGCGACCGTCACCGCCCGCGAGCTCGTGCGGGCGCTCCGCACCCATCCATGACCACGACGAGGATCCCATGACGAAAGCCAGACGCGGTGTGCGCTCCATGACGGGCTTCGGGGCGGCCGCCGCGGCCATCACGGGTGGCCGCCTCACCATCGAGCTGCGCTCGGTGAACCAACGCTTCCTCGACGTCCGGGTCACGGCTCCCCGCGAGTACGCGCCGTGGGAGGCCGCGTGCCGCGAGATCGTCGCCAAGCAGGTCGCCCGCGGCCGCGTCGAGGTGCACGTCAGCCGGAACGCTCCCGCGCGCGGCCGGACCCGCATCGTCCTGAACGTCGAGGCGGTGCGCGACTACGCCGTGGCGTGGCGGAAAGCCGCCGCGGAGCTCGGCGTGAAGGGCGACCTCGACCTCGGCCTGCTCCGCGGCTCGGAGATCTTCGAGACGGTCGAGACGCCGCGCGACATGCGGAAGGAGTTCCCCGTGGCGCAGCAGGTACTGACCCGGGCGCTGGCCAGCCTCGAGCAGGCCCGCCGCCGCGAGGGCCGGAACCTGCAACGCGACATGCTGCAGCGCGCGACCCGGCTGACCGCCATCGAGCGCACCATTCGCGCCCACGCCGCCGCCGTCGCGGGCGAGCTCCAGACCAAGGTCAACGACCGCCTGCAGAACCTCCTCAAGGGCTCGACCGTCGATCCCGCGCGGGTCGCACAGGAAGTCGCATACCTCGCCGAGCGCAGCGACGTCACCGAGGAGCTCGTCCGGTTGCGCAGCCATCTCGACGAGCTCCGCAAGCTGATCGGGGGCGGCGGGCCCGTCGGCAAGCAGATCGAGTTCCTGCTCCAGGAGACCCACCGCGAGATCAACACCATCGGCTCCAAGGTGAACCAGCTCGAGATCACCCGGCTCGTGGTGGAGGCCAAGGGCGAGGTCGAGCGCTTGCGAGAGCAGGTGCAGAACGTCGAGTGATTCCGTAAGATCGCGCATGGGTGCCGACTTCACGTTCGACCGCCACGGGATCGTCTTCATCGTCTCCGGCCCGTCCGGGGCAGGGAAGAGCACACTGGTCGAGGGGCTCATGACCCGCTTCCCGGAGCTCACGCTGTCGGTGTCGTACACGACGCGCGCGCCCCGCGGCGCCGAGGTCGACGGCCGCGAGTACCATTTCGTCGCCCCCGAGGAGTTCGGCCGCCTGCAGTCCTCCGACCAGTTCGCCGAGTCCGCGGAGGTGCACGGCGCGTTGTACGGCACGCCCCGGGGGCCGCTCGACGACGCGATCGCCGAGGGCCGCGACATGCTGCTCGACGTCGACGTCCAGGGCGCCCATCACCTGAAGCGCCTGTACCGCGACGCCGCGGTGGCGATCATGGTGTTTCCGCCCTCCTGGGACGAGCTCGAGCGCCGCCTGCGCGACCGCGCCACCGACGACGGGGCGACGATCGCCCGTCGGCTCGCGCGGGCCCACGACGAGGCGCGCGCCCTCCGCGAGTACGACTACTGGATCCGCAACGCCGAGCGCGACGACGCGATCGCGCTGGTGTGCGCCATCGTGCTGGCCGAGCGTGCCCGCGTGAGCCGGATCGTCGTCGAGGGCGGCCCGTGAACCTCTCCGAGCTCCTCGGCAAGGTCCGTGAGTACAATCCGGCGGCGGACCTCGGCACCGTACAGCGCGCCTACGAGTTTTCGGCCGAGGTGCATCGCGGGCAGAAGCGCAAATCGGGCGAGCCGTATCTCGTCCACCCGCTCGAGGTCGCGAGCCTGATCGCCGACCTCCGGCTCGACGTCCCGAGCGTCG
>CAZWAX010000660.1:0-2495 GCA_964631985.1 uncultured Polyangiaceae bacterium | reverse complement strand
CCGTGCGCGTCGTCACGGGCGCTCCATGCGCCAGTCGTGCCGCCAGCGCCCGGCGCCACGCAACCGCCGCTCGTAGAGCGCCACGTCGCCGGCGCTGTCGACCTCGCACCAGTGGCCGCGCACCGCGACCGCCCCGACGACGGTGCCGCGCGCCACCAACGCCGCGAGGAGATGCGTCGTGTCGAGACGCGCGACCTCCCCGCGGCTGCACGACGCGAGCGTGTCCTCGATGCGGGCGAAGCCGCGCGGCGTGAGCCGCACGAGTCCCATGAACTGACCGTCGACGACGGTACCGGCGCGGACCCGGTCCCCGATCTGCCGCACGCGGCCACGGACGACCCGCAGCGACTCGGCATCGTCCTCGGGGCGTGCGAACCGCGCCCGCCAGAGCGAGCGCCACGCGAGGTCGTAGCTGATGGCAATGTCGTCGGGGCTCGCCATCAACCGGCGGACGACGTCCGGATGGTAGACCACGTCGCCGTAGGCGACGAGGCACGGCGCGACCCCGAGCCAGCGCCGCGCGGCGAGGAGCGACTGAACCATGTTGGTCCGCTGCCAGGCCCGATTGACGAAACGAATCACGCCGACACGCCGGACGCGATCGCGGCGCCAGCCCGTCACGATCGCGATCCGCTCGACGCCCGCGGCCCGGAGCGCGTCGAGCTGCCAGTCGAGCAGCGGTCGTCCGGCGAGCGGGACCAGACACTTCGGACGGTCGTCCGTGAGCGGTCGCAGGCGGGTGCCGCGTCCGGCGGCAAGGATCAGCGCGCGCATCGCGCCTCGGCGGCTTCCGTGGCGGTCGCCCCCGCGGAAGCCGCCGCAATCTCCACGGCGCGACTGTCGCGCACCACGCCTTCGCCGCAGCGGAGCTCCACCATGGCCGCCGCGCGGACGCGCTCGAACACCTGCGCGCCGACGCCGAGGGCCGCCGGAATCCCGAGCTCGACGCACCGCACGGCCAGGTGCGAGTTGGCGCCGCCGAACCGGGTGATGAGCCCACCGATCTCGCACCCGAGCAGCCACTCGAAGCCCGGGTCGGCGCTCTCGACGCAGACGATCCTGCCGCACACCTCGCGGCGCTCGATCCGCCGCCCGTCGATCGGCACGGGAGGCGCCACGACGGTCCGGGTCGTGATGAAGGTCGGGAGCGCCGGCGGCTCGTGGACGATCGTGAGGTCGCCGACGTCCCGAATCAACGGACCGAGCCGGAGCTCGTGCTCGTGCGGTCGGCGGGCCCGCGCCGCCGCGATGCGCGCCCGCAGCCGACCGACGTCGGGGTCGTGCCCCGCCTGTGCCGCCCGCGCCAGCTCGGGCACCGTCAGCCATGCCAGCGCCTCGCGGGCGAGGTCCCGCTCCGCCCCCCAACCCGCGAGGCGCTCGAGGATCGCCGAGAGGCGGCGATTGAGAGCGAACTTCGCGTCCTCCCGTCCGACGATCGCGCGCTCCGCCCAGGCGAGCAGCTCGTCGGCGCTCCGACCGAGCCGGATCTCGGCGAGCAGGCGCTCGACGGCGCGACGCTCGCCGGAACGCAGCACGAACCGCGCGCCGGCCATGACCGGCGCCGGGGCTTGCGACCACGTGCCGCGGTCACGGAGCCCGTAGGGCAACGACGTGACGTCGAAGGCTCCCGGACGGAGGTGGCCGTAGACCGCCAGGAAGTCGGCGAGCCGAAGGGCGCCGCGCACGAGGCGTGCCCAATCGTCGGCGAAGCGGCGCGCCACCGTGGCGAACGAGCGGCGCAACTCGACGAGTCGCTCGGGGGCGAGCGCGCCGCGGGTCGCCAAGGTCCGCACCAGGCTCTCCGCCATGAACGCATGGCGGGCGACGACCGCGAACGGCCGCGCAGCGCGGACACGGCACCGCTCGAGCGCGGCGAGGATGGAACCGAGCGCCGTGCCCCGGTCGGCCCCGTCGCAGTCACCGAGCGAGCGCATGCTCTCGAGGGCGAGGGCCAGCGAGCCCGCGGACGTCCCGTCGACCGCACGTGCGGTGAGGGCGCCGAGCGCGGCGAGCCAGTCGCCGCGCTCCCGGCGCGTCAACGCCACGCGGTCCGCACGCGGCGTCTCGAAGTCGCGCACGGTCTCGGCCACCTCGAGCTCGACCCGGTCATGCAGCGCTGGGTGCGCGCGCAGATGGGCCATCCATCCGTCGATCAGCGCGGTGCGGGTGCGGAACGGCAGGCCGGCAGGGACGAAGGAGTTGAACGAGGCCCGGACGTCGACGTACGGCCGGCCGGCGAGCGGCCGAATCAGCGGGGGGCGGCGCACGGCCTGGTATCCCATCGACGCGCGCGCCTCGTGCCAGGTCGCGTCGCCGATCAACACGCGGAAGGGCGACGTCGCGAGCGGCAACGGATGCGGACCGATCAGCTCGGCGGGATTCCAGTCCGGCATCAGGCCCAGCACGGTCGAGGTGCCGGCGAGGCCGCGCCGGGGCAGGCTCAGCCGCTCGACCACGGCGGCGAGGCGGCGGAGCCCGTTCCCGACGCGCCGGTC
>CAZWAX010000659.1:0-2504 GCA_964631985.1 uncultured Polyangiaceae bacterium | reverse complement strand
GTCGTCGGTCATCCTTCCTCCATCAAGCGCGCCACGGCGCCCGCGATCAGCGATTCCTCGTCGGTCGGAATGACGTACACCGGCCGCGCGCCGGCCGCGGCGATGGCGCGGGCGCCGTCGGTCGCGGCACCGTTCCGCGTCGGGTCGAGCGCGACGTTCCAGGCCCCGAGCCCGGCCGCGACCCGCGCTCGCACCTCCGCCGAGTGCTCGCCGATGCCGCCCCCGAATACGAGCGCACCGCGGCCCTCGAGCAGCGTGAAATACGCGCCGACCGTCATGACGATGCTCCGTACGAACAGCGCGAGCGCGAGCCCGGCACGCGCGTCGCCGGCCGCCTCGAGCTCCAGGAGCACGCGCACGTCGGCGTGGCCACCGACGCCGAGCAGCCCGGCCTCGCGCGTCAGCACGGTCTCGACCTCGTCGACCCCGAGCCCGCGCCGCTGCAGGTGCAGCACGAGCCCGGCATCGACCTCGCCGGCGCGCGTCGGCATCACGAGCCCGGCGAGCGGGGTGAAGCCCATCGAGGTCTCGAGCGAGCGTCCGCCCGCGACCGCACACGCCGAACAGCCGCGGCCGAGCTGCAGGGTCACGGCCCGGACGTCGGCGGTCGCGATGCGCTCGGCGGCGGCGAGCCCGTGCACCAGCGAGGCGTGGGCGATGCCGTGGAAGCCGTAGCGATAGAGGTCCCAGCGCTCGACGAGGCGGGTGGGCAGCGCGTAGTGCCGGGCGACCGCGGGACGGTCGGCGTGGAAGGCGGTGTCGAAGACCGCGACCATCGGCACGTCCGGCAGGCGGGCGCGTGCCGCCACGATCCCCGCGAGCGCGACCGGATTGTGGAGCGGCGCCAACGGCACGAGCCGCGTGATGACCTTTTCGACGGCGGCGTCGATCCGGACGGGTGCCGTGAGCGCGATGCCGCCGTGCACGACCCGATGGCCGACCGCATCGACGCCGGTGAGGGCATCGCCGAGCGCGTCCAGGGCCTCTTCGAACGCGGCAGCCGCCGCCCCGACCCCGGCCGTCCCCTCCTGCCCCATCGCCACCGGCACGGTGGTGCGACGGACGAGCGCGACGGTCTCCGCGTCGACCGTCGCGACGGCTGCCTTCACGGTCCCGGTGCCGCCGTTCACCACCAGCACCCGCATCACGCCGTCGCCTCCGAGCCGCGTTCCGCCTGGCGCGCGACCAGCAATCCGAGCACGGCGACGACGACGCCGGCGAACGCCGCCGTTCCGAGATCGTCGGCGTGAAGCGGCGTCACGTGAAAGCGGGTCGCCAGCGCCGGCGTCTGCACCATGACGAGTGTCAGGGCGACCGTCGCCGCCGTGACGACGCGGGCCGCGGCCGTCCGGAGCCCGCTCAGCACGACGGCGAGCGTCGCGCTCGCGAACGAGAGCGTGACGAGCGCGATGCCGCGCGCGTGCGCCACCTCCCCGCCGTCGTCGAGCGCCCCGAGAAAGCTTCCGGCGACGAGGGTGCTGAGCGCGACGCCCACCATGACGATCCCGAGCCACTCGTCGCGCGCGAAGAGCCCGGGCGCGTGCGTGGTCCGCGGCATGGCCGTCGCCGATGCGCGCGCCTGGAAGGCGAGCAGCGCGGTCGGATGCATCACGAGCTCGAGCCAGACGATGTGGATCGGCAGGTAGAGCAGCGGACGACCCGAGAGCGGGATCAGTGCCGCCGTCACGACCAGGGGAATGTGCATCATGAGCAGATACCGCACGCTGCGCCGGAGATTCTGGAAGAGCTGCCGTCCCTCCGCAATCGCCCCGGCGATGGTCGCAAAGTCGTCGTCGAGGAGCACGATGGGCGCGACCTCGCGGGCGCTCTGCGTACCGCGCTCGCCCATGGCGATGCCGACGTCGGCGATGCGCAAGGCCGGCACGTCGTTCACGCCGTCGCCAGTCACCGCCACCAGCTCGCCCGCCGCCTGCAGGGCGCGGACGAGGGCGTGTTTCTGGGTGGGCGTGGCACGCGCGACCACGTCGACGCGGGTCGGCAACGTCGCCTCGCCGGCCGTGATCGCGGCGGCGATCTCGTCCCCGGTCGCGACCGTCGGGGCCTCGCCGAGACCGACGTCACGCGCCACCGCGACCGCTGCCAGGGGATGATCGCCGGTCACCATCACGACCCGGAGCCCGGCAGCGCGGCACCGCGCGACCGCCTCGGCGACGCCGGGACGCACCGGATCCTCGCACGCGAGCAGCCCGGCGATCGTGAACCCCGTCGCCGGCTCGTCGCCGTTCCAGGTGGCCGGCACCTCGGCCCAGGCGCAACCGATCACCTTGTGGCCGCCGCGCGCGAGCTCGTCGGCCTGCGCCGTCCAGCCGGCCGCGGTCGCCGGCGGGACGTCCGCCAGCGCCAGCACGGTTTCGAGAGCGCCTTTGGTGGCGGCGACGAGCACGCCGTCGGCGCGACGGACGACCGCGGTCTCGCGCTTGCGATCCTCCGTGAAGGGAAAGGTCGCGACCGGCACCGGCGTGGCGGCCACGGGCGCGCCGGCG
>CAZWAX010000658.1:0-2507 GCA_964631985.1 uncultured Polyangiaceae bacterium | reverse complement strand
GGGTGAGATCGATGGCGATGATCACGCGCGCCGCATCGGCCGTCATCCACGTGAACACGTCGGTGATGTCGGCGGCCGGGTCGGCCGAGGCCCGGGGGCCGTCGATGTGGTCCGCCGCGCGGACGGTCTGCTGCCCAAGCACGCTCGCCAGGACCACTGCCACGATCAAGCCTCGGTTCCGCATATTGGCTCCTTGTGTTTGATTCGTCCCAATCAGACGCGATGCCGGCTATGCTCCAGACCCGACTCGGCGCGCGCGCTCTTCGCGCCCGCTCGGGAGGGCGCTAACACGGCCGATTGTGGGGGGCAACCGCCGAAAAGCTTCGACATCGGCACTCGGGCCGGTCTAGGATCGCGCCTCCAAAATCGAGCTCCGCCGGGAGGCCGTCCGATGCACCCCACATCGACCCGTCAGGCTTTCTCCCCGCTCCACCGTGCCCTCCTCATCGCGATCGCGGCGACGCTCGTCGCGACGCCCGCCTCGCCCCAGTATCTCGACGTGCCGACCTTCGGCGCGACCACACCACCCGGCTGGCGCAGCACATCGAGTGACGTCGCCGTCGGGCGCGACGGCAGCGTCATCCTGGTGTGGGACCAGTTCGAGGAAGGGGACACGGGACCGTTGCCGCGCGAGCTCGGGATCCAGCGCTTCACCACGCAGGGTGTGGCGCTCGGACCCGCGGTGCGCATGCCGGTGTCGGCACGGGTCTCCGACACGGCTCCCCGGATCGTCGGCGACGAGACCGGGGGCTATCTCCTCACCTGGACGGGCGGACAAGTCGGCACCAACGTCACGCCGATGGGGCGGCGACTCGACGCCTCGGGGACCCCGGTCGGCAACGCGTTTCAGGTCGACCTGTCCACCAGAAATCAGGGGACGGGCAACGGCAACGCGATCGCCGCCCTCCCCGCGAGCCAGGTGATCGTATGGTTCGACGGTGGTCCCGGCGACGGGGTCTTGTCGCGCCGCTTCGACCACCTCGGCATTCAGCTCCAGGCGCCGGTGCCCGTCGGCGGTGCCAGCGGGCAGCCGAGGATCGGCGCGCTCGCGACGCCAGACGGCGGGTTCGTGGTGGCGTTCGGCTCCAACACGACGGCGGCGCGGGCCTTCGACAACGTCGGCCTCCCCCGCGGAGACGCGTTCGTGATCAGCCCCGATGCGGGCTTCATGGCCTTGGCGGCCAATCGGGCCGGCGACGAATTCGCGGCCGTCATGATGCGACCACCCGGGTACATCCTGGCACCCCAGATCTGGCTGCGACGGTTCACGCGCGACGGCGTCCTCGTGGGTCCCGAGGTGCTGGTGCACGACGCCGGCCCCGACACGCGCGTGCTGCCGAGCGTCGGGTTCGACGCGAACTCCAATCTGATCGTGACCTGGGCCGAGGCCAACGCGTCCGGAACGAGGTTCCGTGCTCGCGGGCTCGATCCCACCGGCACGCCGGTCGGTCCGGCGGTCACGCTGCAGACCCAGAGCGGCGCTCCGCTCGACGTTCGCACCGTCCGTCTCGCGGACGGCATGCGCTTTCTCAGCACCTGGCCGCGCGACGCGGCAACCGCGATCGCCGCCAACGTCATCTCGCTCTGTACGCCCGGGACGAGCGTCTGCGGTGACGGCGCCCGCCACGACCTCTGCGAAATCTGCGACGCGGGTGCCGCCAACAGCGACACCACGCCCGATGCCTGTCGGACCGATTGCCGGCCGGCGCACTGCGGCGACGGCACCATCGACACCGCCGAGGACTGCGACGACGGGAACAGCGACGATTGCGACGGGTGCTCCGCCACGTGCAGCGCCGAGACCGGTCTGCCCTGTGGCGACGGCATCCCGTTTCCCGGGTGCGGGCAGAGCTGTGACGACGGCAACGTGATCGATCGCGACGGCTGCTCGGCGACGTGCGAGCTGGAACGCATCCCGGGTGACGGCACGCCGACGACCGACTGCTATGCGGAATGGTCGGTCAACAACCCGGCGAACGAGCCGTATCTCGACAAGCGCGGCGCGGTGAGCGGCACGCAAGTGTGTGTGGACGACGATCCCCGCTGCGACTTCGACGGCGGGGTCCCGGGGTCCTGCACGTTCCACATCGCGGTCTGCGCCAACAACACCGACCTGCCCCGCTGCGAGCCGGGCACGCGGCTCGCGAGCTGGAGCATCACCACGCCCTCCGCCACCAAGGCGACCCGCGACCCGGCGGCGGCCGCGCTGCGGGCCGCGCTCGCCGGCGCCGTGCTCCCCGCGATCGTCGGGCCGAGCGCCGCCAACGTGTGCAGCCCGATGGCGCCCGTGACGATTCCGCTCCGGGGAGGTTCGGGGGGATTCGGGGCGCGGAAGGTGACGCTCAAGACGCGCGCGACGCTGTACGACGGGGCGAAGGACGGCGACACGCTGCGGTTGATCTGCCTGCCCGGCAGCTAGATTCATGCATGCCGCGCATGACCGCATACCGCCGTCGGCGTGGCACCAGGGCCGGCGGTCGCGTAGCCGGGTAGTCCTGCGCGCGTTC
>CAZWAX010000657.1:0-2510 GCA_964631985.1 uncultured Polyangiaceae bacterium | reverse complement strand
GCCGGTCGGGCGGTGGACGATCAAAGGCGTCGCCCGGAACCCGCCGTTCGAATACGACCCGAAGCTCTTCTGGGACGCCAAGCGATCGCACACCCCCGTCACCCTTCCTCCCGGACCGAACAATCCCGTCGGCGTGGTCTGGGTCGACCTCTCGAAGGAGCACTACGGCATCCACGGAACGCCGGAGCCGTCGCGGATCGCGCGCTCGGAGTCGCACGGCTGCATCCGTCTCACCAACTGGGACGCGACGGCGCTCGCGGAGCAGGTCCGTCCCGGAACGCCGGCCGTGCTGCAGCGGTGACGCTCGTCGCGGCCGCAGTCGTCGGCCTGCTCGTGCTCGCCGCTCCCGTTCCGACGCGCGTCGCGCCCACGCCGACTCCCGTCACGCCGACGCCCGTCACGCCGACGCCCGTCGTGAGCGACGACGACCTCGCGCGGCTGCGCGGGCGGGCGTTGTCGTTTCCCGTGCCGGAGATCTCGCCGGCGGCGGTGCACGATACGTTCGCCGACCGGCGCGGCGGGCGCTCGCACGACGCCCTGGACATCGCCGCGCCGCGCGGGACCGCCGTCGTCGCGGTCGACGACGGCATCGTGGCGAAGCTCTTTCGCAGCGTGCCCGGCGGGCTCACCGTCTATGTCTTCGACGACGAGCATCGCTACGCGTACTACTACGCGCACCTCGATCGGTACGTCCCCGGTTTCGCCGAAGGGCTGCGGGTGCGGCGCGGCGAGGTCATCGGCTACGTCGGCAGCACCGGCAACGCCGCCGTCGATGCGCCGCATCTGCATTTCGCGATCTTCAAGCTCGAGTCCACCCCGCGCTGGTGGGTCGGTACGGCGATCGATCCGTACCCGCTGTTCGTGCCGGCGCGCTGACGGCGATCGCCGGCGCGGACGCTCGCATCACCCGGGCGCCCCGGCTAGAGGTGATTCCATGATCGAGCTCTTCACGTCCCCCACGCCCAACGGTTGGAAGGTCTCCATCGCCCTCGAGGAGATGGAGCTGCCCTACAAAGTCACTCCGATCGCGCTCAACAAGAACGAGCAGAAGGAAGACTGGTACGTCGCGCTGAATCCCAACGGCCGCATCCCGACGATCGTCGACCACGACAACGGCGACTTCGCGGTCTTCGAGTCGGGTGCGATCCTCATGTACCTCGCCGAGAAGACCGGGAAGCTCATGCCGAGCGACGTGAAGGGCCGCTCGCTCGTGGTGCAATGGCTGATGTTCCAGATGGGGGGCATCGGCCCGATGATGGGGCAGGCCAACGTCTTCTTCCGCTACGCGCCCGAGAAGATCCCCTTCGCGATCGATCGCTACCAGCGCGAGTGCCGCCGCCTTTTCGAGGTGCTCGACGCGCGGCTCGCGAAGGCGGAGTACCTGGCGGGCGACTACTCGATCGCCGACGTCGCCAACTGGAGCTGGGTCCACATCTATCCGTGGCCGGGCATCTCGATCGACGGGCTCGATCATCTGCAGCGCTGGCTTGCGGCCGTCGGCGGGCGCGCCGCAGTGCAGCGCGGACGTGCGGTCCCGGAGTCGCCGCTGGCAGCCGTCAGCAGCGAGGAGCTGGTGAAGACCGCGCAGAAGATCCTCGTCTAGGGTGGAAGCCCCGGAGAGCGTGGGCTATGCACCTCCCTTTCCAAGGAGGGGGCATGGCTCAGCTCTGGTTTCGATCGTTCGTGGCGGCGGTGGTGGCGGCGGGCAGTCTCACGGGATGTGTGGCGGGGGCGAAGAAGATCGAATCCAGCCCGGACGGTGTGAAGGCGAGCGGGGTGGCGGTCGCACAGGCGGCGTCCGCGGATGCGGTGCCGCCGCACGTGGCGGTGGCGCCGAAGGACATCAAATGGCTCAACTTTCCCCTCGGCGGACCCGGCGTCAAAGCCGCGGTGATCGCCGGTGATCCGGAGAAGCCCGGTCCCTTCGTTCTCCGCATCAAGAGCCCGGCGGGTGCCAAGGTGCCGCCCCATTGGCATCCCGGCGACGAGCATCTCACGATCGTGTCCGGTACCTTCGCGATCGGCATGGGCGACGTCTTCGACGCGAAGAAGCTGACGGCGCTGCCGCCGGGGTCGTACGCGCTGCTGCCGCGCGACATGCATCACTTCGCGCTCAGCAAGACGGCGACCGTCGTCCAGGTGCACGGCAACGGCCCGTTCCAGATCAACTTCGTGAACCCCGCGGACGACCCGCGGAAGAAGACGGCGGCGCGCTGAGCTTTTCGGCTCGGTCCCTCCCATGTCGATCGCCGTCGCCGTCCGCAAAGGCACCACGCTCGCCGTCGCCGCCGACTCGCAAGAGAACTTCGGCGACCGCAAGATCGTCGGCCCGAACCATCGCGCCACCAAGATCATGACGCTCGGTGGCTCCGAGCTCGCGATGACGGGCTGGGGCGTCTACGACAACGTCTTTCACGATTACCTTGCGGCGAGACGGGCACCGCGGTTCGCGAGCGAGCGCGAGATCTTCACCTTCTTCGTGCGGCTCTGGAAGGACCTCCGCAAGCGCT
>CAZWAX010000656.1:0-2511 GCA_964631985.1 uncultured Polyangiaceae bacterium | reverse complement strand
TCATCACGCCCGAGAGCACGAACGACGGCATGATGAAGAAGACCGAGAGGAAGATCGCTTGCGCCGAGGTCGACGCGAGCGACGACACGAAGGTCCCGATGCCGAGCGAGGCGAGCACGAACGGCAAGGTGACCACGAAGAGCGTGACCCAGCTGCCCACCGGCCAGAAGTCGAGGATGAGACCCGCGGGGATCAGCGCGATGAGCACCTGGCCGTAGCAGAGCGCGACGTAGGGCAGGAGCTTCCCGAGCACGATCTCGACCGCCCTGGTCGGCAGCGACAGCATCTGCTCGTAGGTGCCGTTCTCGCGCTCGCCGACGAGCGCCAGGGCGGTCGCCGAGAGACACAGGTTGGTGAGGAGCATCGCCGCGAGGGCCGACAGAAAGAAGTAGCTGTCGTCGAGCGTCGGGTTGAACCAGAAGCGTTGGCGGAGATCGATCGGCCCGGCCTTGGCGAGCTCCGCGTCGGGACGCGGACGGCGGCTCGTGCCGCGCGGGTCGTGGGCGGCGGCGATCTCGGTCAGGACCCCGCCGATGCGCGCCGCGGTCAGTGGATCGGCCCCGTCGAGCAGCACCTGCACCTCGGGGCCGCCGCGCTCGACCGCGCGCGCGAAGTCGTGATCGATCACCAGCATCGCGATGGCCCGACCCTCCCGCAGGCGCGTCCGCCCGGCGTCGTAATCGTCGACCCGCTCGGCCGGAAGGAAATAGCCGCTGGCCTGGACCTCCTGCACGAGCCGGCGCGAGGCCGCCGAGTCGCTGCGGTCGAGCACCACCCAGGGGACGTTCTGCGGGGTGAAGGACACCGCGATCCCGAGGATCACGAGAAAGCTGATCGGTTGCACGATCAGCGTCGCGAGTAGCGGCCGATCGTGGCGGATCGCCATCGTCTCCTTGTAGGCGACGGCGAGAATGTTCGACCACGCGCGCCTCATGCGCGGGCTCCGACGGCGCGAAAGGCGATCGCGATGAGCGCGGCGCCGAAGAACGCGAGCAGCGCCAGCTCGGAGAACAGCTCGACGGGGCCGGCGCCGCGCAAATAGATGGCGCGAGCGATGCGGATGTAGTGTGTCGCCGGGATGGCCTCGGAGAGCCATTGGAAGCCGATGGGCATGTTGCGGACGGGGAAGATGAACCCGCCGAGAAAGATGAGCGGGATGCTGAGGAGCACCGTCTTCTGCACGGCCTCGGCCGCCGTGGCCGACGTGGCGGACATGATCACGCCCATCGACAGCGAGACGATCACGTAGCCCGCAGTCGCGAGCACGAAGAAGACCGCACTGCCCGCGGGCCACACCCCGAGCAGCAGTCCCGCCGTCAGGACCATCAACACGACGTCGCCCGCGAACACGGCCCCGAGCGGCAGGATCTTGCCGAGCACGATCTCGGCGGAGGTGGCGGGGGTGACCTGGAGCTGCTCGAAGGTGCCGCCCAGACGCTCGTTCACGACCGAGACGGCGGTGATGAGCGTGGTGAGGAACGTCAGCACGAAGCCGTATGTGCCCGCGACCATGAAGGGCACGCCGTCGAGCGTCGGATTGAAGAGCGCGTGCACCACGACGCCGACCCCCGGGGCGCCCGCGTCCGGGGCACGCGCCAGCGACGGTCCGCGCGCGGCCACCGGGCCGTGGCGTGTCCGGAGTGCCCGTCCCGTCGCGGTCGCGATGCCACGAAAAAATCCCTCGGCGTTGCCGGCGACGACGGTTTCGCCCCCGTCGTAGAGCACCTGCAGCGCCGGGCCCGGGGCCCCCGAACGGCTGCCGGCGAGCCGCCGGTCGAAATCCGGCGGGACGATGACCGCGATGCTGATTTCGCCGCTCACGAGCGCGCGGTCGATCGCGGCGCGGGTGGCATACGGCCGGATCGCGAAGGAACCGTTGGCGGCGAGCTCGGCGGTGAGGCGTCGGCTCGCCGCCGAGCCGTTGGCGTCGTGGAGACCCAGCCCCAGGTTCTGGACCTCGGTGGACAGGGTGAGTCCGAACGCGAGGAGCGCGACCAGCGGCACCGCGATCAGGATCGTCACGGTGAAGGGGTCGCGGAGCGTCGCGCGGGTCTCGCGCAAGAGGAGGGCGCGGAGACGCCGGGCGCGGGCCCGGAGCGCGGTCGACGTTTCGGCGAGCCGCGCGCGCGACGTGCCGTTGGCCGCTGCGGGGACGCGGCGCGGCGCGGCTGTGGGTGCGGGGCTCGGGATCGCGTCGAGCGCGTCGCCGCTCTTGGCGCTCAGCATGAGCCGGTGGAAAACGTCCGTCATCTCCGGGCGGGCGATCGCGATCCGTGCGTCCGGATTGGCGTCGGCGATGCCTTGCACGGTGCGGAGGAGCGCCGGCGACAGGGTCGGCGTCGTGGCCGTGAGCTCCGCGGCGGTGGCGCTGACCGTGGCGCCGTGCGTCTCCAGTGCCGCGACGGCCACGGCCCGCGCGTCGGCCGGCACGGCGAGGGTGACCCGATAGCCGTCGGAATAGCGCCGACGGATCTCGGAGGGGTGGGCGTTCGCGATCAAGCGGCCGGAGTC
>CAZWAX010000655.1:0-2518 GCA_964631985.1 uncultured Polyangiaceae bacterium | reverse complement strand
GGGGCTCGGCCATGGGGAGCGCGCGGTCGTCATCGGCAACGACTGGGGGGCGGGCGCCGCGTACTCGGCGGCGGCGATGGCGCCGGAGCTCCTCACGATGCTGGTCACGATCGCGATTCCCCATCCGGCGTCGCTCACGCCGACGCCGTCCGCACTGTGGGCCGTCCGCCACTTCTTCGCGCTCAGCCGCCGGAGCGCGCCCCGCTGGGTCCCGAACGACGACTTTGCCTACGTCGACGAGCTTCTCCGGCGCTGGTCGCCGCGCTGGAACCCCGGGCCCGAGGAGTCGGCCGCCGTGAAGGCCATTTTCCGGAATCCGAAGAACCTGGAAGCCGCGCTCGGCTACTACCGCGCGCTCCGCCCGTGGCCGCCCAGCTCGCACAAGCTCAAGATCTCGGTCCCGACGGCGAGCTTCGCGGGCGACAGCGATCTCGTGGCGCCCGCCGCCTACGAGAAAGCGCGCTCGCGCTTCACCGGTCCCTACGAGGTGGTGCAGATGCCGGGCGGCCACTTCATGCACCGCGAGCACCCGGCGATCTTCAACGAGAAGCTGCTGCGCGTGCTCGAATGGGTGAAGCGCTAGCGGTACACGGTGTCGACGGACAGCGTGCATTCCACGACGGGGATCTCGGCCGTCTCGCCGGGCCCGCTCGCACACGCCATCCACGTGTCGTCCGCAGCGCGCGACCACACCTCGATGCGTTGCTCGCGTTGCCACCGCGGCTCATCGCATCGCACCAGACCCGATCCGCCTCACTGCCGGTCTTCGAGACGGCGTGCGCACGGGTTCTGGCGCAGCCGTCCGTCCGCGCCGACGACCGCCGCGTTGGTGACGTTCCCGCCGCGGCAGAGCTCGGCGAGACAGCGCGCCGTCGACCCGAACCAGGCGCTGGCCCGGGCCGTGTCGCAGTCGAACGGGCTTCCGGGCTGGATGGCCTCGGCATCGATGCGCGCGACCCGGCGCGGCTGGGTCTTCTTGGCGTCGGCCGGGGCGGAGATCAGCAGCAAGACGGCGAGCAGCGTGGTGAAAAGCTTGAGCATCGGGCGTCCCTCCTCGTGGTGACGGACGGTAGCGACCCGACGTTCCCGGCGCGCGGCGACGAGTAGCTACTTGACCTGGCGCGCGCGGCTCGCGTAAGACGGTCGCATCGTGACGACGCCCGCGCAGACCAAGTCTCTCGGCCTCCTCCTAGGGCTATCCATGCCCATGGCGGTAGAGCCGTAGTCGCGCGCTAGCGAGCCCGCGCTACCAACCCTCTCCCGCTGTCCGGCCGGAGGGGGTTTTTCGTTTCTGGCATCTGTAGTCTCCCTCCCCCGGTCACCCACAGCGGGACGACGAACGGAGGACGACGAGATGAAGACGATGCCGATTCAGAAGTATCGACCGTACACGCCGGTCGACCTGCCCGACCGCACCTGGCCGAACCGCACCATCACCGCCGCCCCCCTCTGGTGCAGCGTCGACCTCCGCGACGGCAACCAGGCGCTCGTCGAGCCGATGGGCCCGGAGCGAAAGCAGCGCATGTTCGAAACCCTGGTCGCCATGGGCTTCAAGGAGATCGAGGTCGGCTTCCCGAGCTCGTCGCAGCCCGACTTCGACTTCGTGCGCTGGCTGATCGAGGCCGACGCGATCCCCGACGACGTCACGATCCAGGTGCTGACCCAGGCACGCGAGCCTTTGATTCGCCGCACCTTCGACGCGATCCGCGGCGCCCGCCGCGCGATCGTCCACCTCTACAACTCGACCTCGACGCTGCAGCGCCGGGTCGTCTTCGGGCTCGACCGCGACGGCATTGCCGACATCGCCGTGGAGGGCACACGCCTGGTGCACGAGCTCGCCGCCGGCATGCCGGAGACCGACGTCCGCTTCGAGTACTCCCCCGAGAGCTTCACCGGCACCGAGCTCGATTTCGCGGTCGACATCTGCGAGCGCGTCATGGACGTCTGGCAGCCGACCCGCGCGCGCCCGATCATCCTGAACTTGCCCGCCACGGTCGAGATGTCGACCCCGAACGTCTACGCCGACATGATCGAGTGGTTCGGCCGCCACGTGACCCGCCGCGACGCGATCGTGTTGAGCGTGCATCCCCACAACGACCGTGGCTGCGCCGTCGCTGCCGCCGAGCTCGCCGTCATGGCGGGCGCGGACCGGGTCGAGGGGACCCTTTTCGGCAACGGCGAGCGCACCGGCAACGTCGATGTGGTGACGTTGGCGATGAACCTGTTCTCGCAGGGCGTCGAGCCGATGCTCGACATCAGCGACATCGACGCGTTGGTCGCGGTCACCGAGCATTGCAACCGTTTGCCGGTGCACCCGCGGCATCCCTATGCGGGGACGCTGGTCTACACGGCGTTCTCGGGCTCGCATCAGGACGCCATCAACAAGGGGCTGGCCGCGCAGCGGAGGGACCCCAGCGGCATTTGGGAAGTCCCCTACCTGCCGATCGACCCGGCCGACGTCGGTCGCAGCTACGAGGCCGTGATCCGGGTGAACAGCCAATCCGGCAAGGGCGGGGTC
>CAZWAX010000654.1:0-2521 GCA_964631985.1 uncultured Polyangiaceae bacterium | reverse complement strand
GGGGGGGGGTCGGCTCGCGGACCCGGGCTTCGCGACGGCGGGGGAGCGTAGGCGGAACTGCCGCGGGGCCATCGCCGAGCTCGACCGTGCCTTCGCGACCCGTCCGCTCGCCGAGTGGGCCGCCCGCTTCGATCGCGAGGGCGTGTGGTGGGCGCCCGTGCAGTCGCTCGACGACGTCGTCGCCGACCCGCAAGCGGCGGCTGCGGGCGCCTTCGTCGAGGTGCCGACCCGCGAGGGCGGCGTCGCGCGCGCGGTCGCGACCCCGGTCGCGTTCGGAGGCGCGTCGACGGTGCCGCTACGGCCCGCGCCGGCACTCGGCGAGCACACCGACGCGGTGCTCCGCGAGGCCGGGTACGACGACGGGGCGATCGCCGCGCTCCGCGCCGCCGGGGTCATACCCGGCTGACCCCGCCCCCCGTCGGCATATGACGGGCGAGAATACCCGCGCGGATGGACTCGCGGCGCCGCTGTTCGCTAGCGCCGAATCAGGGGGTGGCTCATGCGTGCTCGCGTCTTCCTCGTGCTGGCCTGTCTGGCGCTGATGGTGGCGACATTGCCGGTCGGCGGCTGCGGCGACAACGACAACAGCGTCGCGTGCTGCCCGGTCTGCGGCGACGGGGTGTGCAGCGGCGACGAGATCCCGTGCGGCTGCCCAGAGGATTGCGGCGGCAGTGTCTGCACGCTGATCCGTCCGGACTGCGGCGACGGCATCTGTCAACAGAGCGGCTCGCCGGCCGAGTCGCACGAGCGCTGCCCAGGCGACTGCCCGCTCGACTGTCGACCGTGCGCGTAGTCGTCAGGACGGGTCGACGGTATCGGGTGCGGCGACGTCGAGCTCGTCGCGCCAGAGCGGAAAGTACGTCAGCTGCTCGGGATCGGGCGCGCCGCTGCCCGCGGTCGCCTCGCGCTCGATGCGGTTGCCCTGCCGGTCGCGAAGCGGGAACGGCCACAGGCGATACCCGCTGCCGGGCGGGCCGTCCCGGCTGATGATCGGGTAGGGATAGTAGTAGCGATCGAGCGACGGCCGCTGCAGGTGCACGTAGGCCGGGAACAGCACCGCCTCAACGTGCTCGTAGCCGAAGGCGTCGCGCACGTCGACGTAGAAGGGCGCGATCGACAGCCGCCCGGACGGCTCGGGGCGATCCCACTCGTAGAAATAGAGCGGCGGCAGGCGCACCCGTTGCGACTCGAGCGTGCGGCCGTCGGCGCTCGTGCGGGTCCGGTACGTGAGCACGCCGCCGAGCGCCTTGGTCACCTGTTCGGTCTGACCCCAGTGCGACGTCAGCAGCGGTCCGAACAGGCTCACGTGATCGTCGTGCCCGATCCGCGATTGGTCGATCGAGACGAAGGGCCGCAGGAAGATCGCCTGGCGATCGGCGTCGGCCCGATACTCGATCAGCGGGCCGAGGATGCGGACGTGGCTCTTCCGCGTCGCGGGATCCGATTCGTACTGGAAGAGCGGCCAGAGCTTGATCCTGCGCGGCTTCGCGTCGGGCGGCGGCGCCTCGACCGGCTCCTCGCGCGCCGCCACGCCGGGCTCGAGCGGCACGTTCGGGACCGCGGGCTCGGCGACCGGCGCCGGGGTCGCGGCGATCCCTGGGACGGCCGGGGCCGGAGGACCGCTCGCGCCGCCCCCGGTCACCGGCGCCGAGCCATCCTTCTCGGCGGCCTGCGCGACGGGAAGCGCGCGACTCGCCATCACGATCATCGACACGATGACGACGAGAAGTCGCCGCGAGCGCGCTGCCGTCACGAGCGTCGCATAACAATGGCAGTCGGGCAGGGCAACCGCGGTCGGCGCGCACCCGCTCGCTCGCGCGCCCTCTGCCCCAGCCCGCGAGCTGACCCACTGTCGACGCGTAACGAGGGTTGACAGCGATGCTTTTCGCAGAGAAGTCTGCTCGCTACCCCACCTTCCGGAGGCGTCAATGGCGTCTGAGAAAGACATCGAGTCCGTACTCAAAGAGCAACGCGTGTTCACCTGCGATCCCGCCTTCGCGGCCGACGCGCACGTGAAGAGCGCCGCCGAGTACGACCGCCTCTACGAGCAGTCCACGAAAGACCCCGAAGCGTTCTGGGCCGGCATCGGCCGCGAGCTTTCCTGGTTCACGCCGCCGACCAAGACCCTCGAGTGGAATTGCCCCGACGCCAAATGGTTCGTCGGGGGGAAGATCAACCTCTCCGTCAATTGTCTCGACCGGCACCTCGGGACCGCGCGCCGGAACAAGGCCGCCATCATCTGGGAGGGCGAGCCCGGCGACACCCGCGTGCTCACCTACCAGATGCTGCACACCGAGGTGTGCCGCTTCGCGGCCGCGTTGAAGCGCATCGGCGCCCACAAGGGCGACCGGATCGCGATCTACATGCCGATGATCCCCGAGGCCGCCATCGCGATGCTGGCCTGCGCCCGGATCGGCGCGACGCACTCGGTGATCTTCGGCGGGTTCAGCGCGGAAGCGCTCCGCGATCGCAGCAACGACGCCGCGGCGCGCTTCGTGATCTCCGCCGACGGCGGCTGGCG
>CAZWAX010000653.1:0-2529 GCA_964631985.1 uncultured Polyangiaceae bacterium | reverse complement strand
AAACAATCTGTTATCGAATCTCAGGCACGTAGCTCAGTGGGAGAGCGCTTCCTTGACACGGAAGAGGCCGGCGGTTCAATCCCGCCCGTGCCTACCAAGACATCTTCGCCCTCGCCCCGCATGAACGCGGGAGACGTTCGTGTTACCAAGCCGAGCGGGGAAGTAGTCGAGGTTCGGGGCGGCGTCACTGTAGGCGAGGCATTGCGCGCGCTCGGGGAGCGTCGCATCGGTGAAGCGATCGCCGCGGGTGTCGACGACCGGATCGTCGATCTGTCCCGACCGATCGAGTCCGATGCGGTCGTTCGACCGATCTTCCCGGATTCGCGCGAAGGTCTCGAGGTCATCCGCCATTCGACCGCGCACCTGATGGCCCATGCGGTCAAGCGCCTGTTCCCGCAGACGCAAGTGACGATCGGGCCGGTCATCGAGTCAGGCTTCTACTACGACTTCAAGCACGACCGGCCGTTCACCCCGGAGGATCTCGAGCGCATCGAAGCGCTGATGCGCGAGCTTGCGGACGCGAACTTTCCGGTCGAGCGCCGCGAGGTCGCCAAGGACGAAGCCATCGCGTTCTTTCGGAATCTCGGCGAACACTACAAAGTCGAGATCATCGAAAGCATTCCCGACGATCGAGTGTCGCTCTATACGCAAGGCGATTTCACCGACCTGTGCCGTGGCCCGCACGTCCCCTCGACGGGGCGCCTGAAGGCATTCAAGCTGACCAGTGTCGCGGGGGCATATTGGCGCGGTAGCGAACACAATGAGATGCTTCAGCGCATCTACGGTACTGCCTTCGCTTCTCCCAAGGAGTTGAAAGCGCACCTGGCCATGCTCGAGGAGGCCAAGCGTCGCGACCATCGTCGTCTCGGGCGGGACCTGAACTTGTTCAGCTTCCACCCGGAGGCCCCCGCGAGCCCATTTTTCCATCCGAAGGGCACGATCATTTACAACGAGCTCATCGCGTACATTCGGCGACTCTACGATCAGTTCGGCTACCAAGAGGTGCTGACGCCGCAGGTGCTCGACGTCGAGCTCTGGAAGCGTTCGGGGCACTACGACAACTATCGCGAGAACATGTACTTCACGGAGGCCGACGACCGGGCGATGGCCGTGAAGCCGATGAACTGCCCGAGTCATTGCCTCCTGTACGGCATGTCGACGCGCTCGTACCGCGACCTTCCGATTCGGCTCGCCGACTTCGGGAGGCTCCATCGCTACGAGCGCTCCGGCGTCACGGCTGGCCTAACGCGCGTGCGATCGTTCTCGCAAGACGATGCGCACATCTTCTGTACGCCCGATCAGATCGAGGGCGAGGTTGGGCGCGTGATCGACATGCTGTTCCGCACCTACGAGCTCTTCGGATTCGCCGAGCGTCGCATCTATCTCGGAACGCGCCCGGAAAAATCGATCGGGAACGATACGATGTGGGAGCGTGCGGAGTCGACGCTGACGGAAGTACTGCGGAATCGAGGGATCGCCTACGAGCTGAACGCAGGCGACGGCGCGTTCTATGGACCCAAGATCGACTTTTGCATCCTCGATGCGATGCGACGGGAATGGCAGCTCGGAACGGTTCAGCTCGACTTCGGCTTGCCGGAGCGCTTCGATCTGCACTTCGTGAATTCCGCAGGCGAGGAAGAACGCCCGGTGATGATTCACCGAGCGTTGCTCGGCTCGATCGAGCGCTTTATGGCGATCCTGATCGAGCACTGTGCGGGTGATTTTCCGCTGTGGCTCGCACCGATACAGATGCGACTGGTGACCGTCACGGAGGATCAGCACGCCTATGCGCGGGAGGTGCTCGCGTCCCTGCGCGCCGCCGGGTTGCGCGCCGAAGCGGATTTGCGGAAGGAAAAGCTCGGCTACAAGATTCGTGAAGCCGAGCTCCAGAAGATCCCGTACGTGTTGGTCATCGGCGACAAGGAAGTCGCAACCAACACCGTCGCACCACGACGCCGAGGCGCGGGCACGCTACCTGCGCTCGGCATTCCAGAGCTCATCGAGAAAGCGACGTCTGAAATCCGTCCGACGACGGCAGGAGGTGTCCCATAAGCAGCAAGGAAGCCCAAACCCGTATCAACTACCAGATCCATGCGCGCGAAGTGCGTGTGATCGACGCCGACGGCGGCCAGCTCGGAGTGCTCGAGACCCCCGAGGCCCTGCGTCTCGCCGAGAGCAAAGAGCTCGATCTGGTGGAGATCGCTCCAACGGCAACCCCCCCGGTCTGCCGGATCATGGACTACGGGAAGTTCCGCTACGAGAAGAAGAAAAAGTCCCAGGAATCCAAGAAGAAGCAGGTCTTCGTCACCGTCAAGGAAGTGAAGATGGGATCGCGCACCGACGGCCACGACATCGATTTCAAGGTCGCACACATCCGCAAATTTCTGGAGCGGGGGCAGCGCGTGAAGGTCTCGGTCTTCTTTCGCGGCCGCGAGATCACCCACCCCGAGATCGGCCGCGACAAGCTCCTTGGTGTGTTTGAAAAAGTTAAGGATCTGAGCAATATGGAGCTCAATCCGCGGCTCGAGG
>CAZWAX010000652.1:0-2531 GCA_964631985.1 uncultured Polyangiaceae bacterium | reverse complement strand
GAGCTTCTGGCTCGGGCCGATGCTGATCATCTTCTTCGCGATCGAGCTCCGCTGGCTGCCGGTCTCGGGGCGAGGAACGTGGGCGCAGCTGATCCTACCCGCCTTCACGCTCGGCTTCGGGATGGCGGCGATCCTGACCCGCATGACGCGTGCGACCGTCCTCGAATGCCTCGCCGAGGATTACGTGCGAACGGCGCGGGCCAAGGGCGTGAGCCGCGCCCGCATCCTGACGCGGCATGCGCTCCGGAACGCGCTCGGGCCGGTCGTGACCATCCTCGGGCTCCAGTTCGGCGCGCTGCTCGCCGGCACGGTCATCACCGAGACCATCTTCGCGTGGCCCGGGCTCGGGCGCTTGCTGATCGACGCGATCAATCAGCGCGACTACCCGGTGGTCCAGGGCTGCATCCTGACCATCGCCGCCGGCTTCGTGCTCGCCAATGCCCTCGCCGACGTGGTGAACGGCTGGCTCGACCCGCGCGTCGGCGCGCGTCCGTCATGACCTCGCTCCGCATGCTGCTGGGGGCGACGCTCGTCGTCGTGCTGCTGATCGTCGCGTGCGGGGCGGCGTGGATCGCGCCCTACGACCCGACGGCCCAGGTGCTCGCCGAGAACCTGGCGCCGCCGAGCGCCGATCACCCGCTCGGCCAGGACAAGCTCGGGCGCGACATCCTCGCCCGCGTCGTCTACGGCACGCGCGTCTCGCTCGCGGTCGGCGTCGTGACGGTGCTGGTCTCGCTGCTGATCGGCGCCACGATCGGCGCCCTCGCCGGGTTCGCCGGCGGCTGGGTCGACGAGCTCGTCATGCGCGCCGTCGACGTGCTGCTGGCGTTTCCCGGGCTGCTCCTCGCGATCGCGCTCACCGGCATCCTCGGGCCGAGCTTGCGGAACGTCGTGATCGCGCTCTGCCTCATCGGCTGGACCGGGTACGCACGTCTCGCCCGCGGCGAGATCGTGCGTCTCCGCGAGCGCGAGTTCGTCGAGGCGGCGCGGGCGCTCGGCGTCCCCGAGCGCCGGATCCTGCTCCGCCACCTCATACCGCTGCTCGCCACCCCCATGCTCGTGCATGCGACCTTCGGGATGGCCGCAGCGATCGTCGCCGAGGCGTCGCTCAGCTTCCTCGGGCTCGGCGCGCAGCCGCCGACGCCGTCATGGGGCGCGATGCTGAACGACGGCCGCGCCTTCGTGCTGGTGGCGCCCCACCTCACGGTGTTCCCCGGCCTCGCGATCCTGGTGACCGTGCTCGGCCTCAACTTCTTGGGCGACGCCCTCCGCGACCACCTCGACGTCCGCACCCCTACCGACATGTGGCGATAACCCGCCCGAAATCCCTGGGCCATCGGAGCATTCGGGCGCAGCGCGCCCGAAGCGCACGGGGCCGAAATCAACTGACCACCGGCAACCACACCGTCACCGTGGTGCCCTCCCCGCTCGTCGTCTCGACCTCGATGCGGCCACCGTGGCGGGCCACGATCGACTGCGAGATGGCGAGACCGAGGCCGGTGCCGCGGCCCGCTTCCTTGGTGGTGACGAAGGGCTCGAAAACGCGCGGCAGGATCTCGGGCGGGATGCCCGCACCGTCGTCACGAACGACGATGCACACCTCGTCATGGTCGCGGTCGAGCGCGAGCCAGAGATTGCCGCCCGGGGCGAGGGCGTCCATCGCGTTCATCAGGAGATTGATCAGCACCTGGTTGATCTCGGCGGGCACGCAGACGACCGGCGGAACGTCGGCGTACGACTCGTGGACCGTGGCGCCCGCGGGCAACCGGTAACGCACCAGGGCGAGCGTGCCGACGATCCCGGGCGCGAGCGCCGCCGGGCGTCGGACGGTGCCCTTGCCGCCGCGGCCGAAGTCGCGAAGCTGGCCGAGCAGCGCCGTCGCGCGGCTGGTCGCCTCCGCGCAGTTGGCGAGCAGGAGCGGCGTCTCCCGCCGTGCCTCGGCCGCCTCGCTGAGCGCCACCGCGAGCTCGGACGCGCCGCCACACGGAACATACGCCGCGCACCACGCGAGGGCGCGCTCGTAGGCACGCACCGACTCGGTCAGCGGCTCGACGTTGCCCGCAAGCACGGTGAGCGGATTGCCGAGCTCGTGGGCAAGACCCGCGACCAGCAGCTGCATCGTCTTCATCCGGTCCGTCTCGACGAGCTCCGCTTCGGCGCGTGCCAACCGGCCGTAGGCGTCCTGCAGCGACGCGTGCGTCGCGGTGAGGCGGAGGAGCGAGCGTGCCAGCCGACGATGCGTGCCGGCGAGCGCGCGCTCGCTCTTGGCGAGACGTCGCCCGAGGCCGCCGCCCACGAGCACCAAGAAGAGCAGCGTGATGGCGAACGACCCGAGCCGCAGCAGGCGGTCGGACGTCCCGCCCGCCGCGAGCGTCAGGCCGGGCGCGCCCGGGTCCAGGGCCGCCGGCGCGCCGGCGAACGCGGCGAGCGACAGGAGCACGATGCTGGCGACGCCCATCGCCGCGCCGAGGCCGACGTCGACGACGAGCGCCGTCGTCAGCACCTGCAATACGGAGAGAAAGAGGAAGGGG
>CAZWAX010000651.1:0-2531 GCA_964631985.1 uncultured Polyangiaceae bacterium | reverse complement strand
CGCCGAGGCGACCCGCGTGGACTCGTCGAGGCTCGGCCGTGGGGCAACGGGCGCAGGGGCACCAGGAAGCTTCGGCGGCGCGACGCCGACCCGTGTGTGCTCGTCGAGCGACGGTGGCGGTGAAGCCGCCGGCGCGGCGGCGCCGGGGAGCTTCGGCGGTGCAACGCCGATCCGCGTGTGCTCGTCGAGCCCTTTGTCGTCTCCGTCCTTCGCCATCGAACCCGTACTCGCGATCTGCATCCTCGCGTCAGCGCGTCTCGGCGCTCATTGACTCGGCTGCCGGTTGAACTTGAGGTACGGCAAGCGGACCCCGCGCACCTTCACCTGATCGGCGCGGATTTCCGACGGCGGCTCGAAGCCCGGCGTAGCGTTCGCACCGCCATTCGTCACGATGTCGTCCTGCTCGACGCCGTCGCCGCTGACGCCGAAGCCACCGATCAACACCCCGTCGCGATAGAGCGGGGCGCTCCCCGGGAAGAAGACGATGCCGTTCTGCCGGCCGTTCTCGGGCTCCTGGCCGTTGGTACACGGACTCCCGGAGTCGAAGAGAAACACGCGCCGGAACGGTCCGGGATCGGTGCCGTCGATCCCCGACGGGAACAGCGGCTGAGCGCCGAAGCTGAGCGTGCGATTGGTGATCGCCGTCCCAGGGGCATACGCCTCGCCCCGGACGTCACCGATGAACGGCGTGTCGAGCGTGTCGATCGGATCGATGGCGGGATTGCTGAACCAGATCACGTTCCGCGACTTGGCGACCGCGACGTCGATCGAGAACACCGTCGCGTCGTCCATGCGGAAGAGGCCGAGCAGTGTGCCGTTGGTGTCGGACACCGCGAGCATCATCGCGGTGCGCTCCTCGAGCGGGAGCCGGATGCCAGCGCGGGTCTTCTGCGCCTGCACGACACCGGCATCGATGATGGCGCGCACCTCGTCGGCACTGAGCGCCTGCGCGCCCGGCGAAGACGGGCTCGGCCCGACGAGCCACCCGCTCGGGACGATCCCCGACGCCGGCGCGGCTGCGGGGTCGAGCACGAACGAGAGGGTCCGGTCCACAGGACCGACACCGTCCGGCACCGGCGGATTGTCGGCCACCTCGGGCACCTCGATGCCATCGATGAAGATGACCGGGTCGATGTTCGACACGTCGGGGAGAATGCTGAAGCCGCAAGGCACCGCCGCCGTACAGCACGCGGGTGGTGCGATCTCGGTATTCAAGCAGATGTTGACGAGGCCCTTGTCGACGATGGTGGGCACGAACGCCCGCGGATCGCCGGCGAACGCGCGGGCCGCGAACTCGGCGACGTCGAAATCGGGATCGCCGTCCTGGCGGCGCAGCACGACGTTCCCCTCCGGAGCGGCCTCGAAGTCCGGACCCGGGTTGCTGCCGCGAAGCACCACCCCGATGCCGCCGGCCATGCGCAGGGGCTGCCCATTGCCAGCCTTGAAGATCGGGACGCCGCCGGGAAGGGTGGCGATGCCGGTCGTACAGCCGGCGCGCAATCCGCCGCTCTCACACGCGAGCGCGGGACCGCCATCGAGATCGACGAGCGTCGCCGCCAAGCTGCGCGCCCGCGGCACCACCATGCCGGGCTGGAAGAGCGCGTCGTCGAGCGCCGCATCGAAGCTGCAGCCGCGGTTGGTGTTCTCGATCCCGAACAGGGCGGCCGCGCCGCTGTTGTCGATGCGCGGCGGAAAGTGGATGTCGCTGATGAATCGAATCGAGCGCGAGGTGAGCGGGGTCTGATCGGCGCTGAAGAAGGCCCCGGTACGCGCCAGCTGGACGGCATACGCCGCATTGGCACAGTCGGAGCCGGGGGGCGGCGCCGGGTTCCTGCACGCGGCCGCGTCGATCGGGAAATTCGCGGCAACGCCGAGGATGGTTCCGCGCCGATCGGTGATCGCCACCACCAGGTCGCGATCCACGGCGCGCGCCGCATGCTCGAGCAACGATCGCACCTCGTCGGGCGCGAGCGTCGGTGCCGTCGCCGCGGGCGGCGGGCCCGTGCCCGGGCCCTCGCCCTGACCGGCCCCACCGCCGCATGCCGCGAGTGTCACCGTCGCGATCACGACCGCAATCCGGCTCACTCCTCGCATCTGCCTCACATCCAGCACCGCTCTCCGCATGGCCCCTCCGTGGATGCTCGCGCTTTAGGCGGGTGGAATCGTCAGTTTGACCGGCCCTTTGATCTTGGCGACGCAGGCGAGCCGGTATTTCTTGGGGTCCCAGTCGAGCTGACGGACCTTTTCGATGGTCGGACGCTCCATGCCACCGGGATCCGGTGGGACGAAGTTGTCGGCGCCCTCGATGATCTCGACGGCGCAGAGCCCGCACTGTCCGATCTTGCACTCCCAGTCGAGCGGCTCCTCGTGGTGATCGCGCGGCGCCCCGTCCTTGCCGACCTTGCAGTCGGGAAAGCGGACGACGAGATCGTGGAAATAGGCGTGGAGCAGGTCCTCTTCCGGCTTGACCGCGTACGTGCACGAGAACTCGCCGCCGCTGAGCGCGACCGTGAGCCCACCGGCCGCGGCCG
>CAZWAX010000650.1:0-2534 GCA_964631985.1 uncultured Polyangiaceae bacterium | reverse complement strand
GGCCTCGGAGATTTCGCCCCCGTGCGGTCTGGCGCTTCGCACCCGATCCTCCGATGGGCCGAGGCGAAGTGAACCCGCGGGCTCGCTCACTGCGCTTGCGCCGTGCGGAGCTCGCGGCGGAGGAGCTTGCCGGTCGAGCTCTTCGGGAGGGACGTCACGAACGTCACCTGCAACGGCTTCTTGTACCCGGCCAGGCGGGTACGGCAGAAGTCGATGAGCTCCTGCTCGCCCGCGGACGCTGCGGGCTTGCAGACGACCCAGGCCGCGACGCCGCGTCCCCAGCGGGGATGAGGAATGCCGACGACCGCCGCCTCCGCGACGGCGGGATGCGCCTCGAGGACGACCTCAACCTCGCGTGGGTAAACGTTGAACCCGCCGCTGATGATGACGTCGTCGCTCCGGTCGACCAGCGTCAGGAAGCCGGCCTCGTCGAGGCGACCGAGGTCGCCGGTGCGGAGCCACCCGTCGACGAGAACGGCGGCGGTCGCCTCGGGATCGCCCCAATACTCGCGCATCAGCTGCGGTCCACGGACGGCGATGGTGCCAACCTCCCCCGGAGGCAGGGTTCGTCCGTGGCCGTCCAGTACCTGGACCTCGTTCAGTGCCGTCGGCAGCCCGCAGCTGCCCCGGCGGGCCGGGTCGAGGTGGTCCTCCTTCCGCAGCGTCGTGATGGGGAACGGGCACTCGCTGAGGCCGTAGATTTGAAGCAATACGGGACCGAGGACGTCGAGCGCGCTGACCATGACGTCATCCGGCATCGGGGCCGCGCCGTAGACGACCGTACGCAGGCTGGCGTAGGCGTCCCGCGGGCTCGCGCCCGCGACGAGGGTGGCGATCATCGTCGGCACGAGAAAGAGCATGGTGACCCGCTCCCGTTCGATCAGGTCGAGGAACGCCGCCGGCTCGAAGTCGGAGCAGAGAATGCTGCGCGCACCACGCCAGAACGCGGGGGCCAGGAGCGCCTCGCTCGCGTGGGTGAGCGGCGCCACGTGCGCCACGGTGTCGGATGGCCCGAGCTCGTGGAGCTCGGCGAGCAGGTTCCGAAGCGACGCGAGCGCGCAACCATGGGTCAGCACGGCGGCTTTCGGGCGCCCCGTGGTCCCCGAGGTGTATCGGAGCCGGGCCACGTCCGACTCCGTCGGCGACCGCGAGGGCGGGACCGACGGTGCGCTCGCGAGGCGACGCTCGAACGCCGCATCACCCCCACTGACGTCGAGAATCTCGCGGAGCGGCATCGCCGGACGCGCTGCCCCGATGCCGTTGCCGTCCGCGAGCACCACCCGCGCCTCGGCATGCTCCAGCATGAACGCGACCTCCGGGGGCGCCAGCCGCCGGTTCACCCCCACCCACACCGCACCGAGACGGAGGATTGCTTGTTGAGCGACCACGTGCGCGATCGAGTTCGGGAGGTAGGTGGCAACGCGATCACCAAAGCCGACGCCGGCCTGCGTCAGACAGTGCGCGAGGCGGTCGACGCGCGCATCGAGCACCCCGAACGCGATGCTCGCGCCGCCGTCACGCAATGCTTCGCGCTCGGGCCAACGGCGCGCGGCACGGCGGAGCGCGTCGGTCGCATTCATCGCGACGTGTGTGGTCCGAAACTCCCGCGGGGTCAAGATCGTGACAGCGCCGCTGGCGATCGCATGCGCAGCCCACATCGGAGGATTCGCGTTGACACTCCGAGAAGGCCGATGCTACCCTTTTTTTGGGGCGGGGTGAGCATGGCCAGACGATGGCCGGCGGACGAGAGGTCGAGGCAATGGCGCGCCGATGCGGCGCCCGTTACGACTGACCCCGCTTCCCGTGCTCCTCATTGCGCATCACGTGTCCACGTCGCCGCGGTCACGGCCATCCGTGATCGGGCTTCCCACTGCAGATACCGCTCACTATACTTTCGCTACAGCTCTGATCGTTCGCACGTCTCGCGTGCGATGCACGCCGTGCGGGCCACCCGAGCTCCTGGTTCGTCCAGGAAGGAGCCTCTATGGAAAACGGGAAGAGCGTCTTCGAGAAGCTGATCAAAGACGACCGCGCCGTCCACGAGCAGAAGAGCTGGCGCGGCACCTTTCTCGAGTATCTCGAACGCGTGCGCGAGGATCCGACCCTTCCGAAGCTCGCGCACTCCCGCGTGTACGACATCATCATGCGGCTGGGCACCACCGACGTCCACGACACGGACGACCCGCGTGTGAAGCGCCTGTACAAGGACGAGTCGCTGAAGTCCTACGGGTTCTTCCGTGAGGAGTTCTTCGGCATCGAGAAGACGATCTCGCAGATCGTTCGGTACTTCCACGCCGCGTCCTTGAAGGGCGAGGAGAGTCGTCAGGTGCTCTACCTGATGGGCCCGGTCGGCTCCGGCAAGAGCTCACTGGTCGAGAAGCTGCAGCGTGGCCTCGAGTCGAGTGACCCGATCTACGTCATCGACGGCTGCCCGATGTTCGAGGAGCCGCTGCACCTCCTGCCCCGCCATCTCCGGAAAGAGTTCGAGAAGATGCTCGGGACCCACATCGAGGGCGACCTCTGCCCGGTGTGCC